>CALILP010000001.1 GCA_938016515.1 uncultured Paracoccaceae bacterium
ATTTCGTATAGCTAAATCTGTATGAAGCGAACTTGGCGCAAGTGCAGCGAAATAGCGCAAAATCCGCAAACCCGCCGATGACCCGTGTCCGTAACTCTATGTAAACTTCCGGAACAGCTTTGTCTGGTCGAACATGTCTTCGAGCCCCTCGATCCGCTCTTTCGTTTGTGCCCAGTTCAGCGTTTGGATCGCTGAGATCATCGTTTCCAGCAGGAGCATCGTCGTTGTCGCCGAGTCCCATGCTGATGGCACCACGATCCGGTTACTCAGGCAGACCGTTGCCATTTGATGCACAGGCGAGCGCCATTGGTCGGTCATCAGGATGATCTTGGCGCCGCGCGCGTGCGCCAGTTCCGCTAGTTTCAGTGTGTTGTTTTCGTAGCGCCGCACGTCGAAGATGACGAAGACGTCGCCTTCTTTGGCGTTCAGCAAGTAGTGCGGCCAGGTGTTTGAGGTGGATTGTACGTGGGTCAGGTTGGGCCGGATCACCTGCATGTGCAGGAACAGGTATTCCGCCAATGTGTGGGTGATCCGCCCGCCGACGATGTAGAGATGCCGGTCCTCGTCCGCCATCAGATCGCAGGCGTGGTCGAAGGCCGCCGGGTCGATCTGGCCGAGTGTCAGGCGGATGTTGTCGATGACCGCCTCGGTGAAGCGGTTGAGGATGTGTTCCGACGGGGCCGCCTCTGCCCATGTGTCGTGCTTGGCGATGGGGGTTTGCACGCGGGCTTTGAGTTCTTCGCGCAGGCCTGCCTGAAACTCCGGGTATCCTTTGTAACCCAGCTTTTGCACCATGCGTGCGACTGTAGGCACCGAGACCGAGGCGTCTTTCGCCAAAGCAGTGAGAGGGCCCAGACCGGAGGCCGGGTAGTTTTCCAGCACTGACAGCGCCAATTGCCGCTCTGCCCGTGTCAGATCATCCAGCATCTCGTGAATGCGATCTGATATCGTTTGTGCAGCCTCGGCCATCACTGCCTCCATTTTGTTCACAAAAATAACAGAGCATTTAGTTGTGAGATAAATATTTCACAATTGTGTTGACATCGCGGGGCCATGGCAAGCACTTTCGTTGGCAGGGGTGGTTCTGGCTTGCAGCAAGATTCTACAAAGGTGGTTGAGGTAACGCGCGGGTCTGCTGCGTCTTCGGTTGTCTTTGTTTGTGAGCATGCAAGCCGCCATATTCCCGAAGCTTTGGATCATCTTGGGATCAGCCCCGCCGCCCGTGAAAGCCATATTGCGTGGGATCCGGGGGCGTTAGGTGTGGCGCAGGGGATGGCCGATGCGATGGATGCCGTGCTGGTCGCATCGCGTGTGTCGCGTTTGGTTTATGATTGTAACCGCCCGCCAAGTGCTGCCGATGCGATGCCGGTTCGCAGTGAAGCCTATGATGTGCCGGGCAATGTTGGACTGAGCGATTCCGAGAGGCAGGACCGGGTCGCCGCGTATTACACGCCGTTTCGCGAGGCTGTCGCCGCAGAGGTTGCCAAGCGCGATGACCCCGTGGTCGTGACTGTCCATAGCTTTACGCCAGTGTATCTCGGGCAGTCGCGCGCGGTTGAAATCGGGATTTTGCACGACAGTGACAGCCGTCTTGCGGATGCAATGCTAGAGGTCAGTGACGGGTATGATGTGCGGCGCAATGCGCCATATGGGCCTGCGGATGGCGTGACCCATACGTTGAAAGAACATGCTGTGAAGCATGGCCATCTGAATGTGATGATCGAGGTCCGCAGTGATTTGATTGCCGATGAGCCTGCACAGGTTGCTATGGCCAAGACCTTGACGTCATGGGTGTCCAAAGCGTTGGAGGCTACCGCATGCAAGGCCTGATGCGCGGATACATTCGCGGCGTGGATGCTGTGAACTATCGGCTGGGCCGTGTCGCGATGTATGGGATTTTCGTGCTGATGGGGATCTTGCTGTGGTCCTCGATCAGCAAGACCTTCTTTCTGCCGACGTTGTGGACGCTGGAAATGGCCCAGTTTGTGATGGTCGGATACTATATTCTGGGTGGTCCGTATTCCCTGCAACTGGGATCGAACGTGCGGATGGACCTGCTGTATGGCGATTGGTCTGTGCGGCGGAAGGCCTGGTTTGACGCGATCACCGTGCTGTTCCTGATCTTCTATCTGTGTGTCCTGCTTTATGGCGCTGTCAGTTCGACCGCCTATTCCTTTGGATATTGGAAAGATGCGCCGTTCTCGTTCTTGTTTGGCGTCATGATTGGCACCGAAGAGATCGGCACGTTGGAACGGTCTTCGTCATCTTGGCGTCCCTACTTGTGGCCGATCAAGGTCGTCATGATCGTTGGCTTTTTCCTGATGCTGCTGCAATGCATCTCGGAGCTGTTCAAAGACATTCTGCGTCTCAAAGGGGCTGACATCTGATGCCTTATGAGATGATCGCCACCCTCATGTTCTCGACCATGATGCTGATGCTGCTGACGGGTCAGCGGGTGTTTGGCGCGATTGGGTTTGTGGCTGTGGTCGCCGCCCTGCTGCTGTGGGGGGACAAAGGCGGGTATGACATCGGCTTTGCCGCCGCGATGAAGCTGATGAAGTGGTATCCGCTGCTGACGCTGCCGATGTTCATTTTCATGGGCTACGTGCTGAGCGAATCCAAGATCGCCGATGATCTATACAAGATGTTCCACGTCTGGATGGGCGGCCTGCGCGGCGGGTTGGCGATTGGGACCATCGGGTTGATGGTGCTGATTTCCGCGATGAACGGGCTGAGCGTTGCGGGCATGGCAATTGGGGCCACGATCGCGCTGCCGGAGTTGCTGACACGCGGCTACGACAAACGCATGGTGACCGGGGTTATTCAGGCGGGATCGTCGCTGGGTATTCTGGTGCCGCCGTCTGTGGTGCTAGTGCTTTATGCGATGATTGCGCGGCAACCGGTGGGGCAGTTGTGGCTGGCAGGCGTGGTGCCGGGGCTGATGATGGCCGCGCTGTTCATTCTGTATATTGTGATCCGCTGCTGGAAGAACCCGGTGCTGGGGCCAGCTTTGCCCGCAGCCGAGCGGGAGATGCCGCAGGCCGAGAAATACCGGTTGTTACTGGCAGGCTTGCTGCCGCTGGTGATCTTCGCGGTGATGATGGTGCCGTTTGTGCGGGGCTGGACGTCGCTGGTCGAAAGCTCTGCCATCGGCGCGATCACTGCATTTATGGCTGCCGTGTTGAAAGGGCGGATGACCCGCGAAGTGTTCGAGAATTCGGTGCGCAATACGCTGGGCATCACTTGCATGTTCATGTGGATCATCCTTGCGGCCCTTGCGTTTGGGGCGGTGTTTGACGGGCTGGGCGCTGTGAAAGCGATTGAGAGCCTGTTCACTGAACGGCTGGGTCTGAACCCATGGGTGATCCTGATCTTGATGCAGCTGTCGTTTATCCTGATGGGGACGTTTCTGGACGACACGGCGATGCTAGTCATCGTCGCTCCTTTGTATGTCCCGCTGGTTGGGGCACTTGGGTTCGACCTGATCTGGTATGGTATTCTCTATACGATCACTTGCCAGATCGCCTATATGACCCCGCCGTTCGGTTATAACCTGTTCCTGATGCGGGCGATGGCCCCGCCTGAAATCAGCATTCAGGACATCTACCGATCCATCGGGCCGTTTGTGCTGGTGATGGTGGGGGCACTGATCCTCGTGATGGTGTTCCCTCAACTGGCGCTGTGGCTGCCGGGGCTTGTTTATGGGACGTGATCCATCACCACAGATTGAGCTGCGCGCGCCATGTGACGCGGATATTGCAGCCTATGCCGCGCGCCCGGTTTCGGCGGAGATTCACCGTATGTATGGAGGGCAGGCCGAGCAGATGCCGCCTCGCACGCAGGATCACGCGCGCGATTGGTTGACGTGGCTTAAAAGTCAGCCTCACGCTCGCATCATCGAGGTGGCGGGAGAGGCGCAGGGCGAGGTTCGGTTGCACAACCTTTCGGCTGCAGATCGTTCTGCACGTCTTGCAATCGGATTATTTCGCGAAGATTTGCTTGGCCGGGGGATTGGACAGCAGGCTGTCCGTAAAACGCTAGATCACGCTTTTGGCCCCATGGGCCTACATCGCATTGATCTAAAGGTACTGGCCTTCAACACCCGTGCAATTGCCTGCTATCGCGCCTGCGGATTTGTACACGAAGGTACACTGCGCGAAGCCGTCCGGCTGGACGACGGCTGGCAGGATGAATGGATTATGGCTGTATTGGCCAAGGATTACAGCAATCACAATTCAAGAGAAGCCTCATCTTAGGGGACGACAACCGACCAACACTAGGAGAGTATCATGACCACAAGACGTAATTTCATCCGGAATGCCGGCCTTGCCGGGGCTGCGACTTTGGCGGCGCCCTCGGTTGCACGCGCGCAGGAAGCCATCAAATGGCGCTTTCAGACCTATGCCGGGTCTGCCTTGGGCGAGCATGTGACCAAGCCGGTGATCGACTATATCAACACCGCCGCGAATGGTGAGTTGGAAGTCGAGCTGTTCTATGCTGACCAGATTGTCCCGACTGGCGAGCTTTTTCAGGCGTTGCAGCGTGGGACCATTGATGGCGTGCATTCGGACGACGACTCGATGGCCTCACCCACGCCTTTGCAGCAATTCGGCGGGTATTTCCCTTTTGCCACCAAGCATATCCTCGACGTGCCGGTGCTGTTTAATCAGTACGGCCTAAAGGAAATCTGGGAAGAGGAATACGCCAAGGTTGGCGTCAAATGGCTGACTGCGGCGGGCCAAGACCCTTGTAACTTCAACACCACCAAGGAAATCACCAGCGTTGCCGATCTCGAAGGGCTGCGTCTGTATACCTTCCCAACTGCCGGTCGCTTCCTGTCGAAATTTGGCGTGGTGCCGGTGAACATCCCATACGAGGATGCAGAGGTTGCTGTTCAAACCGGCGAGTTGGACGGCATGGCGTGGTCGGGCATCACAGAGGATTACACCGTGGGGTGGGCCGATGTGACCGACTACTTCTTGACCAACAACATCTCTGGTGCTTGGATCGGGTCTTGGTTCGTGAACGAGGAGCGTTGGGCTGATTTGCCGGACCACCTGAAGGCCATTGTGATGGCTGCGACCGAGGCGGGTCACACCTATCGCAATCAGTGGTATTGGGGTGGCGAGGCTGCCTTGCGCGCCAATGGCGACAAGCTTCAGCTACGCTCTGTCCCGGCTGGCGAATGGGCCGAAGTCGAGAACGCGGCCAAGGAGTTCTGGGAAGAGGTCGCTCAGGAAGGCGAAGTGCATCAGAAGATCGTCAACATCTTCAAAGAGTACAATGGCGTCATCAATCAGGCTGGCGCCCCTTACAATTTCGAGTAAGACCGCGCAGAAAAGACCAAGCCATCCCGCGCTAATTGCGGGGTGGTTTCAGGCGACAAGGGGACGCAGAACATGGCTGGAAATCTCACGTTTGAGGGCCTGAAGGCCGCTGTCAAAGACGGGTCGATTGATACCGTTCTGGCCTGCTTTCCCGATATGCAGGGCCGGTTGCTGGGCAAGCGGTTTCATGGCGTGAACTTTGTGGAGACATCGTTCAAGGAAACCCATTGTTGCAACTACCTGCTGGCGACCGATCTGGAGATGGCAACGCCTGAGGGCTATGCGTCGAGCAGTTGGGAACAGGGGTACGGCGACTATATAATGTCTCCTGATCTGACGACGATCCGTGTGCTGCCGTGGCTAGAAGGGACCGCGATGGTTCTTTGTGATATTCTAGATCACCACACCCATGCGCCGGTGCCTCATGCCCCCCGTCAGATGCTGAAAATGCAAATCGCTCGCCTGAAAGAGCTGGGCTTTGACGCCATGATGGCGACTGAGTTGGAGTTCTTTCTGTTCGAGAAGTCCTTTGACGATATCCGCAAGGGCGGCTTTCGCGATCTGACCCCGATTAGCGGGTATAACGAGGATTACCACATCCTGCAGACCACCAAGGAAGAGCATGTGATGCGCCCGATCCGCAATCATCTGTTTGGCGCGGGTCTGCCGATTGAGAACTCAAAGGGTGAGGCGGAGACGGGGCAGGAGGAGCTGAATATTCGGTATGCTGATGCTTTGGATTGCGCCGATCACCATACGATTGCCAAGAATGGGATTAAGGAAATCGCTTGGCAGCAGGGCCATGCTGTGAGTTTCCTGCCGAAGTGGGATCACAACAAAGTCGGGTCGTCGTCTCATGTGCATCAATCGTTGTGGGTTGATGGTGCCCCTGCGTTTTATGATGCTGATGCGGACCTTGGCATGTCTGAGGTCATGCAGCACTATATGGCCGGGCTGATTGCCTATGCCCCTGAATATACGTTCTTTTTGGCCCCCTACATCAACAGCTACAAACGGTTTGCCAAAGGTACGTTTGCCCCAACTAAGACTGTCTGGTCCGTTGATAACCGCACTGCAGGGTTCCGCTTGTGTGGTGATGGTACCAAGGGGATCCGGGCCGAGTGCCGGATTGGTGGGTCCGACTTGAACCCGTATCTGGCGCAGGCTGCGATGTTGGCTGCCGGGATCAAGGGGATCGAGGACAAGATGGAACTGGCCCCGCCAACCAAGGGCGATGTCTATGAGGATGCCAAGGCGCAGGACATTCCGCAGACGTTGCGAGCGGCGACCGAAACGTTGCGGGGGTCTGCAATGTTGCGTGAAGCTATGGGCGACGATGTGATTGACCACTACACACGCTGCGCCGAGTGGGAGCAGGAAGAATTTGACCGCGTTGTGACCGATTGGGAAATCGCGCGGGGGTTTGAAAGGGCATGAGTATGATCACCTGTATCTCTCCGATTGACGGGTCCGTTTATGCAGAGCGTGCGACGTTATCTGCCGCGGATGCGCAGTCCGCCGTTGCCCGTGCAAAAACGGCTCAGGCCGACTGGGCTGCCCGGCCCCTGGCAGAGCGGATTGCCTTGGTGCAGGCCGGTGTCGCCAATGTGGGTGCGATGAACGATGAGATCGTGCCCGAGCTGGCGCATCAGATGGGGCGGCCTGTGCGGTATGGTGGCGAGTTTGGTGGGTTCAATGAGCGCGCCAGTTATATGGCCGAGATCGCTGTTGATGCCCTCGCTGATATTGAGATCGAGGACAGCGCCGCCTTTCGCCGCGTGATCAAGCGGGTGCCGCATGGTGTCGTGCTGGTCGTTGCCCCTTGGAACTATCCGTATATGACCGCGATCAATACGGTGGCACCTGCGTTGATTGCCGGGAATGCTGTCGTGTTGAAACATGCCAGCCAGACACCGCTGGTGGGCGAGCGGATGGTGCAGGCATTTCATGCGGCTGGTGTGCCGGAGGATGTGTTTCAGAACGTGTTTCTGGATCATCAGACGACGTCTGATCTGATCGCCGCCAAGTCTTTTGGCTTTGTGAATTTCACCGGTTCTGTTGGTGGCGGGCAGGCGATGGAACGCGCGGCGGCTGGAACGTTCACAGGTGTTGGGTTGGAGTTGGGCGGCAAAGACCCCGGCTATGTTTGTGACGATGCGGATGTGGATGCTGCCGTGGATACGCTGATCGATGGCGCGATGTTTAATTCCGGGCAGTGTTGCTGTGGGATTGAGCGGATCTATGTGGCCGAACAGCACTTTGATGCGTTTGTCGAAAAGGCCGTTGCGATTGTCAGCGGCTATAAACTAGGGAACCCGCTGGACCCGGAAACGACGCTGGGGCCGATGGCCCATGTGCGCTTTGCTGATGAAGTGCGCGCGCAGACGGCAGAAGCGATTGCTGATGGTGCTACCGCACATATCCCAACCTTTGCCGAGGACGATGGCGGGGCCTATCTGACGCCTCAGATC
>CALILP010000002.1 GCA_938016515.1 uncultured Paracoccaceae bacterium
GCGGCGGAGGCTGTGGCGCGTGAGCCGGTGCCGGAGTGGGTTTTGGATGTGGCGGTGCGCAGTGAATGCGCACCCTACGGGTTGTCGGAATTTGCGGAATGGTATGCGGATCATCCAGAGGCCACGTTGGTGGCGGGGGCCACGGATGTGGGGCTTTGGGTGACGAAGCAGTTGCGGGAGTTGGATGATGTTGGGTTTGTGGCCCGGTGCCCGGAGTTGAATGTTGTGACCCGTGGTGAGGATCACATTCACTTTGGCGCGGGTGTTTCGATGACGGATGTGTTTGAGGCTGTGAAGGACGAGTATCCGTCATATGCCGAGATGATCCGGCGGTATGGCTCGGTGCAGGTCCGCAATGCTGCGACGATTGGGGGGAACATCGCGAATGGGTCTCCGATTGGGGATAATCCGCCTGCTTTGATTGCTTTGGGGGCGACGTTGCATTTGCGGCTGCGCGATGTGGAGCGGGAGATGCCGTTGGAGGAGTTCTTCCTGACCTACGGCAAGCAAGACCGGCAGTCGGGGGAATTGGTGACCGGGGTCACGGTGCCTCTGGGGGTTGAAAGCCACCGGGTCTACAAGTTGTCGAAAAGGTTTGATCAGGATATTTCCGCCGTTTGTGGTGGGTTCAACGTGACCGTTGTGGATGGCATTGTGACTGCGGCCCGGATCGCCTTTGGCGGGATGGCGGGGACGCCGCATCGGGCTGCCGCTGTGGAGGCCGCTTTGGTGGGGCAGGCTTGGACGGCTGAGACGGTTGAAGCGGCAGCTGCGCGGTTTGCTGAGGACTACACGCCGATGAGTGATATGCGCGCCTCGGCGGCTTATCGGTTGCAGGCTGCGCAGAATATGTTGCGCCGGTACTTTGCGGAGATGTCAGGTCAAGTCGTCAGCGTGTTGGAGGTGCAGGCATGAGCGTTGCGAAACCTTTACCGCATGATGCCGCCCGTCTGCATGTGACTGGGGCCGCCCGATATATTGATGACATTCCGACCCCTGCAGGCACGTTACATCTGGCCTTTGGGATGTCGGAGGTGGCGCGCGGAAAGATCACAGCCTGTGATTTGGAGGCTGTGCGGGCGGCTGATGGCGTTGTTGCTGTTCTGACCGCAGATGACTTGCCGTTTGTCAATGACGTCTCACCCTCCGCCCATGATGAGCCGTTGTTGGCCACGGGCGAGGTGCATTATCTGGGCCAGCCGGTCTTTCTGGTGGTTGCTGAAAGCCACTTGGCTGCGCGGAAGGCTGCGCGGCTTGGGTCTGTTGAGATCGCGGCGGAAGAGCCGATCTTGACGATTGATCAGGCCTTGGCTGTGGATAGTCGCTTTGAAGAAGGTCCTCGGGTTTGGACGAAGGGCGATGTCGATGCCGCTTTGTCTGCTGCACCGCATCGTTTGCAAGGTCAGATTGAGATGGGTGGGCAGGAGCACTTCTATCTTGAAGGCCAAGCTGCGCTAGCGTTGCCGCAGGAAGATGGGGCGATGGTGGTGCATTCCTCGACCCAGCATCCGACCGAGATTCAGCATAAGGTGGCCGAGGCGCTGGGTGTTGCGATGCATGAGGTGCGCTGTGAAGTGCGCCGGATGGGTGGCGGCTTTGGCGGGAAGGAAAGCCAAGGGAACGCCTTGGCCGTGGGCTGTGCCGTGGCCGCAAGGCTGACGGGGCGGGCCTGCAAGATGCGCTATGACCGTGATGATGACATGATGATCACCGGTAAGCGTCATGACTTTCGGATTGCGTATGATGTGGGGTTTGATGCGGATGGCCGCCTGACGGGCGTTGATTTTGTGCAGATGACGCGGTGTGGGTGGGCGATGGACCTGTCCTTGCCTGTGGCGGATCGCGCCATGTTGCATGCGGATAATGCATATTTGCTGCCTGCCGCTCGAATTACCTCGCACCGGTTGAAGACGAATACCCAATCCGCCACGGCCTATCGCGGGTTTGGGGGCCCGCAAGGGGTGCTCGGGATCGAGCGGGTGATGGATCATATCGCTGCCGAGCTGGGGTTGGACCCGGTTTTGGTCAGGCAACGGAATTTCTATGCCGAGATGGCAGCGAATGCGCGTGCCGCGCATGAGGGGCTGTCTGCCACTGCGCCTGCGGCGCACCCCGAGGATATAGAGAAAACAAAGAAGCCGGGGCGGGGTGTGCGATTTGGGGGGGAGCATTCTCCGAAAGTGTCTGCGCAGACGACGCCTTATGGGATGGACGTCACTGACTTTATTTTGGGGGATATGACGCGGGCTTTGTTGGTGTCGTCTGATTATGCAGCTCGGCGGGAGGCTGTGGCGGCGTTTAATGCGGAGCATGCCTATTTGAAGAAGGGGATTGGGTTTTCGCCGGTGAAGTTCGGGATTTCGTTTACCTTGACCCACCTCAATCAGGCGGGCGCGTTGGTGCACGTGTATCAGGATGGTTCGATCGCGATGAACCACGGTGGCACTGAGATGGGGCAGGGGCTGTTCCAGAAGGTGGCACAGGTGGCGGCGTCGCGGTTTGGGGTGTCGGTGGATGCGGTGAAGATTACCGCGACGGATACGGGGAAGGTCCCGAATACGTCGGCGACGGCTGCCTCGTCGGGGGCGGATTTGAACGGGATGGCGGTGGCGGCAGCCTGTGATGAGATCAGGGACCGGATTGCTGTCTGTTTGGCGGAGTTGCATCAGGTAGCTGCGGAAAGCGTGCAGTTTGTGGATGGCCGAGTGCGCGTTGGTACGGAGGATATGGCTTTTGCTGATGCGGTGAATACTGCGTATGTGAACCGTGTGAGCCTTTCCGCGACTGGGTTTTACAAGACCCCGGATTTGGAGTGGGATCGGATCAAGGGGCAGGGCCGTCCGTTCTTTTACTTTGCCCAAGGCTGTGCCGTGACGGAAGTAGTGATTGATACGCTGACGGGTGAGAACCGGATTTTGCGGGCTGATATTTTGCATGATGCGGGGGCCTCGTTGAACCCGGCGTTGGATATCGGTCAGGTTGAGGGGGGGTATGTGCAGGGAGCGGGCTGGCTGACGACGGAGGAGTTGGTTTGGGATGACAGCGGGCG
>CALILP010000003.1 GCA_938016515.1 uncultured Paracoccaceae bacterium
GGTCAGATCATGGGTGACTGGGCGCAGGGTGAATTCTCTGTCGCTGAATCCGTCGCCGGTGAAGACTATTCTTGCCTGCCAGGTCTGGGTGTGAACCAGATCCTCGACACGGGTGGTGACGCGTTCTACTTCCCAGTCAACGACGATCCAGAAATCACAGCCGCTCAGAAAGAGCTGGCAGCACTGCTGATTTCTCCTGAAGTTCAGGTATCTTTCAACCTCGCCAAAGGCTCTTTGCCAGTGCGCGGTGACATCGACCTGTCTGCAGCAAACGATTGCATGCAGAAGGGTCTGGAGATCCTTGCGGGTGGTAACATCCTGCCGTCGGGCACTCAAAGCCTGTCCGCTGACACGTCCACACAGATCGAAGATCTGATGGCGCAATTCTGGTCCTCCGATATGTCGGCCGCTGATGCACAGGCGAAATACGCCGACATCATCAGCAAAGCTGACTAAGCGTTGACCTGATATCGGGTCCGGCCAACTCCTCCTGGCCGGACCCACCTCGCGCACGATCCCTACATTTTCCCAGATGGAGCCGACACGATGACCGTGGCCTCGGACCCCCCCGCACGTACAGCCGTCAAGCGACCCAGTCGTTTGTTCAAGAACATGATGGCAAAGATCGCCTCGATCCCGATGATCCTGACAGCCCTTGTTGTCTTCGTCGGTGGCACCGCATGGACAGTCGTGCACTCTTTCACCGGCTCTCGCCTGCTGCCCAAGCTCAACTGGGTCGGCCTCGACCAGTACGAGCGCCTTTGGGACACCGACCGCTGGATCATCTCGATCACGAACCTTGGGATCTACGGCATCTGCTCGATGATCTTCACGCTGGTCATTGGGTTCACACTGGCAGCACTTCTCGACCGCAAAATCCGGTTCGAAAGCGCCTTCCGCACGATTTTCCTCTACCCCTTCGCCTTGTCCTTCGTGGTCACTGGCCTCGCGTGGCAATGGATCCTCAACCCAGAGTTTGGCATCCAGTCGGTTGTGCGGGACTGGGGCTGGACGACCTTCACCTTCAACCCGCTGAATGACCCCGATACGGTCATGTTCGGCCTGCTGATCGCAGGGTTGTGGCAAGGCACCGGCCTGATCATGTGCATCATGCTCGCAGGCCTGCGCGGCATCGACGAGGACATCTGGAAAGCCTGCCGCGTCGACGGCATCGGCACCGTCAAAACCTATATCCAGGTCATCATCCCGATGATGCGGCCGGTCTTCATCACGTCGCTGGTGCTGATCGCATCTGGCATCATCAAGCTTTACGACCTCGTCGTCGCGCAAACTAACGGGGGGCCGGGCATCAGCTCAGAAGTCCCGGCGAAATACGTCATCAATTACATGTTCCAGGCGCAAAACCTCGGACAAGGCTTTGCAGCCTCCACCATGATGCTCTGTTCGGTGATCATTATCCTGATCCCGTGGGCCTACCTCGAATTCGGAGGCAAGAAGAATGGCTGATATGACAGCAAATGCGGGCATAGAGCCGCGCGGGCCAAAGCCCAAGAAGACCTTCAGCCGTGGCAATATCTTCCTCTATGGCACGCTGATCATGGTCTCCATGTATTACCTGCTGCCGCTCTATGTGATGCTGGTGACATCGGTGAAGGGCATGCCGGAAATCCGGCTTGGCAACGTCTTCTCGCCCCCTCTCGAAGTCACCTTCGAGCCGTGGGTCAAAGCATGGTCAGAAGCCTGCACAGGCATCAACTGCGATGGGCTTTCACGCGGCTTCTGGAACTCGGTTCAAATCCTGATCCCGTCCTGTGTGCTCTCCATCGCGATTGCATCGGTCAACGGCTACGCACTGTCGAACTGGAAGTTCAAAGGGTCGGAAGTCTTCTTCACCATCCTCATCCTTGGGGCGTTTATCCCCTACCAGACGATGCTGTATCCTATCGTGATCCTGCTGCGCGAACTGGGTCTCATGGGCTCCATCAGTGGTCTGGTGCTGGTGCATACGATCTTCGGCATGCCAATCCTGACACTGCTGTTCCGCAACTACTTCGCATCTATCCCGGAAGAGCTGTTCAAGGCAGCCCGCGTCGACGGGGCAGGTTTCTGGCGGATCTACTTCCAGATCATGTTGCCGATGGCGCTGCCGATCTTCGTAGTGGCAGTCATCCTACAGGTGACGGGTATCTGGAACGACTTCCTCTTCGGGGTCATCTACACGAAACCCGCGACCTACCCGATGACGGTCCAACTCAACAACATCGTAAACTCCGTGCAGGGGATCAAAGAATACAACGTCAACATGGCCGCAACCATGCTGACAGGGCTGGTCCCGCTTGTGATCTACTTCCTCTCCGGGAAACTTTTCGTGCGCGGTATCGCCGCTGGTGCCGTGAAGGGCTAAGACAATGACAAATTCCGTTGAAATCAAAAACCTCGACCTCAGCTTTGGCGCGGTGAAAGTTCTCAAGAACCTCAACCTCGATATCCAAGAAGGGGAGTTCATCGTCCTGCTCGGCTCCTCTGGCTGTGGCAAGTCCACGCTGCTGAACTGTATCGCGGGGCTGCTCGAAGTCACCGACGGCCAGATCTTTATCAAAGGCCAGAACGTGACATGGGCCGAACCGTCAGAGCGGGGCATTGGCATGGTGTTCCAATCCTACGCGCTTTATCCGCAGATGACGGTAAAGGGGAACCTCAGCTTCGGTTTGAAAAACGCAAAACTCCCCAAAGCTGAAATCGAAAAGCGGGTCGCGAACGCGGCAGAAATCCTTCAGATCGAACCGCTTCTCAGCCGCAAACCCGGCGCTTTGTCAGGCGGGCAACGCCAGCGTGTTGCCATCGGGCGGGCTTTGGTGCGGGACGTGGATGTGTTCTTGTTTGATGAACCGCTTTCCAACCTCGACGCTAAACTGCGGGTGGACCTGCGGGTTGAACTCAAGCGTCTGCACAATCAGCTACAGAACACGATGATCTACGTGACCCACGATCAGGTCGAGGCGATGACGCTGGCCGACCGGATCGCGGTCATGAAGGGCGGCAACATCATGCAGCTCGGCACACCTGACGAAATCTACAACAAGCCTAAGAACCTCTACGTGGCCGACTTCATCGGCTCGCCCTCTATGAACTTCATCGAAGGTCATTTGGAAAGCGGCACCTTCAAAAAAGGCAGCGTCACGCTCCCGATGACGGGCTACGAATTCGCAAGCCCACAGGTCGCAGATCGGCCCGCGACCATTGGCATCCGGCCTGAACATGTCGTCACAGGTGAACTGGCCTCAAAAGCGCCAGTCCACATGGACGTCGTCGTTGATCTTGTCGAACCCATGGGCTCCGACACGCTGGTCTACGCGAAGCTGGATGGCGAAACCTTCCGCATCCGTATGGACGGACAGGCGGTCGTGCACGCAGGCGACACGCTGACCATCGGTATCGACCCATCCAAAGCATCCTTGTTCGACAAGGCAGACGAGGCACGTCTCTGACATGACGCTTTCACTGAACGCAGACTGGTCCCTCAGCAATGCGGCAGGGGACTACACCTGTCCCATCAGCTTTCCCTACGACGGCCACTCTGCGCTCTATGACGCAGGTCTCATTCCCGATCCGTACTTTGGGCGGAACGAATACGACCTGCGTTGGATCTGCGAAACCGATTGGACAGCAACCCGGACGTTCCCGCTGACGGACACAAACGTCGATCTGGTGCTGTCATGCCTCGACACAGTTGCCACGGTCCGGGTCAACGACGTCGTCGTGTTGGAGGCAAAGAACGCCTTCCGCGACTACCGGGTCTCCCTGGCTGAGGCGGCGCAAGTGGGAGAGAACACAATCTCCGTGACCTTCCACTCGCCCGTCGAGGCTGGGAGGGCTTTGCAAGACGCGCACCCTTTTGAGTTACCCATCTCCAAAAACTGCCCGATCCCATTCGGGAACTTCCTGCGCAAACCGGCCTGCGACTTTGGCTGGGATTGGAACATCGCACTTGCTCCTTTTGGTATCTACGGCGACATCGCGTTGGAGCCTTCCGCCGCCCCGCGCATCGACCGCCTCGCGATCCATCAAGACCACCGCCCGGACGGCGTTCATGTCACGGTCGAAGCTTTCGTCTCAAATTATGAAGGCGAAGTAAATTTGACGCTCGATGGGCGTTCTATCGGTGTACGCGCGGTGTACGGGCGGTGTACGTTTGGTGTACACGTCGAAGACCCCAATTTGTGGTGGCCTGCGGGGCAGGGGGATCAACCCCTGTACGACCTGAAAGTCACTGCCGGAGACGCCGTCGCGACCCGCCGTTTGGGTCTGCGCAAGATGGAACTCGTCACCGAAAAAGACGACATCGGCCTTGGTTTCAAGTTCCGCGTAAACGGCCGCGATATCTTCTGCAAAGGGGCCAACTGGATCCCAGCCGACGCGCTGCCGGGGCGAATTTCAGACGCAAAAACAAAGGCTTTGCTGACATCCGCAGTCGAGGCCAACATGAACATGGTCCGCATCTGGGGCGGTGGCCGCTACGAGCCGACATCGTTCTACGACACCTGCGACGAGCTGGGCATCTTGGTCTGGCAGGACTTCATGTTTGCTTGCAACCTCTACCCCTCTGATCGTCCGTATCTAGCTGAAGTCAAAGCAGAAATCGGGGACAACGTCGCGCGCATGCACCATCACGCCTGCATCGCGGTCTGGTGCGGCGACAACGAACTGGTTGGGGCATTAGACTGGTACGATTGTTCTAAGAATGACCGTGACAAATACCTCGTCAACTACGACCGCCTGAACCGCACAATCGAAGATACGCTATTAGAAACAGACCCTTATGCGATCTGGTGGCCCTCATCACCCACCCGAGGCTTCCTTGATTTTGGCGACGCTTGGCACGACGACGGCTCTGGCGACATGCACTTCTGGTCCGTTTGGCACGAAGGCCGGGACTTCGACCATTACCGCGATGTAGGCCCGCGTTTCTGTTCCGAATTCGGGTTCCAATCCTATCCGGGCATGAACGCGATCAACACGTTCTCGGACCTCAAAGACCAAAACATCGCGAACCCGATTTTCGAAAGCCATCAGAAGAACTTAGGCGGCAACGCCCGCATCGCCGAAACGATGTTCCGCTACTTCCGCTGGCCCGAAAAATTCGCTGATTTCGTCTATCTCAGCCAAGTGCAACAAGGCCTCGCCATCCGCACCGCTGTCACCCACTGGCGGTCGCTGAAACCGCGCAACATGGGCACGATCATCTGGCAGCTAAACGACACATGGCCGGTGTGTTCCTGGGCCTCACTCGACTATGGTGGAGACTGGAAATTGATGCACCACATGGCGCAGAAATTCTTTGCAGACGTGGCCGTCACGGCGGTGCCCGTTGACGACACGATCACTTTGCGCGCCACCAATGACACGCCATCCAAAGTAGCGATCACAATCCACGCGCAAGCCATTGATACGGCTGGAAATCTACGCGATTTGGAGGCATCGTCGGTAACAGTCGAAGACATCAGCGTCGACGTTCTGACACTTCAAAAGTCTGCACTTCGTCCCGGCGAAATGCTCGTTGTGACATGGGACAGCGCGGCAGGATCTGGCCGGGAAATCTACACACCTGAACCCTACAAAAGCTTCGACCTGCGTGATGCAAAAATCGCAATGGACGTGACCCAAAACACGATCACGCTGACCGCTGGCGGCCTATCACTTTTCACGGCCCTTGAAGCCGATACGCCCGGCCGCTTCTCCGACAACGCCTTCGATATGCTGCCGGGCGAAACCCGGACGATCACCTTCACCCCGACCGACCCGTCGGCCACCCCCACATTCACGCTGCGCGACCTGCACAGCGCGACATCGACCTAAGGACGCGCCATGCCCCACATTTCCTACCAACTCTACTGCTCGCGTAACTTCCCACCTGTGGCTGAAACGTTGAAAATGCTGACCCAAGCAGGCTTCACAGAGGTCGAGGGCTATGGTGGCTTGTTCGACGATCTTGACGGTTTGAAAGCCGCCATCGCGGACACTGGTTTGCATCTGTCATCCAGCCATATCGGGTTGGATATGCTGGAAGGCGACCCGGACAAAGCATTGGAAATCATCAAACATTTCAAGATGCGGGCGGCCTTTGCACCACATATTGCGGCAGATGACCGGCCCACGGATGCGGCAGGCTGGACAGCCTTCGGCAAGCGCCTCGCAGAAGTCGGCAAACCCATTGTCGCAGCGGGCGTCGTCTTCGGCTGGCACAACCACGACTTCGAGTTGGTGCCGACAGAAACAGGCGAAACACCTCTCGACCTGATGATTGCAGCAGCGCCGGACATGAAGCTGGAACTGGACCTCGGTTGGGTGACGCGGGCAGGCCAAGACCCTGTCGCAATGATCAACAAATACGCAGGCCGGATTGCCGCGGCGCATATCAAAGACGTGGCTGCCGCAGGCGAAAACGCAGACGAAGATGGCTGGGCGGATGTAGGCCATGGGACGATGGATTGGCCCGCCATTCACGCAGCTTTGCAAGCCGCAGACGTCGATCACTACGTCATCGAGCATGACAACCCGAAAGACCATCACCGTCTTGCGACCCGCAGCCTTGCATCCGTGCAAAACTTCTAAGGACATCAAGATATGACACAATTAGGCGTTGGAATCATTGGATGTGGTAACATCTCCACAGCTTACTTGCGGCTCGCTCCGATCTTCAAATCACTGAAATTGGTCGCGGTTGCGGACATCAACATGGACAATGCAAACGCCAAAGCGGCGGAATTCAATGTCCGGGCTGACACGGTCGATGACCTGCTGAAGGCGGCGGACGTCGATGTCATTGTGAACCTGACGATCCCCGATGTGCACTTTGCGGTGACCAAATCCATCCTTGAGGCGGGCAAACACGCCTACTCTGAGAAGCCGCTCGTTCTGACCTTAGAAGAGGGGGAAATCCTGCGCGACCTTGCGGCCTCGAAGAACCTGCGTCTTGGCTCTGCGCCCGATACCTTTCTTGGCGGTGCGCATCAGTTGGCGCGGGCTGCGATTGATGGCGGGCAAACCGGCCGGATCATCGGCGGCACCTGTCATGTCATGGGACACGGCATGGAAGCTTGGCACCCAAACCCTGATTTCTTCTTCAAACCCGGCGGCGGCCCGGTCCTCGACATGGGGCCATACTACGTCACGAACCTGATCCAGCTGATTGGGCCAGTGAAAACCGTCGCGGCGTTGGCGAACAAGTCTTTCGACACACGCACCATTGGCAATGGTCCCCGCAACGGTGAAGTTATCCCGGTGGAGGTTGCCACGAACGTGCATGCCCTTCTGGAGTTCGAGAATGGTGCGACGGTCACCATGGGAACAAGCTGGGACGTTTGGGCAAATAAACACACGAATATGGAGCTATATGGCGAAGATGCTTCAATTTTCGTCCCCGACCCGAACTTCTTTGGCGGCGACGTCGAGGTCGGTGGTCAGGATCGCGAGATCAAAAAGCTTGACACATGGGACCATCCGTTTGGCGTAAATAACCAAGACAACGACACGCGGGCAAACTATCGCTGTGCGGGGTTGGCGGACATGGCGACGGCAATCGCCGAGAACCGCCCGCATCGATGCAACGTTGATCTTGCGGTGCATGCAACGGACGTCATGACCAGCATTTTAAAGTCCGGTGAAGACCGCAGGTTCATTGATCTGACAACGACCTGCGAACGTCCAGCGGCCCTATCCCCGGATGAGGCGCGCGCGCTGCTTGCTTAACAAAGTTGCGGAAATTTGACTTAAAGTCCGGTTTCCGCGGCAATTTGCGCTTTGGTTTTGCGCCCACGTTCTGTCTCTGACTTCAGCTGCCCGCAGGCGGCCATGATGTCTTCGCCACGCGGCCTGCGCACTGGTGACGAGTATCCGGCGTTGTGAATGATATCTGCGAACTTGCGAATCCGGTTGTTCGACGACCGTTTGTAAGGGGCGCCGGGCCATTCATTGAACGGGATCAGATTGATCTTGGCGGGGATACCGTCGATCAATTTGACCAACCGGTGGGCGTCTTCATCGCTGTCGTTCACGCCATCGAGCATGACATATTCGAACGTGATCCGTTCAGAGTTCGACACCTTGGGGTAGCTGCGCAAAGCCTCCAGCAGATCAGCCAAAGGCCAGCGTTTGTTGATCGGGACCAGCTTATCGCGGACCTCATCGGTGGTGGCATGAAACGAGATCGCCAACTGACAGCCGATCTCTTCGGCAGTGCGGGCCATCTCGGGCACAACCCCGGACGTTGATAGTGTGATCCGACGCCGGGATAGCTGGATCCCGTGTGGGTCCATCGCGATCTTCATCGCATCGCGCACGTTCTCGAAATTATAAAGCGGCTCGCCCATGCCCATCAGCACAATGTTCGAAAGCAACCGCGTGCGATCCTCGCCCCGCGTTCCCGGCTCGGGCCATTCGTTCAGATCGTCGCGGGCTACCATCACCTGCCCAATGATCTCGCCGGCAGTCAGATTGCGGACCAGCTTCTGCGTGCCCGTATGGCAAAACGAACAGGTCAGGGTGCAGCCGACTTGCGAGGAAACACACAGCGTTCCGCGATCCGTTTCGGGGATATAGACGATTTCAACCTCATGACCGCCTGCAATCCGCACCAGATACTTCCGGGTGCCATCCTCTGAAATCTGGCGGGTCACTACCTCGGGCACGGCCACAACAAATGTCTCGGCCAGCATCGCCCGATAGTCTTTCGACAGGTTTGTCATCTCGGCAAAGTCGCGGACCCCCCAGTGGTAAATCCACTGCCAGATCTGACCAACCCGCATCTTTGCCTGCTTTTCCGGCGTGCCTGCGGCAATCAAGGCGTCGCGCATCGCGTCGCGGGTCATACCCACCAGATTGGGCAAACCGTCCGGGGCTTTACGCGGAATGGTCAACATATCTTGCGTGATCGGGGCCGTGGCGGTCATGAGCAGATTCTCCGAAGGGTCTGCCCCATATAAACGCAAACGCGCGGTTTCCAATGAAAACCGCGCGTCTAACTTCTTTTGGTCTTAAATACCTTTGGAGGTATGGAGGCAAAGCCTCCACGTTTTCCGCAGGAAAACCTAGCTTGTGCAGCGACGGGCGGCTTCTTCGACAGCTGCCGTGAAGCCCAGCAATGAGAACGTGTCCTGCGTGCGTGTCCCGCGACCAGATCGGGCCACAAGCGTCGCCCCCGATCCGCGTTTCATCGCGGCCACAATCCGTGCGTCCTCTTCGGGCGTGGCAGGCCAGGCCCACTCACCTTCTGTAAACAACTCGAACTTGGTCCCACCAATGTCCAGCTCTGCGGTTGAGCCGCTGGCGAAAGGATAGCCGCCGGTGAACGCAACTTGGCCCTGCACTGATGCGCCGGGGCGGTAGAACACAAACAGCAAGATGTCACCGCGGCGCACCTCTACCGTTTGCCCATCGCGCGAGTTCACTGTCTCTTTGGGGGCGGATACGCCCCAGCATTCCTTTGGCTCGTCTTCTACAAAGACGCTCCAGTCGGTGTTTGCGGCGACTCTGTTCGAAGAATTCTCTTGCGCAATCGCCGCCCCGGAAAAGGTCATTGCGGCGGTGGCCAACAGAATGCCTGCAATTTTCAATTTCATCGTTACAGCCTCCAAGCTGTGCTTGCCTCTGGATCATGCACCTGCCGATGTGCTTTGAGCACTTTTTCGACTAGCAGGCGCGGTTTCAACTCGATAAGCCCGAGGTTAGCAAATTTCCGCCCGGTTGTGAAAGCCCAAATGGCGGTCCAGCAGTCAAGAGGCGCGGCAAATGACCCATCCACACGTGCACGCCGAGGATCTTGTCGCCGCCTGGCGCGGTGAATTGCTGGAGTGTGTGCACCGCGGCCATGCCGTGATTTGCGACGATACAGGACAGATTATGCAGGCCTGGGGTGACCCGACGGCACTGATCTATCCCCGCTCTTCCGCCAAGATGTTGCAGGCCTTGCCGCTGGTCGAAAGCGGGGCTGCGGATGCTTTTGGCTTGACCGACCAACTGCTTGCCTTGGCCTGTGCCTCTCATCACGCGGCCAAAACGCACGTTGATTTGGTGTCAAAGTGGCTTTCCAATCTTGGTATGTCGCAAGACGATTTGATCTGCGGGCCGCTGGAGCCCCAAAACCGCAAGATGCGCGATCACTTGATCCGTGAGGGCCAAGCACCCTGTCGCATCCACAGCAATTGTTCGGGCAAACATGCCGGGTTCTTGACGGCGGCCCAGCATTTGAACGCCAGCAAAGACTATGTGGCCCTTGATCATCCATTGCAGGTGGCCATTCGGGCCGCCATCGAGGATTTGGCACAAGAGGACAGCCCAACCGTTGGGATCGACGGCTGTTCGGCCCCTAATTATGCAGTGACAGTGCATGGTTTGGCGCGGGCCATGTCAGCTTTTGCCTCTGCCCACACGCGGTTCGATACACGGTCGGTGGCAGCGGCACGTTTGGCGCAGGCCATGCGCAGCCATCCGGTGATGGTTGCTGGCGAAACCGGGGCCTGCACCGATCTGATGCGCGCCATGGACGGGAAGGTCACGGTGAAAGGTGGCGCGGATGGCGTCTATGTTGCCATCATTCCCGAAAAGCGCCTTGGCGTCGCTTTGAAAATCGCCGATGGGTCTTTGGCTGCCAGCGAATGTGCGGTGGCCGCGATCCTTGTGCGGCTTGGGGTGCTGGACCCGGACCATCCCCTGGCCAAAGCCCGCCGTACACCGCCAATCTTGAACGGGGCAGGGCTGGTGACTGGCCAGATTTGCCCGATGCCTACTTTGCAATAAGGATACCTGCCGATGTCGTTTACCCTTGCCACATGGAACATCAATTCTGTCCGGCTGCGCGAAGAGATCGTCTTGCGCCTGATGCGTGAAGAGGCTCCGGATGTGCTGTGCCTGCAGGAATGCAAAAGCCCCGTTGATAAAATCCCGTTAGAGGGGTTTCAGGCCCTTGGTTACACCCACATGGTCGCGCGCGGTCAAAAGGGCTACAACGGTGTCGCGATCTTTTCAAAAATCCCGATGACCGAAGTCGCTGCCTACGATTACGCCGGTCTTGGTCATGCCAGACACATTGCAGGTCAGCTGGAAAACGGCGTGACGGTGCACAACTTTTATGTGCCTGCCGGTGGCGACAAACCGGACCGGGCCGTGAATGAAAAGTTCGGACAAAAGTTGGATTACCTGTCTGATATGCGTGATGCTTTTGCCGCTGACAAACCGCAAAAAGCGATCCTTGTTGGCGACCTGAACATTGCCCCCCGCGAAGATGATGTGTGGGATCACAAGAAACTATTGAAAGTTGTCAGCCACACGCCCATCGAGGTTGAAAGCCTCGAAGCTGTCCGGGCCGCGGGTGATTGGGTTGATGTGACCCGCGCCGATATTCCGGCTGGCTTGCTTTATAGCTGGTGGTCGTACCGGTCCCCTGATTGGGACACCGCTGACAAAGGTCGCCGGTTGGATCACGTCTGGGCCACACCCGATATCGCAGGAAAAGCCCACGGTAGCCGTATCCTGCGTGATGTGCGTGGCTGGGAAAAGCCAAGCGACCATGCCCCCGTTTTCGCGACTTTTGACATTTAAGTTAAACGCGCTGCCCAAGCGGCCTTCAGGACTGACATTGCGGTGGGTGTCCAGTACGCTGGTTGGCCATTGATCGGTTGCACTTGGGTCTTCGTGATCCGATCTGATCCTGCGTCCGTCTTTGCGTGGTCGGTGTTCAGTTTGTAACGTGCTGGCCCGATTGAGTTGGGTCGTGCCAGCAGGTGCGGCCTGCGTCGGCCTTTTGGCGTCAATCGTCAGATCAACATCGCAGGCCGCGCAGCCCCGCAAATCCAAGCCTTATGCGATCCTCCGTCCAATGACTGATCCATCTTGGGGCACAAACCGGATACGATAGCGCCGTCCAATTGCTGTGCGCCCATACATCGCCAGCGCTGCCCCCTTTTCGCCCGGCCGGCCAGGGGGTGGACGATTAAGATAGCGATCCGCACGGCGATCCCTGCGCCCCTCGCTTTGTCGCCCTGTCTCCCGAATAGAGCGAAGGTTTGGCGCGGTCGTTTCGATGATAGCCCGTTGGCGTACTGGCGTCGTGCGCAGTGGCGAGGCTGTCATACACACCCCGTTATGGGAAATATGCACGGTCTTTCGTGGACCCTGCTTTGGTGCTTGGGCATCCGAGGTATTGTTTTCTGGGAACGTTTTTTGCGGCATTTAGAAACTCAAACTTTGTTGTAACGAAGTAAGGAAACCGCAGCCCATTTTGGCACCGCAGCGACCTTGAAATTGAGGTTAATTTGGGGACGCTAAGTTTAGGTTAAAATTGTAATCGAAAGCGATCAAAACTGATAAGGCTCTGGCAGGAAATAAAAATTAGGGATTGCTGTCTAAAGCGCCGTTACCAGATCGGCCACTGCCAGCCCTAATATCTTATGGGCGGCCCCATCAAAATGCACACCGTCCTGGGCGCAACAATCGATCAATGCGCTGGCATCCAAAAAGCTGATGCCGTTGTGCGCGGCAAGGTTCGCATAAAGTGCGGGCAGGGCCGCGCATTTCGCAGCCGCCCCCATTAGACCGTCCAGATAGATACCCTCTTCACGCACGGTCGGCGGCGCAATCAGCACAATCGCAAATCCATCGTGCTGCGCCTGCATGTCAGGCTCTTTTGCAATCGCCAGCAAACCAGCCAGATGCCCGGTGATCCCCTCTGCTGTCAGTCCAAAGGCCGTTTTGCAGTCGTTTGTCCCCAACATGATCGTCAGCACGTCAATCGGACCATGAGAGTTGAGGGCGATATGTAACCCCAACTGGCCATTCATATGTGGACCCATCGTAGGATCGGGCAGCGCAGTCGCCGTGCGCCCCGGCAAACCTTCTTCGATGACAGTCCAGTCTTGCCCAAGCGCCTGCCGGGTTACGCCGGGCCATCGCGCATCCGGCCCAAAGCGACCGCCTTCGCCGCGCACAGGGGTGGGCATCGTTCCATGGGTGTTGCTGTCGCCGAAGGTCAATAATGTGCGTGTCATGTCCGCAGACTACACATTCCGCAGGTGCGCGAAACAGACATTCGCATTCCCCCTTGGACTTCGCGCATCTGCGCACATATATGGACCAAGACCGCAAAGGAGACCGCGATGATAGAGCTTGGCACGACACCCACAAACACTCCCGCCGCTGACGTCATCAAAGACGGAACCGATAACACCTTTATGCAGGACGTGATTGAGACATCGCAGACTGTCCCCGTGATCGTCGATTTCTGGGCACCTTGGTGTGGGCCGTGTAAAACGCTTGGTCCTGCCATCGAGGCTGCAGTGACCGCCGCAGGTGGTCGCGTGAAGCTGGTGAAAATCGACGTGGATGCAAACCCCGGCTACGCGGGCCAGTTGCAGGTCCAGTCTATCCCTACGGTCTATGCCTTCTTTAACGGCCAGCCGGTTGACGGCTTTCAAGGCGCATTGCCACCTTCCGAAATTCAGGCTTTCGTCGAAAAGGTCGCCAATCTGGCTGGCGAGCCTGACAATGGCCTTGCGGATGCTATTGCCGCTGCAGAGCAAATGCTGGAAGAAGGGGCCGCCGCAGATGCTGCAGAAACCTTTTCCGCAATCTTGCAAGAAGATCCCAATAACGCGCTGGCCTATGCAGGCTTGGTCCGGTCTTATCTGGCATTGGACGACGTTGATCAGGCCGAAGCCATCTTAAACGGCGCACCTGCCGAAATCTCGGACGATCCAGCGTTAGAGGCCGCACACGCCCAGATCGCACTGGCCCGGCAGGCAGGTAATGCAGGCCCCATCAATGATCTTATGGCCAAAGTCGAAGCAGACCCCACCGACAAACAGGCCCGTCTTGATCTGGCTGTCGCCATGCATGCGAACGGGGACACGGGCGCGGCAGTGGACGTCTTGCTGGCGCTATTCTCGTTGGATCGTGATTGGAACGATGGGGCGGCCAAAGCCCAGTTGTTCACGATCTTTGATGCATTGCCTGCGAACGATCCGGTGGTCCTGAACGGCCGTAGAAAACTCTCTTCTCTGATATTTGCCTAAGGCCCCGCGCGGCCTACTTTCGTAGTCATGAACAAACACACCCTTCCAGAGGTCATGGCAGTCTTTCCGCTGCCCGGTGCCCTGTTATTGCCGCGCTCAAGATTGCCGCTGCATCTGTTTGAACCGCGCTATCTGCAAATGATGGATGACATTTTGAAGACGGATCACCGTTTGATCGGGATGGTCCAGCCGTATGAAGGGCCTGAAGGCTCTGACAAATTGCATAGCATCGGCTGTGCGGGGCGACTCACTGCGTTTTCGGAAACCGAAGACGGGCGCTATATGGTGACCCTGTCTGGCATGTCACGGTTCCGCATCGAAGAGGAGGTCGAAGGGTTCACGCCCTACCGCCGCTGCAAGGTCAGTTGGGATGGCTTTGGACGTGACCTGGGACCAACCGAAAAGGATGAGGCGTTTGACCGCGAAGCATTCATGGCTTTGCTGGAACGGTTTTTTACGGATCAAGGGCTAAAAACCGACTGGGAGTCTTTGTCAGACGCAGAGGACGAATTGTTGATCAACTCGCTATCCATGCTGTGCCCGTTCGAGCCTGAGGACAAACAAGCGCTGCTTGAAGCACCGTCCTTGTCCACGCGCCGCGAAACCCTTGTCACGCTCATCGAATTTGCGTTGCGTGGCGGCTCTGCCGAGGAGATCATGCAATGAGCGAGACAGTGTTCGACCCCAAAATGCTTGAAGCTTTAGTTTGCCCTGAAACGCACGGAACGTTGGAATACAAGGCAGACACACATGAACTTGTGTCCAAAAATGCGGGGCTGGCGTTTCCGATCCGGGGGGGGATCCCTGTCATGCTGGTCGATGAGGCGCGCACGATCGACTAGCCGCCTTCATGTCTGATTATCCTTAACCCGGGCGTATTTTGGCCCTTGATGTTTACGTTTTGTTTCGAATTTTCCGATTTCTTCGGGTCAAACGACTCGCAAGGAGATTTCGATGCGAAATATGCACCCGGCAGATGAGCTTGCCATGATCCGCGCTGACCTGCGCCGCCTCAAAGATCGGGAGGCGTTTTTGCGAAAGGGCTTTCTGGAAATGCGCCATGACACCCGTGGGGTTGATGCTGTGGCGACGGTGAAGGTGCTCAAACAGCGCCGCTTCCGGCGCGATCGTCTGCCGCCGCATGTGCTTGATAATGCTGACTATTGGGATACGCAGATCGTGCGGCAAGTGCAGGTTGATGAGGCTAGAAATGTGTCTGGCCGCACCCCGGCATTTATCGTGGAAGATGGCGAGTTTGATGTGATCGAACGTTTCTGACGGATCGACATTTTCCTGTGATTTTGCCATTGTGCTGCCTCTGGTCGCAATGATGGCAGGTCTGATTGATGCATACACCTAAGGGGCTGCTGATCTGTGGGACGTCACATTGCGGCAAGTCCACATTGGCCGCAGCCCTTGGGCGCCAGACCGGCGCGACGGTGTTGGCAACAGACCAGATGGCCCGCCATCCGGGGCGCCCTTGGCCGCAGCCGCGCCCTCATGTGGTCGATTTCTATCAAAACCTAAGCGACGTATCCCGGCTTACCCTGTTGCAGCACCACTATCAGACAATGCAGGGGCTGATCTTACAGGCGATCCAAAGTCAGTCGGGTCCATACATCATTGAGGGCTCGGCCCTGCGGCCCGATGCAGCAACGGTGTACCGTGGCCACAGTTGCGAGGTCATTTGTTTAACTGCGCCGCCAGACGTGCTGGCCGACAGAATCTACCGCGAAAGCGGATACGCAGGTCTGAACCCTGACCAAAGATCGCTTGTGCAGGCGTTTGTGCGCAGATCACTTGCGGATCAGGACATCATTCTTGCGACAGCATCGCAACTGGATGTGATGGTCATTGACACAACGGACCCTTCCGCGCGCGAGAATTTCATCATGCAGGCGTCAGCCCAGCTTATGGCAGGTTAGCCCTTCATCAATGTAGGTAAATCACCCGTTAGCCCAGCAGCTTCGCGGATAAACGAGCGGCGCAACGCAGGGGCCTTGTTGATCAGGCCCATACCGACATCGCGTGCAGCGCGAAGGAGGGGGTTATCGTTTGAAAACAATCTGTTGAATGTGTCTGTGGCAAGCGCAAGTGCCGCCGTGTCAAACCGGCGCCACTGCTGATACCGGGCCAAGGCCTGCGTGCTGCCAATGTCTTCGCCCCGCGCGCGGGCCTCGGCCAAAACCTGCGCCAGTGCCGCGACATCACGCAGACCAGCATTCAGGCCTTGCCCTGCAATGGGGTGCACACCATGTGCTGCATCCCCAACCAAAGCCACCCGATCCGCGACAAAGCTATTGGCAAGGGTCAACCCTAAAGGATAGCTAAACCGTTGCCCTACCAATGAAATATCACCTAGGAAGCTGCCGAATGCGGGGCGTAGGGCCGCAAGAAAGCCCGCGTCATCCAATGCCATCATGGCGGCAGCCTTGGTGGCATCTTCTGACCACACAATCGAAGACCTGTCACCGGTCAGTGGCAAGATCGCCAGCGGACCGCCGGGCATAAAGAACTGATGGGCGATCCCGTCATGTGGCCGCTCATGTTTCACAGCGCAGACCACAGCCGTCTGGTCATAACCCCAACCGGTTCGTTTGATCTCCGCACGCTCTGCAACGCCGCTGCGTCGCCCGTCACAGCCAATCAAAACCCGGCCGCGAACAGTGGTGCCGGACGCCAAGGTGACCGATACGCCTTTGGGGTTCACGGCCTGTGTCGTTACTGTTTCTTCAGCAAGGTGGGTGATGTTGCCCTCGCGTGCCATGTGATCCAAAAATGCACGGCGTAAATGACGGTCTTCGACAAGATACCCCATCGGGCCTTCTTCGATCTCAGCATGATCAAAATGCATCATCCAAGGGGAAGGGCCTTCGCCAGCACGCCCATCGGTCACTTTGATTTCCAACATCGGTTGAGCATGGTCCGCGATGTCAGCCCAAATGCCGATCCCGCGCAAAAGCCGCACCGAGGTCAGCGCCAAAGCATAGGCCCGCCCGTCAAAGTCCCGTTTCTTGCGGGTTTCTGCGGCCAAGGCGTCGATGATTGTGACGCTAAAGCCCGCTTGTGCGGCTGCAAGGGCAAGGGCTGGGCCATTCAGCCCACCGCCCACGATGATCAGGTCATTGTCCATGCCCTGCAATATGGGCACCGCGCCGGGATTGTCCATGCGCCGCGTCGCCGCTACGCTTCCCAAAAATGTGGGGGCGATGATGCAGGACTGGCTTTGGATGACGGCGGCCGATTTGGGCCGTGGCATTGGTGCGGGTGAGATTGATCCGGTCGAATTGACCGCGGCCTATCTGGCCGCCATCGACAGCCATCCGTTGCGTGACAGGATTTACGCCCGCGTCACAGCGGACCGGGCACGCACCGAGGCAAAAGCCGCAAGCGACCGCGCCAACGCGGGCTTGCGGCGCAGCGACTTGGACGGTGTGCCGGTGTCCTGGAAGGACCTGTTTGATACGGCAGGGACCAGGACCGAGGCCGGAACGAAGTTGCTGGAAGGCCGTGTGCCTGACATGGATGCGCGCGTTTTGCAGAACGCGACGGCGGCGGGGCTGGTCTGCTTGGGCAAGACCCAGATGTCCGAGATTGCCTTTTCTGGCTTGGGCCTTAATCCGATGATGGAAACCCCGCCCTGCAAGAACGATCCCGATGCCGTGCCGGGGGGGTCGTCTTCGGGGGCGGGGACCTCGGTGGCGTTTGGGCTTGCTGCGGCGGCGATTGGGTCAGACACAGGCGGGTCGGTCAGAATACCCGCTGCGTGGAATGATCTGGTTGGTTTGAAAACGGCGCATGGGCGGCTTAGCCTGGACGGCGTTGTCCCGTTGTGCCTGTCATTCGACAGCGTCGGGCCGCTTTGCCGGTCGGTTGAAGACGCGGGGTTGCTGTCGGCTATTCTTGGCAACGAGACATGCGCGGATTTGGCCGGGACATCCTTGAAGGGTGCCCGATTGCTGATTTTGGAAACCATCGCCCTTGATGACCTGCAGGACATGCCGCGCGACGCATTCGAGGGGGCTGTCGCGACATTGGCAGGGGCAGGGGCCGACGTTTCGCGCGGGGCTTTCCCGATGCTGAACGACGCCTTCGATCTGGCAGGCACGCTTTATGCCGGGGAAAGTTATGGCTGGTGGCGCGACAAGGTCGAGGCCGCACCCGAAAAGATGTTTCCCCAGATTCTGGAACGGGTGCGGGGTGGTCGCAATGTCGGTGCTGCTGATTTTGTAGCCGGATGGAACCGTTTGCGCGAGATCCGGGCTGCATATCTTGAAACGACCGCAGGCTATGACGCCGTGATCATGCCCACTGCGCCGGTGTTGCCGCCCAATATGGCAAGACTTTTGCAGGACGAGGTCTACTACCGGACCCAAAACCTGTTGGCTTTGCGCAATACCCGTATCGGAAACCTGATGGACCTTGTGTCACTGACTTTACCGGTTGGAGTGCCGTCCTGCGGGATCATGTTCAACATGCCAAAAGGCGACGAGGCCCGATTGCTGCGTTTGGGTGCGGCCGCTGAGGGTGTTCTGCGCGGGTAAGACCTTTCCGCGGAGAAGGTTTTACCCGCCCGTTTTGGCACGCGACTTCACCTTGCCCGAGGGTGCGGGACCCTTCGGGGAGGATATAGAGAAAAACAAAGAAATCGGGGCGGTTTGGCCTTCTTTTACCCAATTGGAGGGCGTGATTGGTGTGCAGGCCCGGTGTCTCATATAATGGAACCTTCCCGGCGGGGAATACGCGCGATGCGGTCATAAACCGTTCAGGCCCGAGGGGATGTGTGTTGCTCGATATCTGGACCGCGATTTACGGCGACTCAAAAGACACAATCCGCGAGGGCTTGCCCAGTTTTTGCGGCGCCCGTTCTGGACAGAAGGCTGTCAGCCACGTTAGATTGCTGGAAAGCGGGGCGCATATGATCCCGCAAAAGAGGCAGTTATGGTGTACCCTGAGCGGTTTTCGACCCTTCCAGAGGCGACGTGGCCCCGTTTGCGCGGGCTTTTGGACGTGCGCGATCCGGGTGGTGACGTCATCAATATGACGATTGGTGAGCCCCAGCATGCCTTCCCTGATTTCGTTGGCAAAGTGCTGGCAGACCACATGGACGGGTTTCGTAAGTACCCGGATAATAACGGCATTCCAGGACTGCTTGATGCGGTTCGGCTGTGGCTTGATAAGCGATACAACGTCACCGTGGCCGCTGAAAATCTGTTAAGTTTGAATGGCACCCGCGAGGGGTTGTTTAACGCCGCGATTGCGTTGGGACCCGAGGTCAAGAACGGCAAACCCCCTGTGGTGCTGTCGCCGAACCCGTTCTACCCGGCCTATTCTGCCGCCGCTGCGGCCATCGGTGCAGAGCCGTTGTTTGTGCCTGCCACCGATGAGACTGGTCATCTGCCAGATTATGCCGCGATGCCTGAAGAGGTGTTGGAGCGTACGACGATTGCCTACATTTGCTCGCCTGCGAACCCGCAGGGTGCGATTGCCGATGAGGCCTATTGGACGACGCTGATCTCGCTGGCTGAGAAGTATGACTTTAAGATTTTCGCCGACGAATGCTATTCCGAGATTTACCGTGATCAGGCCCCTGTTGGGGCGTTGGAGATGGCTCAGCGGTTGGGGTGTGACCCGGACCGGGTAATGATTTTTCATTCGCTGTCGAAGCGGTCTAACCTTGCTGGCCTACGCTCTGGTTTTTGTGCGGGTGGTGCCGAGAGCATTCGCCGGATGCGTCAGTTGCGTGCTTATGCAGGCAGCCCGCTGCCCGGACCTTTGCAGCAGGTGGCAGCGGCTGCGTGGATGGATGAAGTGCATGTGGCCGAGAACCGTGCGCTTTATCAGCAGAAATATCTCGTTGCGGATCAGATCATTGGTGATGTGCCCGGATATATGTCGCCGCAAGCGGGCTTTTTCCTGTGGCTTCCCGTTGATGACGGTGAACGGGCTGCGGTGAAGCTTTGGGAACAAACGGGCGTGCGCACCCTTCCAGGGGAATATCTGGCGCGTGATTATCAAGGACAAAACCCTGCAAAAGGGTTTCTGCGGGTCGCCATGGTGGCCCCAACACAAGAAGTGCAGCGCGGTTTGACGATCATCCGCGACTGTCTCTACGGCTGAGGGAAAGAGTAAATGGCATCATTTCAGGCACGCAAACGCGATCCATTGTTGGACAGTTCCACCCAAGCGGCGTTGGAACGCCGGAGCAAGGAATTGCTGGGCTTTGGGTTGATTGCCATCGGATTGCTGTTTGGTGCGATGATTTGGAGCTACACGCCCAATGACCCGTCCTGGATTTCTGCCACGGACGCGCCAGTGCAGAACTGGTTGGGTCAGACCGGTGCCTCGACAGCTGCCACGTTGATGATGGTGATCGGCAAGGGGGCCTGGATGATCCCGGTTGCGTTCATTGGCTGGGGGCTGCGGTTTGCCCTGCATTATGGCCATGACCGCGCGATGGGTCGCGCGTTCTTCGTGCCGTTTGCTGTTGTTGTGGCCTCTTTGTATGCCGCGACCTTGGCCCCGAGTGCAGCTTGGCCGCCGAACTTTGGCGCTGGCGGATTGCTGGGTGATACCGTGCTGGGCGCTTTGCTGATCGTTTTGCCGATTGGCACGACTTTGGCTGTGAAGTTGATGTCGCTGATGCTGGCCCTTGCGATGCTGGCCCTTGGTGCGTTCTCATTGGGGTTTGTGCGGGAAGAGATTAAGGCCGGTGGCCGGTTCCTGTTTGTGGGTGTTGTGCTGGCCTATGCGATGGTCTTGCGCCTGCTGGGTCGTGGAGCTGCCGTGTCTGCCAAAATGGCAGGCGGTGCGCGTGAGACGATTGCCGCCCGACGTGAAGAGGCCCGCGTGAAGCGTGATGCGATGGCTGAGATTGCCGCAGTGGGTGGTGAGGCGGGCTATGCGATGCCT
>CALILP010000004.1 GCA_938016515.1 uncultured Paracoccaceae bacterium
CTGGCAACACTCGAAGGCACGTACACGCAGCTGGGCGAAGATGGCATTCGTGGGATCACCACGGCCTTGACCGAAGCTGGCAATATGGTTGGCGGCCGCGAGGTTGAAGTGATCACAGTGTCCACCGACGGCTCGCCTGACAGTGCGTTGCGTGCGGCTCGTAAGCTGGTAGAGCAGGACGGCGTCGACATCATCCTTGGCCCCTTGTCCGGCTCTGAAGGGATCGCGCTGCGCGATTATTCCAAGACCCAGCCGGGCACGACCTTTATCAATGGCATTTCCGGCGCAATGGAGACCACGTTTGTGGATCCATCCGAAAACTTCTTCCGGTTCAATACAGATGGCGCACAGTGGTCTGTGGGCCTTGGCGACTATGTCTATAATGAAAAAGGCTATGAGACCGTGGCCACCATTGGCGAGGACTACTCGTTCATTTACACGCAGGTCTTTGGCTTTGCGACAGAGTATTGCGCCGCTGGTGGCGAGATCACAGAGCGTTTCTGGGTGCCTCTTGGTACAAAGGACTTTGGCTCAATCATCGCGGCGTTGCCGGATGACGTGGATGCCATTTATCTGGGCCTTGGTGGCGGTGATGCCGTCAACTTCCTGAATCAGTACCAGCAGGCGGGCGGCGACGCGAACCTTATTGGCGGGTCTATCATGGTGGATGGCACGGTTCTGAACTCCGAGGGCTCTGCGAAGGAAGCGCTCACCGGTGTCCCATCGTCGGGCATGATGGCCGATACATGGGATGATCCACGTTGGACTGATTTTGTGTCGCTGTACCAAAACACATTTGACGAAGCTGATCGTTTCCCATCTCCATCGCTGTTTGCGATTGGCTACTACAACGCGTCTTCTGCCATGCTGCAGTGCATGGATGACGTTGGCGGTGACTTGTCCGACGGCCATGCAGGCTTTCGCGAGTGTCTGAGTAATCTGACGCTGGAAGCGCCGAACGGTGACATCTCGTTGGATGAGAACCGTCAGGCGGTCGGCTCCAACTTTGTGGTTGAAGTGCGCGAACAAGCCGATGGCAGCCTTGCTACCGAGGTTGTGTCCATTGTGGACAACGTAAACCAGACGCTTGGTATTGATCCCGCAGCCTTTGCAGCCATTGGTCTACCGGGCCGCGAGACACCAGCCTGTCAATCGTCGTACTGATTATTCATCTGTTCCGGGCGGCGATTGGCGTCGCCCGGTTCCCTGCTACATTTTCCCAATTCATTGGCGGTGAGGGCACATGACGCTCATCACATATCCAACGCGCGTCCACTTTGCTGATGACGTGCTGGAAGAGGCTTTGCACTCTGAGCTTGAACGGGCGGGATCTGTCGCTCCGCTTTTGTTGATGGCGCACTCTCCAACCAATGCAGAATTGGAAGATCGGGTCCGGGCTGGATTGCCACCTTCAGCAAAGCCGCATTTGGTCACGTATACTGAAGACAGCGACCTGCGGATCATTGCAAAGGATGTTGCCGGCCTGGAATTTACGCCCGATGTGATTATTGCCTTTGGTGCTGCCCGCGCGATCGAACTGGCCCGCAAGTGTCGCTATGCGATTACCCAGAGTCTTAAGAAACGTCTGCCGCTTTACGCCGTTCCCGGCGTCGATGGATTACCAGGACCATGTACCCGCAACCTTGAAAGCTGGCGCTCTGGTCTGCCGTCGGTGCTGATCTGTGACCCAACGGTCGCACTTGGCGCAGGGCAGGTGCAAAGCCAACGCGCTTCGGTGCTGAGCTTGGTGCGCTGCTGCGAATCCTATTTGGCAAATGCTTACAATCCGCCAGCTGATGGGATGGCGTTAGACGGCCTGAACCGTTGCGTCATCAATTTGCCAAAGCTTGGAACCGTCGCAGGTGTTGATCTGCACAGAGAGTTGATGGCCGCAAACCTGAACGCCGCCCTGTCACAAGAAAAGGGCATTGGCCCCGCATTGATGATGTCCGCAGTTTTGGCACGAGCTGGCGAGGGTTTGGAAGAAGCCGATGTGGCACGCCTTGTCCTGCCGTCTGTTGTTCTTGCGCAATCAGTTGATGCCGAGAAAGCGGATGCGTTGCGTAAAGTCTTAGGACAGGATGACCTTCGCCTCGGTGATGCAATGCGCCAAGTCTTGGCTGCCGTCGACGGGCCGATGTCATTGTCGCAAATGGGTATTCCCCGACAAGCACTCAAATCAGCGGCTCAAGCAGCCGTCGGCAAAGCTGGGTTTGTCTATGACACAGCTTTGCGCGTGTTGGATGAGATTTATGAGGAGGCAGTGCCATGAAACCGCTTTTGATCAACGGCGAATGGGTCACGACCTCGCATGGGATGGACAACGTGAACCCTTCCGATGTGTCCGACATCGTGGCCGTCTACGCGCAGGCCGGCAGGGCCGAGGCCGAGTCTGCGATTGCAGCTGCCGCACAGGCTGCCCCTGATTGGGGTCTGACAACGCCGCAGCAAAGGCATGACATTCTTCACGCCGCTGGCAACGAGATCTTGGCGCGTAAGGCAGAGCTTGGTGCGTTGCTTGCCCGTGAAGAAGGGAAGGTGCTGCCAGAGGCTATCGGCGAAGTGAACCGTGCTGGACAAATTTTTCTGTTCTTCGCAGGCGAGGCGTTGCGCCAACGTGGCGACCGCATCGACTCTGTGCGCCCCGGCGTTGGAATTGAAGTGACCCGAGAGCCTGTCGGCGTGGTGGGCATTATTGCGCCATGGAACTTCCCCATCGCGATCCCGGCTTGGAAGATTGCGCCGGCGCTGTGTTACGGCAACACCGTCGTCTTCAAACCGGCTGAACTGGTGCCGGGGTGTGCTTGGGCGTTAACGGATATCCTACACCGGGCAGGGGTGCCGAATGGCGCCTTGAACCTTGTGATGGGTCCGGGTTCGGTTGTCGGGCAAACAATGCTGGACGACCCCCGCGTCGACGCGATCAGCTTTACCGGTAGTCAAGCGACGGGCGCGCGGGTGGCCGCAGCCAGCCTGCCACATATGCGCAAAATCCAACTAGAGATGGGGGGCAAGAACCCACTTGTGGTTCTAGATGATGCTGACTTGGAAATCGCTGTGCATGCGGCTTTGGATGGTGCGTTCTTTTCGACGGGTCAAAGATGCACAGCGTCGTCGCGCCTTATCGTGGATGAGGGTATTCATGATCGCTTTGTGGCCGCCCTTGCCGATCGGATCACCGCGCTGAATGTGGGGCATGCCTTGTCCGAAGATACCCAAATCGGACCTGTCGTTGACCCCACGCAACTGGCCCAAGACGAGGACTACATCGCAACCGCGCGCGCACAAGGCGGCGTGTTGCGGGCAGGTGGCGAAAGGGTCAGGCGTGAGACCGAAGGGTATTTCCTGCGACCTGCGTTGATCACCGAAACCGAACCATTGATGCGGATCAATCGTGAAGAAGTCTTTGGCCCAGTCGCATCGGTTATTCGTGTGCGGGGGTATGACGAGGCTTTGTCGGTCGCAAATGACAGTGAATTCGGACTTAGCGCGGGTATCTGCACCACAAGTCTGAAATATGCGAGCGATTTCAAACGCAAATCGCAGGCAGGAATGGTCATGGTGAACTTGCCCACGGCCGGTGTGGACTATCATGTGCCCTTTGGCGGGCGAAAGTCGTCAAGCTACGGTGCGCGCGAGCAGGGCAGTTATGCGGCTGAATTCTTCACGACGGTCAAAACGGCTTATACGTGTGCATGATTCTTTCACGAGACACCAAGAAACTCAGAACATTGCTGTAAGTCTGATTTGACATGTCATGACCTCTGCCCATGAGACCCAGAGTGGCCGGACGTAACGCGCAGTCTGATTCTTGGTCGAAAAGACTTGCCAGATGACGTGCGCATGTGCGCTGATTGATGGGTCTTCCACATGAAGGCGACGTAGCGCAGCAAAACTGCGGATCGGGGAGGGTCCAAAGATGAGCCAAGCGATAGGTGTTTCTCACGGTGAGTATGGGCGCGCTGCTCTTTACCGTCTCGACAAAACAATCATCACGCACGCCCACCGGGAAGGTCATTTGATCTTCTACGTTGACGGCAGCGATGCAGAAGTACCCAATGGCGACAGCATTTGCTATTTGAATGCCAAACGTGCCATCGCGGTTAGCCCGTGGGAGCCGCATGGTTTCAAAGTCCCCGGCGACGAGCCGTCGATTTGTCTGGTACTCTACATCAAGCCTATGTGGTTTCTCGAGAACTCACCTTCCGCAGAATACGCGCTCAAGTTTGGTTGTCATGAATTGACAGTGACAGATGAGATTTCCGACTTTATCGGCCGTCTGACTGCCCATTTGCTTGATAATGAAGAGCAGGCACACTTTGACCAGCTTTTGTTCGGCCTTACGAAAGCCTGCTTTGATCAGTCTTGGTCAAACGTCGGTGGCGACAAACGTGCAAAGTCATACGACCGTTTCAGTGACTTCAGGGTGCGCCGGTCTTTACGGATGATTCAAGAGAAAATGGGCGAAGACTTCGAAATGGAAAAGCTTGCGCGTGCCGTTGGTCTGTCGCGTCCGCACTTCTTTAAATTGTTCAAGCAATACATGGGTGTCACGCCGAACGTCTACATGAACACGCTTCGGTCAGAACGCGCGATTGAAGAGTTGCTCAACACTGATAAGACCGTCACGGACATCGCGTTTGACCTTGGGTTTTCGTCGCAGGCAAGTTTTACCCGGTTCTTTTCCAGCAACGTGGGCATTGCCCCAAGCGAGTACCGGAGAGTCGCGCATGTGACCGATGGCGCTTTTCCGATGATGTGAAAACCCATCAGACTTTTGGGTACGGAGCCGCGGTCCAGACTATCCTAGCCTTACCCTCACGATAATCCCGCATAGGGATTCAGGGAGGAAACTTTGGTCAACACACTGGCATTTGCCCAGCCCCATTGCGGTGGCTGGATATGAGAGGCTTTGCCAATGCACATCCGGTTTGGACCGGCATGTTGGCGGTGCTGGCCGTTGTGTTGCTGTGGTTGATGTTTGCAATCTGGCCACCCGGTCTAGTCGATGTGATTGGCAACAAGAAGGTGTTCTTGTCTGCGCTGTTCAACGGGATCACGTTGGGCGGTTTGTATTTCCTTGTGGCCAGCGGCTTTACCCTGATCTTTGGTCTCATGCGTAATGTGAACCTTGCCCATGGGACGCTGTATTTGCTGGGTGGGTATGTTGGTTTCCATACTGCGGATAAAACCGGTTATTGGCTATTGGCCTTTCCGGTTACGTTCATTGTCGTTGGGTTCTGTGGCGTCTTGTTACAGGTTCTCGTGTTTCGCCGGATGGAAGGCGAGGACTTGCGCCAGACGCTTGTCACCATCGGGATCTCTATCGTTGTCGCTGACCTGATGCTTTGGGGCTTTGGCGGTGATTTCTTCAACATCTCGCCGCCGCCTTGGCTGTCTGGTCCGGTCGAGACCTTCTTCGTGTCTTCCGTCAAACGCTCTGGCGAGCTTGTTTACCTTAAGTATCCAATGGTGCGGATCGTCATCTTCATTGCTGCCGTGATACTTGGGATTGCGATGTGGCTGGCACTGAACAAGACCCGTATCGGCATGATGATCCGTGCTGGCGTGGATGACCGCGATATGCTGCAGGCGACCGGCGCGCGCATTCAGATCGTCTTTGTCGGCGTGTTTGCCTTTGGTGCGGGTCTGGCGGGCATTGCAGGGGTTGTCGGCGGCACCTTCCAATCGGTAGCTCCAGGCGAGGATACGCGGTTCTTGCTGGCCTCGCTGGTCGTCGTCATCGTTGGCGGCATGGGGTCGATCCCCGGAGCGGCATTGGGTGCTTTGCTCATCGGATTGGCCGAGCAATTTGGTTCGGTCTACTTCCCGACCTACGCCGTTGTCCTGACCTTCTTGATCATGGTTGTCGTGCTGGCGTTCCGCCCGCAGGGCCTGATGGGGACGGACTAGGGCATGGCCGATATCACCTCATCCATCACACCCGAAAAATCCCGGTTGGAGGCGGTGCATCCGGCCTATTGGATCATGGGTGTGATCCTTCTGGTGATCCCCGCATTCGTCAGCCCGTTTGTGATGTTTCAGCTGATGGGCTGGTCATTTATCCTTGGCATGATTGCCCTGAGCCTGATGTTCCTTGCGGGATACGGCGGCATGGTCAGCCTTGCTCAGATGGCCTTTGCGGGGTTCGCGGGCTACATGGTCGCGATCTTTGGGGACAGCGCGATCGTCACGATTTCCCAAGGGTGGCCGTGGTGGATCGTGATCCCACTGGCGTTGGGTTTGACGGTGTTGTTTGCGACAGCCGTGGGGTGGCTGGCGGTGCGGACCGAAGGCATCTACACGATCATGATCACCCTCGCGATTGCCGCCGCGTTCTTTTACTTCACACGCCAGAACTATGACCTGTTCAATGGGTTTCAGGGCTTTAATTCCGTCGTGCCGCCAAAGCTATTTGGGGTGAATTGGCGCGGGCCCTATGCGTTTTACTACCTAAGCTGTTTCTTCGCGGTGGGGTCATATGCGCTGGTGCTTTACATCAGCCGCGCACCATTTGGGTTGGCGTTGCAAGGGGTGCGGGACAACCCGCGCCGGATGGCTGCGTTAGGGTACAATGTGACCGCTCACAGGGTTGCAGCGTATGCGTTCGCGGGGTTGCTCGCGGGTGTTGGCGGGATTTTGTTGACGTGGCAATCAAGCCAGATTTCACCCGGGACTGTCGGCATCACACCCGCGATTGATATCCTGATCATCGCGGTGATTGGCGGGTTGCGCCATCCGATTGGTGCCTTCATTGGCGCGTTTATCTATGTGATCCTGAAGACCTTTGCGGTGGATATCCTCGTCTCGTTGGGCATGGCGGGGGAAAGGTTTCAACTGCTGATTGGTCTGGGATTCCTGATCATCGTGTTCTTTTCGCCAGATGGCATTTTGGGTCTGTGGGGCAAATATCGGGAAGGCCGTCGTCGTGATCCGCTGACAGGCGAAGATCGGGGGGACAGCCCGCTATGAGTATTGCTGGCGTCATGACCCCGAAGACCGTGCAGGCCGATAGCGGCTATGCATTGGAGCTGCGGGATGTGTCCAAGAAGTTCGGCGCGTTGGAGGCCTTGGGTGGCATCAACATGTCCGTGCGTCCGGGCGAGCGTCGCGCGGTGCTGGGATCTAACGGGGCTGGCAAGACCACGCTGTTTAACTGCATCACGGGCGATTTTCCCCCGACGACGGGTGCCATCCGGTTTTTTGGTGAGGATGTGACTGTGTTTCCCGC
>CALILP010000005.1 GCA_938016515.1 uncultured Paracoccaceae bacterium
GCCTTTGTTGCCAAAATCGAATAAAGCGGAATGCTCTGCGATTTCATGTGCTGCGTCATTTCCTTACGCAGCTGTTCCAGAACTTCTTCGCGCTGGCCGCCTTTTTCAAGCAGGGCCAGGCGCCGGTTTACCTTGTTATCAAGCTGGATCGATTTGCCGAAGAACAGCAGATAGGCACCCTGAACAAGGGCGACAACCGCGACAAAGACCGCAATGTAGATGAGGGGTTGGGCTGAGATTGAAAGCATCGTTTTACTCCGCAACCATGGGTTCAAAGATCGCTGGCGGCAGATCGTAGCCCCACAGCTTGAAGCGATCCGAATAGGCAGACCGCACGCCGGTCGCCGTAAAGTGACCGATAATTTTGTTGTCTGGCGTCAGGCCAACACGCTGATACCGGAAGATTTCCTGCATCGAGATCACGTCGCCTTCCATGCCGGTAATTTCGGTAATGGAGGTCATCCGACGCGACCCATCCTGCAGACGAGAGGCCTGCACGATCAGGTTCACAGCGGACGAAATCTGGGAACGGACAGCCTTCAAAGGCATTTCAATACCCGCCATCGCGATCATGTTTTCCAGACGGGAAATACCATCGCGCGCATTGTTGGCGTGGATCGTCGTCATTGATCCGTCGTGGCCGGTGTTCATGGCCTGCAACATGTCGATAACTTCTTCGCCACGCGTCTCACCCACGATGATCCGGTCAGGACGCATCCGCAGGGCGTTCTTCAGACAGTCGCGGGGGGAAACCTCGCCTTTGCCTTCAACGTTTGGTGGGCGGCTTTCCATCCGTCCAACGTGTGTCTGCTGCAGCTGAAGTTCCGCCGTATCCTCGATCGTCAGGATACGTTCGTGGTTGTCGATGAAGGACGATAGGGCGTTCAGCGTTGTCGTTTTACCGGAACCCGTACCACCCGACACGATCACATTCAGGCGTGTGGCAACAGCGGCCTGCAAGTAGGCGGCCATTTCTTCGGTGAAAGCACCGAAGTTGACCAGATCGTCGATACCCCGCTTGTCTTTCTTAAACTTACGAATGGAAACCAGCGATCCATCCACAGCAACGGGTGGGACCATTGCGTTGAAACGCGAACCATCCTGCAAACGGGCGTCAACGTATGGGTTACTTTCGTCAACACGGCGGCCCACCGCGGATACGATCTTGTCGATAATCCGCAACAGGTGCTTTTCGTCTTTGAATGTGACGTCCGTCAGCTCCAACTTACCGGCGCGCTCCACAAAGATCTGCTGGGGGCCGTTGACCAGAATATCGTTGACAGTGTCGTCTTTCAGTAGCGTTTCTAACGGGCCAAGGCCTGTGACCTCGAAGAACAAATCCTGCGACAGGGTCGTGCGTTCTTCACGGTTCAGAACAACACCCATTTCCTGCAAAGACTCGGACGCAATCGCGTTGATCTCTGCCCGCAAATCAGCTTCGCTCGCCGTTTCAAGAGCGGCGAGGTTCAGGTTGTCCAACAAGGCTTTGTGCAGCTCAAGCTTAATCTCGCCCAAGCGTTCCTTGCGGCGTTTTTCTTTGTCACCGGCAACGACGTCGCCAGCGCGGGTCGGCATTGTTTTCATCAGCGACTTTTTAGGCGCCTCAGTTGCGTCTGGCACGGCAGCAAGTGCAGGTTTCGCTTTTCCGGCAGTCGGCGTGCCGTCGCCAGGTTTCTTGTACTTCGAGAACATAAATTGCCCCTTTAGACATGTGCCTCAGCAGCAGACACGTTGACGTCATGAACGGATTTGGCCAGCTTCACGATTTCCTTGCGAAGTGGGTTTTTCGGAATGCCAGAGCCCATCGGCACGCCATGATCGGCGTTCTGGGCAACGGGTTTGCCGCCATCGGGCATCAAGACCTCGATAGCAACGCCAAGGCTTTCTGCCAGACGTTTGACCCGTGCTTTCCCGTTCAGGTCGGTAAAGCCGGGGGCACGATTAAGAATGAAACGGATTTTGTCAAACGGCAGATCTTCGGCTTGCATGGCACGCTTGAGACGGAGCAGGTTTTGCGCCGAGCGCATATCAAGCTCCAGCATGCCGAAATAGACATGGGATGCTTCCAAAACGGTCTGGGACCATTCAACCATAGTTGATGGCATGTCGATGATGACATAATCAAAGTGGCTGGCGGCCATTTCAATGATCCGGGTGATGTCTTCTGGCGACAACAGATCCAGCGGGATCATGTCGAACGGCGCAGTCAGGACATGCAACTTTTCTTCGTAGGTCGACAAAGCTTGCATAAAGCTCTCACCATCCATCGACTCTGTATCAGTCAACATTTCGACGACAGCCTCGCGGCGGGCAAGGTCAAGGTAGGTGGCGGTGGTGCCGAACTGAAAGTCGAAATCCAACAGGCAAACTTTGTTCGTCGTTTTCTTTTCGACGGTGGCCAGTTCCCAAGCAAGGTTGACGGCCATTGTTGTGGCACCAATACCACCGGCAAGCCCGTGAATTGGAATGATGACGCCGTTCTTGTCGCCACCTTTGATCATTTTCTTCGGGGCCTCGTCCTCTGGCGTGGCGGCAACAACCTCTGTTGGGGTCATCACGCGCTCAATTGCACGCTCCAACTCGCCTTCAGGAAGGGGGTAGGGGACAAATTCGTCGCCGCCTTCGCGCAGTAGATTGTGCAACACGGCTGGGCTGACGTCTTCGGTGATCAGGATGACTTTGACGTTCTGGGCCTTAGCCTGACCAATAATCGCGCTGATCGCGGGTAAACGGTTCTCGTCATCGCCGTCCATTGCAATTGTCAGGAACCGAAGCGTTTTAGCCTCGGGCTGGCTCAGAAAGGGAAGCACGTCATCAAAAGAAAGATCGCCCCACTGTTCTCCCAGTGCGGCTTCCATGTCTTCAATCAACAAGTCAAAGTTTTGCACATCTCGACTGACCGTGCAGGCAATGATCGGTTGCGGCTCTTGGTGCAAAGCGGCGTTGCTGCTCATCTAAGTATCCTCGTTACTGCGGTCCCACCTGTCGGCAATTCAGGCGGTCAAAATCCGCGTTACAAAACTGCCAGCCACATCTACGTGTCAGGGATGTCTTGCTGCGGTTTTGGCCGTCAATCTTGACCAGAATGGGGCCAAAAAGCCGCGTTTGTGCGAATTTTGGCAACGATAAGCGAGGATCACAAACGTTGTTGACGCCACCCTTTCGGGCGGCGTCAACATGTCGAGGCTGATTTTTGAGGCGTTTAGGGTGCGTTACCCCTATTCGGCACTTTCGCTGACCGCGGTGTCCGTGACCGTTGTGCGTGGCTCACCACTTACAACGTAGTCGCGGAAGATGATGGCGGCGTATTTGCCGTTCAGTTCATCATCGCGACCCGACTCGACGAAACCGGATACTTCTGTAACGGTCCGACGATTGCGGCGCTCCATTGCCTGCGTAGAAACAACAGGTTGCGTTTCACCAAAGGACACGACTGCTTCCAGACGGGAGCGGCTGATGCCTTGCGTTGTCAGGAACGACACAGCGGCTTGTGCGCGGCGCAGACCCAGACGACGGTTAAACCCATTGGACCCAACCAAGTCAGTGTGCCCGAAGACCTTAAAGCGGATCTCTGGGAACTGCTTGATCCAGCTGGCTTGCTGGGCCAGCGTGGCCCGTGCATCGGCGTCCAGTACGGCAGAGTTGAAGGCAAAGTTCACCGTCGTGTCTACCTCTGAAGCGAAACGCCGCTGCAGGTTGATCATGGTGCCGCCAGCGCCGGTCTGAACAAGATGGTTGTTCATGGTGGCGTTGCCGAAGTTCCCGCCGTCGATCACGGCACCTGTCTCTTTGTCAAAGACGTTCCCGGTGCCGTCGGTACTGGCACAAGCGGCCAGTGTGACGAGGGCGGTAGCTGCTGTCAGATAGATTTTCATCATTTCGATCCTTCTCAATCGTCCAGCACGTAGCCGTAGGAGCCACTGAAGTCTTGGCGGGCCACTTCACCTGCACCACCAGTTGTGGGTGCATTTTCAGCTGCGACACGACCGAAGAGGAACAGTTCACGCTCGGTTGGGGGACGAACACGGTCAGTTGGCAGGGCCAAAGCTTCGCCGCGTGTTGGTGTGACAAGATGAGGTGTGACGATGATCACCAGCTCTGTTTGGCGGCGTGCATATTCAGCACTCCGGAACAGGGAGCCAAGGACCGGCACGTCGCCAAGCCATGGAACCTGACCACTCAGATCGGTAAAGTCATCCTGCAAAAGTCCTGCAATTGCAAAGCTTTCGCCGTCACGCATCTCGACGGTTGTCGATGTTTCGCGGCGGGTAAACGCGTCCACTGCGAAGCCAGAGAACTGGATGCCATTGGATGGGTCGATAGACGACACAGCCGCAACCATTTCCAGATTGATGATGTCCTGATCGACAACCCGCGGGATGAAGTTCAGTTCAACACCGAATGGCTTGTATTCAATCGTGACACCGCCACCATCAGATTCGCCAGGGACTGGATATTCGCCACCAGCAAGGAACTTCGCCTCTTGGCCGCTCAGGGCGGTCAGGTTTGGTTCTGCCAATGTGCGGACAACACCGCGGCTTTCCAAGGCTTCCAGCAGGATGCCAACTTCAAGGCCACCTGCGTCGAACCCAAACAGGAACGCACCGTTGTTTTCGTTGATCGCAGGGATCGAACCGCCGTTGAACGTGCTATTTACAGCGCCGCCAGCGTTCAAAGTACCCGTACCAGCCGATACGCCAAGATCACCACCAAGGCCTGTGCCCTGAATAGCCATCGAGGATGCCAAACGCTTGCTGACAGAGCGATTCATCTCTGCAAAGCGCACTTTCAGCATCACCTGTTGCGTGCCGCCGACAACCATAAGGTTGGAAACGCGCTCTGGTGCATAGCGATTTGCCAATTCCAGCGCCCGATCAAGGCGCGCTGTCGAAGAAACCGTACCGGAAAGCACGATGCCGTCGTTGGCTGTGCGAACTTCAATGTGCTCGCCTGGCAAAATCTGCTCCAGGCGCTCTTTGAATTCCGCGATGTCTGGTGTGACGTGAATTTCGACGTTGGTGATCAACCGACCATCCGCGCCCAATATCGTCATGGTTGTACGACCAGGCTCTTTACCCAGTACGTAGATCGTCCGGTCAGACAGCGACGAGATGTCGGCGATGCCTGGGTTCGCGATCGAGATTTCTGTAAAGGGTCCGTCGCTTTCGACGACGACTGCCCGGTTCATCGGCACATTCAATGCGCTCGATGTAGCCCCCCGAAGGACGCTGAGTGTTTCTGCTGAACTTGTGACTGGTACTGCCGCAAGCGACAGTGCCAAGCCCGCAAGTGCGGCCTTGAGTAAGTTCTTGTGTGTCATTGTGACCTGCCTCTCCGATCACGCCTCATTGATGGGTCTTTTCGCCCGATGTGGGGTGACGATGCATCGGCAGCGCATTTATTGCAATAATCAATACGTTGGAGGCAGGAGCTTATGTGGACAACTGGCAACAGATGTCCGTCAGACCCCTTATAAGACACATGATGCGGTGGGGGTGCCACAAGGTCATGAGGCTGGAAAAGCCCCGCCAATGACGGGCGAGGCTTTGATTCTGAGGCGTCAGATTAGTTTGTGCAGGGGATCTCGATGTCGGTTGGGACGCGTTTGCCCTCTGCGTCGCGTTCCATGACGAAGCATTTTTTGGCTTCAACTTCGACAACGACTTCTTCAACGACCTCGACAACTTCTTCGGGCACACCCAGCAAAGTGCGCTGGTCGATAGAGATACCGCCAAGCACTGTGGCATCGCCTGCACCGACCAAAGACAAAGATAGATCGCCTGTTGCTTGTGCTTGAGCCAAGGCAGCTACGTCTTCGGGTGATACCTGAACGGTCACCGTCCGGGCAATCGCGGCACCATTGCGGTTGCCGTCTGCGGTTTGGTCAACCGCGATCAACTCAACGCTGCCTTTGATCAGCTGTGTGACGTTCTGGCTTTCGTTCTTGCCAGCGGTCCTCAGATCACCACTCCAGTAAACGTCGACACGGTCACCGGGGCGCAGGAAGCCGGACACGCCGGACTGCACGTCAACTGTGATGGTAAATGCGCGCATCCCTGGTGACAAAAGGGAGGTAATCCCAGCAACGTCGCCGGGCTCTGTGACTTTGACAGCCAAAATTGGCTCTAATGCTTCCATCGGACGCCGCACAGAGCGCAGTTCTTCTTCCCCTTCAGGAAACAAGTCTTCTTCTGTCATAAACACACCTTCGGGCAGGTGTGGTTCAGCATAGGCAATCACGACCACGTCTTCCTTGGTGATCGTTTCACCATAAGCAATAGCGCGGTTGACGGCATAAACCTCAACAGTTGGGACAGCCGCAGCTGCTTTTTGACGTTCTTGATCAAGCGCGACTTGCGTTTGCGCAACATAGCCATTGACCATGTAGACCGCAAAACCTGCGAGCCCCATGCCAACCAGCAAGACTAATCCAAATACAGCACGCATTTCTTACCTCTATCTCATCTCAATCGATATACCCCAAAGACTACGAAAACGTTGCCGTGGGGCATGAACATGTTCTTTTTGATCGGCACGACACCACGAGGGGCAGATGCCCGGCCGGACGATATGATTTGTGACGTCGCCGCAAGGCCTTGGCTGTCGTCTGGCGATACTGCGCAATAGAGACGACAACCGTCAGCAAACGGTCGCTTCACGAGTCGTGGTAAATATGTTCGAGGATTGTGTCGCTATCGTGGCCGAAAGTGTGGAATTCGCGGCATTTTAGCAAAATTGTTGATAAAGGGCCTGTGCAGGTCGCGATGCAAAATCAAAGCGTTAGCATCATAGATCGGCGTGCGTGGCAAAACCGGCGTGGAATCTGTCTATACACCAAAGAAAGATAGCCGTCGTGCGGACAATCGATGGGCGGCTTGGCAAAAGCCTGAGATCCGGATCGACGGTCCCTTAGTTTGTTGTCTCGATGATCGAAGCAACAACAGCAACCTCATTGTCGATCGGATCTGAAACAGCGGCGCCAACCAAAGCGGCAACCACGACAACACCACCGGTCAGGACGACCCAATCAACCGTGACAGCGCCATCTTCGTTTTTCCAAAAAGCCTGGATCATCGACATTTTCAAACTCCTGCAGTTCGATCTTCCGTTGGGTACAGGGTGCCGACAAAATGTGTCTCTATCGGGGCCTTGAACGACGAAAATGGATACAAACTGTTGTTATTTATTGCTTAATTAGGGTGTGGACTAAAAAGCAAGGGCCGCGCCACTGTTGCGGCGCGGCCCCCGTATCAGACTGAAGACAACTTAGTTAGTTGTTTCAACAGCAGTCGCGATCTGTGTCAGCTCGTTGTCGACAGCGTCGCCAACAACGCCGGAAACTGCTACTGCCAGAGCAACAACTGCAGCTGTCAGAACAACCCAGTCAACTGTTACTGCGCCGTCTTCGTCGTTGCGGAAGTTTTTGATAAAGTTAAGCATTTGGTTCCCTCCTCAGGGTATCGCTAAAAGTTTAAATCGCCTCAGCGGATCTTCTCGAACCGGCCTCTTCGTTGGCTCGATCCCCGCTTTGGATGAGGATGTTTTGACGGTTGAATACGGCGACATTTGGACCCCATTCGTGCAATTTTGCGTGGAACCAACTTATTGGCGGATTTTTGCGTAAAGCATTGAATTACAATAAAATAAACATTGACTCTATTTGTTTGGATGTTGCTTGGCGTTGCCATTTTGCGCCCAATCCAGAAGGAATGTTTTCATTGTCTCGGAATGCGTGGTAATCGGCCACAAAACCTGCTGTATTCATCGCAATAATAAAACCAAGCGGCAGGACAAATTCATGATTATGCGTACCCTTGCATCTGCAGGACTGGCAATTCTTTGCGCAGGCCAGCCCGTAGTGGCTGAGATTAAGCGCCTTCAACCCGATTTCACGTTCCGACGCGTCGCGGTGCCCACCGCAGGTGCAACGAACCGTATTACGGTCCAGGTCACGCCCAAAGCCGCAGTCACGCCAGCCTCCGCCGGGACCCCCGCGCCAGATGTTCCGAAGGCAGCCGGCGCAGAGTGGTTTTGGCAGGCCGTTTCCCCGGCAAAAGCCGACAGCGGCCCCGGACGCCTTGAGGCAGCTCTTCAGGTTATCACGAACCCACCCGCAGGTGGTGGCGTTGCAGCGCCCCGTTTGCAGACACTACAAGACATCGCTCAAGCGCACGGGCAGGATATCTTGCGCGAAACGGTAGGGACGAATGTTTCACCTGCGCTGGTTGTCGCCCTGATCTCGGTCGAGAGTGCCGGTCAGACAGCCGTTGAAAGCCACGCAGGGGCCGTTGGCCTGATGCAATTGATGCCTGCAACCGCAGAACGCTTTGGCGTGACGGATCGCGTTAATCCGGCTCAGAACATCAAGGCTGGGGTCGCATACCTGTCGTGGCTGATGAATCACTTCGACAAGGACCCGATCCTTGTCCTTGCAGGCTACAACGCAGGCGAAGGGGCTGTGCAGTCAAACGCTGGCGTGCCACCTTATGCAGAGACCCGCAATTACGTGCCCAAGGTCTTGGCTGCGTTTAATGTGGCGAAAGGCCTGTGCCAGACCCCGCCAGAGCTTGTCACAGATGGCTGCGTCTTTGCGGTGTCCAACCGCTAAAGCATAAAGGCGCCCGATATTGCGGACGCCTTCCTATCAGAATGCCGTAGGGCGGGGCTTTGACCCGCCGCACCGGTCAGACAATCGCGGCTTCAGTTGCGGCGCGCAATGCGTCTTCGGTCACGCCCTCGGCTGTCTCGACAATTCGCAAACCGCCATCGACGACATCTAATACCCCAAGGTTCGTAATAATACGGTCGACAACGCCGGTGCCGGTCAACGGCAGTGTGCAGGCTTTCAACACCTTACTGTCGCCGTGCTTATTCGTGTGATCCATCACAACCACTACACGGCCAACGCCCGCAACAAGATCCATCGCACCGCCCATGCCTTTGACCAGCTTGCCGGGAATCATCCAATTTGCCAGATCGCCATTCTCGGCCACTTCCATCGCACCCAGGATCGCCATTGCAATCTTGCCGCCCCGGATCATGCCAAAGGATTGGGCAGAATCAAAATAGGCAGTCTGTGGCAGCTCGGTGATCGTCTGCTTGCCTGCATTAATAAGGTCAGCGTCAATCTCGTCCTCAGTCGGAAAGGGGCCCATGCCCAGCATACCGTTCTCTGACTGCAAGGTCACTTCCACGCCCTCTGGTATATAGTTGGACACCAGCGTCGGAATCCCGATGCCAAGGTTCACGTATGTCCCGTCTTCAAGTTCCTGTGCGGCCCGTGCGGCCATTTGGTTGCGATCCCAAGGCATATCAGGCGCTCCTTACTGTACGTTGTTCGATCCGCTTCTCGTGGTCGCCTTGAATAATGCGATGCACGTAGATGCCGGGCAGGTGGATGTTGTCAGGATCAAGGGATCCGGTCTCAACGATCTCTTCGACTTCAACCACACAGGTCTTGCCGCACATCGCAGCAGGCGGATTAAAGTTGCGCGCGGTCTTACGGAAGACAAGGTTGCCGGTCGCATCAGCTTTCCAGGCTTTGACAATAGAAAGGTCAGCAAAGATGCCTTCCTCCATGATATATGTCTCGCCGTTGAAATCTCTGTGGTCCTTGCCCTCTGCAATCACGGTACCCACACCAGTCTTTGTATAGAAGCCGGGGATGCCACAGCCCGCAGCACGCATCCTTTCGGCCAAGGTGCCTTGGGGGTTGAACTCCAGCTCCAGCTCACCAGACAGGTACTGGCGCATGAACTCTGCGTTTTCGCCCACGTAAGAGCTGATCATTTTTTTGACCTGCTTGGTTTGCAGCAAGATCCCAATGCCGAAATCGTCCACGCCTGCGTTATTCGACGCAAACGTCAAATTCTTGGTGCCGGCGTCTTTGATTGCTTGCAGCAGCAACTCTGGAATGCCGCACAGGCCAAAGCCGCCAGCGGCGATCAGCATCCCGTCGTCCAGTAGGCCATCAAGGGCTGCGGCCGCGTTGGGGTAGATTTTGTTCATGCCCAGTGTCTCCCGTTATCTGGCCGCTTTGATGGCGGTGCCAGCGGGGGGAGTCAATGAAATGCGGCGCCGCAGCGACAAAAATTGCAACCGGTTGCAAGAATCATTTGGGGTAGGGTGGGTGAAACCCACGCGCGTTTGATGTCACTGTGCCGATGCGTGGGTTTCACCCACCCTACGTTTTCTTAGCGGTGGGCTTTTTCTTGGCAGCCGGCTTCTTCTTCGCCGCAGCTTTCTTTTTCGGGGCTGCTTTTTTCTTGACCGTCTTGCCGGACTTCGCAGCACGCTCGTCGATCAGATCAACCGCATGGGCCATCGTCAGATCAGCCGGATCAATCGTGTCGGGGATCGTCGCGTTGATCTTTTCCCACTTCACATATGGCCCATACTTGCCGTCAAAGATATTGACCGGCCCACCGGCCTCAGGATGCTCGCCCAACTCGCGGATCGGCACGGCAGCCTTGCCACGGTTCCCGCGTGACGCCTTTTTCTCGGCCAGCAACTGTACGGCGTGGTTCATCCCCACCGTCCAGACATCTTCAATCGTCGGCAGGTTCGCGTTTGTACCGCCTTTGAACGACGTACTTTCCGCGTGCTTCAGATAAGGCCCATAACGTCCAAGGTTCGCCCAGACATTCACGCCATCCTCTGGATGCTCCCCAATCAAGCGGGGCAATTCCAGCAGCTTCAATGCCTCAGGCAACCCGATCTCTTCGGGGTTCCAGCCCTCTGGCACGCCTGTCCGAGGTGGCTTTTTATTATCTTCAGTGACAGCGCCCCGCTGGACGTAAGGCCCAAACCGGCCCTTGAACACGCGAATTTCGTCACCTGCATCTTCACCCAGCAACTTCCCATCGGGAGGTATCGCAGACTTCTCGGCCTCGGGATCAGGTGGACCAAAGGGGCGGGTGTACCGACACTCGGGATAATTCGAACAGCCAATGAACGCGCCACCGGACCGGGCCGTGCGCATCGACAAACGCCCAATACCGCAGTTCTTACACTGGCGTGGGTCGCTGCCATCCTCCTCTGGCGGGAACAGGTGCGGTTCCAGGACCTCGTTGATCTTTTCCAAGACCTCTGTGATCCGCAGATCGGCGGTTTCCCCAATCGCGGCAGAGAAATCGCGCCAGAAGTTGCCCAGTACCTTCTTATAGTCAGCATCACCGGCACTGACCTCATCCAATTGGTTTTCCAGATCAGCAGTAAAGTCGTAGCCGATATACTTGCGGAAGTAATTCGACAGGAAGGCAGTCACCAGACGGCCCTTATCCTGCGGGATCAGGCGGTTTTTGTCTTTCTCGACATAACCACGATCCTGAATGGTGGTGACAATCGACGCATATGTAGACGGACGGCCGATACCCAGCTCTTCCATCCGCTTGACCAAGGTGGCCTCGGTATAGCGGGGGGGCGGTTGCGTGAAGTGCTGCTCGGGATCGACAGTCTTCTTCTCAGCAGGCTCGCCTTCCATGATCTGCGGCAGACGCTTGTCGTCGTCATCGACAACGCTGTCGTCCTTACCTTCTTCATAAACGGCAATGAAGCCATCGAAGACCATGACCTGACCATTGGCGCGCAGCACCACCTGACCATCGGCGGATGCAACATCCACAGACGTCCTCTCGAACCTTGCGGCTTCCATCTGAGATGCAATCGTCCGCTTATAGATAAGGTCATACAGCTTGCGCTGGTCGCTATCGACGATCTTGGCGGCAGCAGTATCGACCATCAGATCGGTGGGGCGCACACATTCGTGGGCCTCTTGGGCGTTTTTCGCCTTGTTCTTATACATGCGCGGTTGGGCGGGCACATATTTCTCGCCGAACTTCGCTTTGATCGCATCGCGCGCGCCCTGCACGGCCTCGGGGGCCATATCGATCCCATCGGTTCGCATATAAGTAATGAGACCTGCTTCATACAGGCGCTGGGCGACAGACATGGCTTGCTTGGCGCCCATACCGAACTTGCGGCTGGCTTCTTGCTGCAAGGTGGACGTCATAAATGGCGGAGAGGGGTTGCGGGTGCCGGGCTTCGCCTCAACCGACTTCACAACCAAATCACGGCTGTTGATCGCCTGCACAGCCATCTCTGCCTGCGTCTGGTTTTCGATGCTGAATTTATCCAGCTTGTCGCCAGCCAGCGTCGTCAACCGGGCCTCAAATGTCTGGCCGCGTGGCGTGGTCAGCAGGGCTTTGACGGTCCAGTATTCCTGCGCGCGGAAGACCTCGATCTCCATCTCACGCTCGACGATGATGCGCAGTGTCACTGACTGGACACGTCCAGCAGATTTCGCGCCGGGCAGTTTGCGCCACAAAACAGGGGACAGTTTGAAACCCACAAGGTAATCCAAGGCGCGCCGGGCCAGATAGGCGTCGACCAGCGGGACGTCGACCTGGCGGGGGTTCTTCATCGCCTCAGTCACAGCGGACTTCGTGATGGCATTGAAAACGACGCGGCTGACGGGGGTGTCTTTCTTGATCGCTTTCTTCGCGGTCAGGGCTTCGGTCAGGTGCCAGGAAATCGCCTCACCCTCGCGATCAGGGTCGGTCGCGAGGATCAGTTCGTTGTCGTTCTTGAGCGCATCAACAATAGCCTTGATATGCTTCTTGCTGTCGTTCGCGACTTCCCATTTCATTGCAAAGTCTTCGTCCGGATCGACAGATCCGTCCTTGGGGGGCAGGTCGCGGACGTGTCCAAAGGAGGCCAGAACAGTATAGTCGTTGCCTAAATATTTGTTAATTGTCTTGGCTTTAGCCGGAGACTCGACAACGACAACTGGCATAAGAATCCTTTCACTGGGGCGAGGGAGCCCGTGGTCGCGGAACATGTGGGGGTCATGTGTGTATTGTCAATGCGCCTTCTTGTGATTGGCTGAAATGGGCCATCACATTGCAAATTGTTGGCTTAGTAAACGGGTTTGCCCGTCCCAACACGGGCTCTGCATCGCAAGGCCTCAGTGCACCAAAGCCAACAATCCGCCCGAACTGCGTTTGATTTTTCCTGCAAGTTCCAGATCAGTCAGGGCAGGTGCGACCTCTCCTGATGTGGCGGACAGGTCACGGATCAACTGGTCTTCTGCCAGGGGTGACGGACCAAGCCGTGACAGAATGTCGGAATGCAGCTTTGCAGTATCGCGCAAAGGTTTTGGGGGCGGGGCCGGGTCAAAGACAAGTGACGCCTGCTTGGGCGCGGTCTTTGGTGGGCCAAGTGCTTCGATGACGTCTTGTGCAGATCGGACCAGTGTCGCCCCGTCCCGCAAAAGCATGTTGCAGCCCGCAGCCCTTGCATCAAACGGGTGACCGGGCACCGCAAAGATATCGCGTGCCTGATCCAGCGCGTCCTTGGCTGTGATCAATGATCCCGATTTTGCGGCGGCTTCGACCACGACAACGGCCTGCGCAAGGCCAGAGATAATCCTGTTGCGCGCTGGAAAGTGGCGCGCTTGAGGTGTGACACCCATTGGCATTTCGGACAGGCGCAGACCCTTCTGGCCAATATCATGTGTCAGTTGGGTGTTTTCGGCCGGATAGATCACATCCACCCCGCCTGCCTGAACTGCAACGGTGCCGTGGTCCAAGCTGGCGATATGAGCGGCTGTATCGATCCCGCGCGCAAGGCCTGAAACGACGACATATCCCGCTTCTGCCAAACCAGCGGCCAGTGATTTTGCCATCCGTGTGCCAAGTGATGACGCATTGCGTGCGCCGACCAGCGCGATCATCGGCTGAAGCAACAGCGATTTTCGCCCATAGGCCCAAAGAAGCGGGGGAGCGTCGTCAATTTGGGCAAGATCGTTGGGGTAGGTCGGGTCATCATCGGCCAGCAGCGTCGCGCCATAGCGCTTTGCTGCCTTGAATTCGGCTGCGATCACCCCCTCGGGGCAGATCGTGTAGTCCGAAACACCGGCCTTACGTGCCACATCAGGCAAAGCGGCCAACGCACGAAAGACATCACCGTGTTCCGTGATCAGACGCCGGTAGGTCGCAGGCCCGACACGGCGAGAGCGTAACAAGCGGAGGCGAGCGAAAAGTTCGTCTTCCGTGGTGGGTGGGAGTGGGGGGTAGGTGGAAGGGGTCACGATTTCCAGTCCCGGTCTCTGCTTGTTACAAAACCATTCCTAAGCCGAGCAAATTAACGATAAATGAAGATCAACCTCGCCATTTCGGGGGGATCATTCGGTCGCTAAATGCACCTATTTCCGGACAAACTGATTGAATTCAGTGACTAAGCGGAGCGCGCGTTGCGCACCATTTTCCCCGCCGTTTGCCCGCCACGCAAAATAATCCAGCCGCACAAGGCCTGAAGACCAAGCGTTACTGCGAGATAGGGAATCATCTCAGGGGCTTCGTCTGTCAGATCTCCGTTCAGGACAAAGTGGGCGACGGTCAATCCAACGACCAAGGACAACCCGATAAGGCTTGCAGGTCCGGCCCAACCGCGCATCGCCGCCATCCGCACCAAAGGAACGGCAATCGGGACGGCCAGCCAAGCCACAACCGGCGTCGCCATCAAGCACGCCGCAACAAACCAGATGAACCTCAGCCCTGCATTTGCCGTTTCGGTCACAAATTGAACGTCAAGATTAAGCCACCACAACACAACAGCCGCAGGTATCGCAGGAAGGATCAATCCGCTTGAGACCGCCACGATGGGCCTGCCCCACCCCAGCGTTGGGCGTGGCGCGCTGCGCCACATCAGGCCGCAGCGCCGCCAACCGTCAGACCACCAATCATCAGACTAGGTTGCCCAACACCAACGGGTACCCACTGGCCCGCCTTGCCGCAATTCCCGATGCCGGGGTCCAGCGCCATGTCATTCCCGATCCCCTGGATCTGTTTCAGGGCCGTCGCACCGTCTCCGATCAACGTGGCTCCTTTCACGGGGGCACCAACGATGCCATCTTTGACGCGGTAGGCTTCTGTACAGCTGAACACAAACTTCCCGTTCGTGATATCCACCTGACCACCACCAAACCCAACAGCATATATCCCGTCTTTCAGATCAGCGACCAAGGACGCAGGGTCTGCGTCACCTGACAACATATACGTGTTGGTCATGCGGGGCATCGGGGCGTGGGCATAACTTTCGCGACGGCCATTGCCGGTCGGAGCCACACCCATCAGGCGGGCATTCTGGCGGTCTTGCATATAGCCCACCAGAACACCGTCCTCGATCAGGGTATTCTTGGCGCTGGGCGTGCCCTCATCATCTACAGTGATCGAGCCTCGGCGATCCGGGATCGTCCCGTCATCTAATACAGTCACACCCTTTGCGGCGATCTGCTGGCCCATCAACCCGGCAAAGGCAGAGGTGCCCTTGCGGTTAAAATCGCCCTCAAGACCATGACCAATCGCCTCATGCAGCAAAATTCCGGGCCAGCCCGGCCCAAGCACGACGTCCATGACACCGGCAGGTGCGGCCTCGGCCTCTAGGTTCACCAGCGCGATCCGCAAGGCTTCACGGGTGGCGGTTTCCCAATGATCGCGGGCAATCAGGCCGATCAGGCCAGCACGGCCGCCGCCACCTGCCATGCCGCTTTCACGGCGGCCATTTTCCTCGACGATAACACTGACATTCAGCCGCGACATCGGGCGGGTATCGGTGACCAAAGCACCGTCTGGCCGGAGAATCAGGACTTCCTGATGCGAGGCCCCAAGGGCGACCGAGACCTGCACCACCCGTTTGTCCAAGCCACGGGCAAAGGCGTCGATCTCGCGCAAAACGTCAATCTTGGCCGGGAAAGTGGCCTGCAACATCGGGTCTTCGTCGGAATACAGCTTTTTGTTCGTCCCGGCAGGGGCATCGGCCATCTTGCCACCCCCGTCACCGACGGCAAGCCGGGCGGTCGACACGGCACGCTTCAAAGCATGTTCATCGATTGTGGTGGAATGGGCGTATCCAGCGGTCTCGCCCTTCACAGCGCGCAAGCCGAATCCCTCGGAGGCATCGAAACTGGCGTTTTTCACCCGACCATCATCAAACGTCAGCATTTCAGAGCGTTTGCGCTCCAAGAACAGCTCTCCATCGTCGGCACCTGCGGTCGCCTCTTGTAGCAGCGATAGGGCGGTATCGCGGTCAAGGTTGGTTTCAAAAGGGCGGAAAGGGTCGGCGGACATGGGGAAATTCCTCATTTTAGCGGCGTGGGCCAGAAAAGCGTCTGTTTGCCGCAACAGCGGTTCTTGAGTTGTTCATCTGAATATGGGACATGGGCGGCAGGATACAACGGGATTCCGTCTGGGGCTGGTCAGCCGTGAACGTCATCCCGAAGATTGCGCTGGCTGCAGCGCCAAGACAGACGGGACATCTTATGCGACTGACGACTTTCGCGAAATCGATCTATGCTGCTGCGGGGCTAAGTGTTGTGGGGGCTATGGCCGCTGCACAAGACGTCACCCAAGAGCTTGAGATCATTGGCCAACCCACACCGGGCGCCACCGGCTTTCAGCCAGCAGCCACCGAACTGGCCCGTGACCTGCAGTGGCTTGATGGCATGCTGCTGGTGATCATCACGATCATCTCGCTCTTCGTCACAGGCCTGATGGCATGGGTCGTTCTCAAGTATAACCGCAAGTCGAATCCGACACCTGCGACCTTCACCCACAACTCGCCACTGGAAGTGGCATGGACAGTCGTGCCGGTTGTCATTCTGGTCTTCATTGGTGCGTTCTCTTTGCCTGTTCTGTTCAAACAGCAGGAAATCCCTGAGGCGGACATCAACATCAAAGTCACTGGGTATCAGTGGTTCTGGGAATACGAATACGTCGACGATGGTGTCCTTTTTGCCAGCTACATGCTGCAAGAGGATGAACTGGAAGAGTACGGCTACACGCAGGATCAAAACCTGTTGGCGACCGACACAGCCGTCGTGGTGCCTGTTGGCGCAACCGTCGTGATGCAGGTAACCGGGGCGGACGTCATCCACTCCTGGACGATCCCGGCCTTTGGGGTCAAACAAGATGCGGTCCCCGGTCGTTTGGCGCAGCTGTGGTTCGCGGCAGAACAGGAAGGCATCTACTTTGGCCAGTGTTCAGAGCTTTGCGGCAAAGACCACGCCTACATGCCGATCACAGTGAAAGTCGTCAGCCAGGAAACTTACGACGCTTGGCTGGTCGCTGCACAAGAGCAGAACCCAGCCTAACCCGTAGGGTGCGCATTCATAGCGCACCTTCCTTTGTCAGATAGAGCCAAGCCGCATGACCGACGCCAGCCTGCAAGACGCCCCGATCCCGACCACGGCCTACGAGCCGGGGATGGGTGATTATTTCGCGCTGATGAAGCCGCGTGTGATGTCGCTGGTTGTGTTTACCGGCCTTGTCGGTCTGCTTGTGTCGCCGGTTGCTGTGCATCCTTTCATTGGTTTTGTTGCAATCTTGTGCATCGCAGTGGGGGCGGGTGCGTCTGGCGCGCTGAACATGTGGTGGGATGCGGATATCGACGCGCTGATGAAACGGACGGCCCGCCGCCCTATTCCTGCAGGCAAAGTGGCGCCGGGCGAAGCGTTGGGTATTGGCCTTGGATTGTCAGGCTTTTCGGTTGTCTTGCTGTGGCTTGCTACAAATGCGCTGGCAGCAGGGCTGTTGGCCTTCACAATCTTCTTTTACGCCGTTGTTTATTCCATGTGGCTGAAACGCTCCACGCCACAGAACATCGTGATCGGCGGGGCGGCGGGTGCTTTCCCTCCGATGATTGGCTGGGCGGTCGCGACTGGGTCGATCACAATCGAATCCGTGCTGATGTTCGGCCTGATTTTCATGTGGACACCTCCGCACTTTTGGGCGCTGGCCCTGTTTGTGAAGACAGACTACGGCGATGCAGGCGTCCCGATGCTGACAGAAACGCACGGCCGGGACAGCACCCGCAAACACGTGTTGATCTACACGCTGTTGCTGGTGCCTGTGGCCCTTGGTCTGGCGTTCACATCCATCGGTGGGCCTGTGTACCTGACGGTGGCTTTGGTGATGAACGCATGGTTCCTCAAAGGGGCCTATGACATCTGGAAACGCGATGACGCAGCAGCCGAAGCCGATAGCTATGCTGTGGAAAAAGGCGTGTTCAAGGTCTCGCTTTACTACTTGTTCGCACATTTCGTTGCACTTCTTGTCGACGCAGCTTTGCGTTTGAACGTCGGGGCTGTCTGATGGTGATCAAGGTCGAACACGAGCTGCACCAGCGCCGCAAAGGTCGCAACACCGGGGTCGGTCTGTTGCTGCTTGGGCTGATCGGAATCGTTTTTGGCCTGACGGTTGTGAAAGTTCTGCAACTTGGTGACATCACCGAGTTTGAAAAATTTGACCACGTGGCACGCCCGCAAATCATCCCTGAAGAAGGAGCGACCGAGTAATGGCACTGTTCCCCAACCTGCAAGGACCGCAGCGGACTGCAGCACAAGCAGCTGGCGTTGTCTTTGTGATGGGATCGCTGGCATGGGCGTCCGTGCCGTTCTACGACTGGTTCTGCCGGGTCACCGGCTTTGGCGGGGCGACGAATGTGGCCGAGGCAGGCAGCGACACTGTCCTTGATCAGACGATCACGGTCCGCTTCGATGCGTCGCTTGAGCGGGACATGCCATGGACCTTCACACCAGAAGTCCGGGAAATGGACATCCGCATCGGCGAAACAGGTTTGGCCTTCTACGAGGCGCATAACCCGCTCGACGTGCCAATCGCGGGGCAGGCGGCCTATAACGTGACGCCCTACGAGGCAGGCGCGTTCTTCGATAAGATCGAATGCTTCTGCTTTGTGGAACAGGTCCTGCAACCCGGCGAGACCGTGATGATGCCCGTCAGCTTCTTTGTGGATCCGGCCATCGTGGACGACCGCGAGGGCAAATACGTGCATACAATCACGCTCAGCTACACATTCTACGAAATCGACGTGCCCGAAGAATACGAGCAAGCGGCTTTGACAACACCGGCGCAAGACGCCATAGAATTCGACCAGTAAGACCCCAGAGGGACCACCGCCATGGCGCATGAAAAAAACCACGACTATCACATTCTGAACCCCTCAATCTGGCCGCTTTTGGGCGGTTTGGGCGGCTTCATCATGCTCGGCGGCTCCGTTCTGTGGATGCACGGCTCAGGCCCTTACGCTTTCCTGATCGGCCTCGCGCTGGTGCTTTACGTGATGTACGCGTGGTGGGCCGAGGTTGTCGCGGAAGGTGAAGGCGGCGTTGATCACACACCTGTTGTGCAGATCGGCCTGAAGTACGGCTTCATCATGTTTATCATGTCCGAGGTCATGTTCTTCGCAGCATGGTTCTGGTCGTTCTTCAAACACGCGATGTACCCGATGGGGCCGCAATCGCCTGCGGTCGATGGCGTCTGGCCGCCTGTTGGGATCGAAACCTTCGATCCATGGCATCTGCCGCTGATCAACACGCTGATCCTGCTGTGTTCCGGTATGGCCGCAACATGGGCGCACCACGCGTTGGTCCATGAAAACAACCGTCAGGACATGAAGTGGGGCTTGATCCTTGCTGTGTTGCTGGGCGTACTGTTCACAGGTTTCCAGATCTACGAATACAGCCACGCGGCCTTTGGGTTCTCGGGCAACATCTATGGCGCTAACTTCTTCATGGCGACAGGCTTTCACGGCTTCCACGTGCTGATCGGAACAATCTTCCTGCTGGTCTGTCTGATCCGCTTGCAGAAGGGGCATTTCACTCCTGAAAAGCACGTCGGCTTTGAAGCGGCGGCCTGGTACTGGCACTTCGTTGACGTGGTCTGGTTGTTCCTCTTCGCAGCCGTGTACGTCTGGGGCGGTTGACGCGAGGCGACGCGTGGGTTTCACCCACCCTACGAATTTGAGGCGCGTCGGAGAGATCCGGCGCGTTTTGCGTTTGGGCAAAGGTCGAAACGACGCGCAGCCTTGGGCGTGTCAAACTGTCGGCGCAAAATGCCGTAGGGCGGGGTTTCAACCCGCCGTGCCCCACGGTAGAGGATATGCGCATTTCCCGTTCATAAGGTCAGGCCCGTGCGCAGCATCATCTTTCCACTCCTCCTCGGGATCGCGGGCTGCGCGACATTGATCAGCCTTGGGACATGGCAGGTCCAGCGGCTTGAATGGAAAGAGGCGATCCTTGCGGACATCGACGCCCGCCTGTCGATGGATCCTGTCCCGGTCGATCTGTCGATGACCGAGGCGCAAGACGAATATCGCCGTGTTACGGTCACGGGAACGCCGACTGGCACAGAACTTCATGTCCTCACATCCGGCACAGCTGCGGGAACTGGCTACCGGGTTATCTCGGAATTCGCGACAGACAGCGGAAATACGATCCTGATCGATCAAGGGCTCCTCCCGCTTGAGGGCAAAGA
>CALILP010000006.1 GCA_938016515.1 uncultured Paracoccaceae bacterium
AGGCTGTCCGCTTGTGATCGGGACGGCGGGCACCTGCGGAACAGACAGTATGGTCGACTGGCTGCACGATATCACCCGCGAGATTTTGTCGGAAGCCGGACGCTCCGCGAAAATCGCAACGCTGAAGTCAGAACAAGACCCAAACGACATCGCCAGCACCGACATCACTGCCCTCTCCGGCGCACCTGCTGTAACGGCAGAGACGATCCAAAGCTGCACCCACATCGTGGCCCTTGCGGGCGCGGAGCAAATTCAGGCAGCACTGGCCACAGGCGCAGATATTGTCATTGCGGGACGGACCACCGACACAGCAATCATCGCTGCCCTGCCCCTCGCAAATGGGGATCACGCGGGTGGTGCATGGCACGGGGCCAAGATCGGGGAATGCGGGGCCCTTTGCGCGACGAACCCACAGTCCGGGGTCATCACCATCGACTTCGACGACGAAGGCTTCACGATAACGCCCCTTGCAGACGGAGCATATGCGACCCCGCACACTGTCTCTGCCCACATGCTCTACGAGAATTCAGACCCATTCATCCTTTATGAACCCGGTGGACACCTCGACGTGACAGAGGCGACGTACACAGCATGCGACGACAGATCAGTACGGGTCACAGGATCGGTCTGGCATGTGTCCGACGACTACACCGTCAAACTCGAAGGCGCACGGATCGCGGGCTACCAGACGGTCAGCATCGTGACGATCCGAGCCGCGCACTACGTCGCAAACGTGCAGGCATGGTGCGACGATATTCTGACGAAACACGCAGCAAAGGTGCGCGACCGGATGGGCGAGACAGCCTTCACCTGCGAACTGCGCGTGATCGGGCAAGACAGTACCCTTGGCGCACTCGAGACGCGCCAGACCGCCCTGACAGAAGTCGGCGTCATGGCCATCGTCACCGCCGAGACCCAGGACACAGCCAACACAGTGGCCAAACTGCTCAACCCCTACCTACTGCATCACCCACTAACCAAAGGAGAAGAGCAGCCAACCTTTGCGTTCCCCTTCTCACCCGCCGAGATCGACCGGGGCGCGGCCTACGCTTTCACGCTGCATCACACGATGACGCTCACTGATCCTATGCAGGCCTTTCAACTGCAGGTGCATGCATGACGACGGTCGCTGACGTCGTGGTCAAAGTCCGCAGCAAGAACGCAGGACCCTTCTGGCTTACCGTCGATATCTTCTGCGGGTCCGCCGAGGCCTTTGCACAGGTCAAGGCCAGCCTTTCAACGGAACGAGTAGCAGCAGCATTTCAGGCAGACATCAGCGACCTCAAACGGTTCGACATCGCTTCACTGAATGTCATCAAATTCAGCCTGCCCCGCCCGACGATCCAAGGCGACATCAATGACCGGGACATGCACGGAGCGGGCTGGGCACCATTGATTGCGGAACTCGACGTGAATTAGAACGCACGACCCGCACCTTCTTTTGGTCTTAAGTACCCTCGGGGGTTTGGAGGCTGCCCCCATGAACATTGGCTGTAACACGCAGAAAAGGGGGTTGGTGGTACCACCTCCTGGTTTCGAACCAGGGACCTCTTGATCCACAATCAAGCGCTCTAACCTACTGAGCTAAGGCGGCACACGAGGCGATTTAACGTGCGACCCGAACGATTGCAAGACCCTACACGCTTGCCAAAACCAGAACAGACAGGCTAGGTCGCGTGCAACATCATGAAGGATCGCACATGGGCATTAATGACGAACGTGACATCGAAGCCAACCTGCAAATCGGGCCAACGGATCAAGGTATGGTGCGGATATTTGTAGAAGGCACAGGCATCGAAATCCCGATGGACTTTGACCCCGCCGAGGCGGATGAAATCGCCGAAGAAATCAAAGCAGCCGCCATCGCTGCACGCGCAGTGCCCGACCGGTAGCCAAAGAACTCTTGACGAACATTCCCGCTGCAAAAAGTGTTTTGGGAAGACCGTCTTTCTTACCCTCAAAAACCTGGCACAAACCCCGGATCGCGCGCCGTTTGTGCCCGAACTGCTGCGTGCCGCGCAAATTTCTGCACCATGACTTTGCGCCGCGCCGGGGCCAGTTTCGTCTCTGGCCCCATACGGATAATCTCGGCATCATAGCTGTCGGCGATGATCAGCCCTGTCCCCTCTGGCAAAAGCTCTGTCGGGAAGTCCGTATCAACGGCCCAAAAGAATCGATCGCACCACTCGAGGTAGCCTTCCCACTTGTGATCTGACTGAAAATCAGCACGAGACGATTTGCATTCGATCACCCAGACCTCACCCTTCGGACCAAGTGCCATCACATCCACGCGCAGACCGCTTGTCGGCACCAGCTCTTCAACACTCACAAAATCATGGCTGCGCATGTGACGCGACACACCACGGGCCAACAATTGGCCCGGCATCAACTGTGAAGGCATAACATCATCCGGCATGCGAAATATATGAACAATACGTGAACAAAAATCAAGACTTGACGTGATACCATTTGGTATCCTATCAATCATGATACCAAATGGTATCGGATAGCACAGATGTCACAACACACCTTTCGCGCCCTCGCCGACCCGACCCGTCGGGACATCCTGATAATGCTGCGTGGCGGTGACATGACCATCGCCGAGATTGCCGCCAACTTTGCTATGACCCGGGCTGCGGTAAAGAAACACCTGACGATCCTGTCAGAGGCGGGGCTTGTTACCAGCCGACCCGTTGGTCGTGAAGTCCACAATCGTTTCGCGCCTGACGGCATGGCCCCAGTGATCAATTGGCTGGGCCTGTTTGACGCCTTCTGGGATGACGCCCTCACCAATTTGAAAGACGCCATTGAAAAGGAAAATCCATGAGCACCCTGCAAAAGACGATCTATCTTAAGGCTACCAAGGAAACCGTTTGGGATTATTTGACCGATCCAGACAAACTGGCGATCTGGTTTCATGCGCCCAAATCACCGCTTATCAAAGGCCCCTATGCGATGTTCGGCACAGAATCTGGTGACAAACTGATGTGGGGTGAAGTGATCACATCCGACCCTTACAACACATTGGCGTATACATTCACGATCACACCGATGGGTGAATCTGTCAGTACTGTAACATGGACGCTGTCTGACGTGCCCGGCGGCACCAAACTTGCCTTGTTGCATGAAGGTTTACCCACCGGCGAAGAGGCCTTTGGACTCACCCTTGCACTCGACAAAGGCTGGGACGATCATTTGGCGCGACTGCGTTCTGACCTTCACGCATAGTCACCAAGGCACTGTGTAGCGCTTTCGTTTCTGGGCCAACAAATCGCCGATAGCAGGTACTGTTTTTCTGGAATCCAAGGGGGAAAAAGTTGGCCCAGATGACACCCGCTTATGCCCCGGCGAGACTTGGCCAATCGTCAAGAAAAATTAATTTCCCTTCCTCGGATCAAGTTCATACGTATCCCCCAGCAGAGATGCGACCGTACCAAAGCAAAGGTCGGTTTACTTATTTGGGAAGGGATAAACCCATGAAACTGAATACAATTACTGCTACAATGGCAATCGCGATGATGGCTTCTGCCGCGTCCGCGCAGACATCTGCCTTCAACAATCAGGACCGCACAACAGATGCCGTCGACAGCCTTGAAGAGCAGATCAACGACGACGCAGAACGCAACACAACGGCCTTCGGAACAGAGGGTCGCGCGCTGGGGGCTTACGGCTCTTTGTCGCTGCGTGGGACATCTACATCCGAGGATGGCGACACCTCGTCTGATCTTGGTGTTGGCCTGCGCTATGGCACGTTTGACGGCGTGAATGGCATCGATGCGACAGCCAGCTTTGTCTATGGTGAAACGAATGGCACCGAGACCGAAAACCAACTCTTGGCTGGTGTCGATTACCGCCGAAACTTTGGCCAAGCGTTCTTTGGCTTCGCCAAAGCCGACCTCGCTTTTGACCGGTTGGCAGAAGACGCGGGCGAAGTGTCACAAGACGTTTTTGTCGGCGCGGGTGTTGGGTACCGGATCTTGAACGACAACCTGTCGCAGTGGTCCGTTCAGGCAGGCCCCGGTTATCGTCTGGCAGAAGTTGTCGGCGAAGACCGGGTGGAAGAAGCTGCAGTCGCGGTGTCTTCCAACTATTTCCGCAGCCTGACCGACACCAGCTACATCACAAACGACACCGACATCATCACGTCTGAGTTTTCGACGTCAGCCTCGAACGAACTGGCCTTGAACGTCTCGCTGTCCAACGCGCTTGTCCTGCGGACCAGCCTGTCCACACAGTTTGACGATTCAACTGACGAGGATTTCTCGGACGCCAAGAACACGCTTGGTGTGTCTGTAGTCTACAACTTTAACTGATCTGTCCAATATGAGGTCATCGATCGCTCATGGACGGTCAATCGGTGATCTTTGGGCATTCCCAAGGGGGCGGTCGTGTACACGGCCGCCCTTTTTTGATCACCGCCCCTTGTCCGGCCCCAGGTTGCGGCATAGGTCTTGGCATGGCGAGCTTCTGCTCTTCTCGTGCATAGGGCGGTTACATTCCAGTGGCCTTAAGCAAATCCGAGGGAGCTGGCTCTGTCTGAGCCCTGGTTCAGTTATCTGGCGCCCACCTGTATATACAGGTCCTCGGGAATAAACCCCCTACGGTTGCTGCGGTTCTCGTCACCCTTACCTGCCCCGGACAGGAGGCTTCCTTGAAACCCATCGCATGTGCCAGCATTTGCCTTTTCATGGCAACGCAGACCGAGGCCATGATCGAAGTTAACTTTCGCGACGGCAATCCATGGGATGTCTTCACTATCACCAACGCTGGTTGCGCGATCATTCAGGCGGACTTGACCATTGATTTGTCCACGTCAGTCGCCGGTGTCCTGATAGACACTGAATACGGCGGCCCCGGCACCCAAGACCCGATGCCCGCAGAACTGTCAGAGGGCCATGCCGTATTGGCCCCTGTGACAGACGGCGACCAACGTCTGGTCGTCACAATCGGCAAACTCGACACGGAAAACCTGATCCAATTGCGCCTTGACGTCGACGACACCCAAGGGTCGCGCTATGCGCCCAAGATCGAAGTCTACGGTGACGAAATCACCGGTGCGACAGTCACTTTACGATATGCTGGCGACCAAACCTTTGGCACGTTTGATGCCGAAGGGAACGCCCGCATTCCGTTGCCCAAAGATGCGCCCGATTGCCTGCTATTAAGTTAGCGAGCGTCCATCCATTCTGTCATCAGGAAAAGAACAGTAACAATAGCGACCCCGACGGCGACGTGGTCGTAGGCGATACCAACGTCATATCCACCAATCTGATCCGGCGAGACGCCGGGCCTGCCAACCGCGTTACTGCCCGGTAGAACCTGCCCGTTGCCATTCAGCACGGTCAACGGCGCCTCACGAACCGGTGGCACCACCGTCTGATCTTGCAGACCTGTATTCACCCCATCAGCCAAAGTCTTTTGAGGCAGCGACACAGTGAGGCCGACAATAAGTAAGGAAAGCCATAATTTCCGCATAGTGTTTTCCAATGCTATCAACGTTGACGTGTATTTACCGAAAAAGCCTGATAATGCGGTTAACGCAGGCTCAGGCTCTGGATCACGCTGTTGTCGCGCATTTTCACGGCATGGCGATGTCTGGTTCCATCTGGAAAGTGAACACCCACGTCCTATATATAAGTCATTGCCAGAGAGGCGTTATATCATGAGAATAGCTGCCATTGCCCTTACACTTTTGGCGACCCCGCTTCCTGCACAAGATCTTATCGTGCAGTTCGCTGACGGCGCGCCCAAGGACTCGATTTCTTTCCAAACCGCCGGATGTGATATCACAAATGCAATGGTGATGATCGATCTGGCCGGATCAAAAGGGGGGCTGATTTTTGATGTTGACCCCAGCGGATCTGAAGCGGAAGTCTATCAACCTGTTGAGATCACACACGGATATGGCGCGCTTAGCCCCGTCCGAGATGGTGATAAGCGACTGCAAGTGCTTGTGCATTCCTTGATCGCAGGTGACACGCTGGATCTGACTGCAGACCTTGATGACACGCTGGATGGTGCTATCGACGTCACGGTCAATGGCTCTGAAATGGCAGGCGCATCGGTGCGCCTTGCATTGAGCGATCGGGTCTTGTCGGGAATATTCGATAGCACAGGCGTCGCAAAGATTGCCTTACCTAAGGACGACAGCGTCTGCTTGGCTGCCGCGAATTAGAAAGCGTCAGGCTGGGCTTCGCGCGCGATGTGGTCCAGAACAGCATTGACGAATTTCGCTTCCTTGCCTTCCGGAAAGAAAGCCTGCGCGACACCTACAAATTCGACGATAACCACCTTGGGTGGTGTGTCTTTGTGCAATAGTTCAGCCCCAGCCGCCCGAAACAGCGCCCGTAACGTTGGATCGATGCGGGCAATCGGCCACTTTGCGACCAATGCGCGATCTGTCATCTGGTCGATTGTCGCCTGTTCATCCACGGCCTTTTCCATCAGGGACCGGAACGTTTCAACGTCCCCTTCCTGCATTTCGACGTCGTCAAAGACCTCGCCAAACCGGTGGTCCTCAAATTCACGGATCACCTGATCGACAGTCTGGTTGGCAGCTTCCATCTGAAACAAGGCCTGCACAGCATATAGCCGCGCCGCTGCTTTCATCTTGCGGATCTGGTTGTTGGACAGCGTTGTCATGCAGTCGTTGGACCTTTGCTGGCGAGAAGGATCTCGCTGGTAAACCCGACGCCTTTGTCGGGACGGCCCCACTTACGGCTGAGCGCGATCAGGTGCAAGGCCGCAGCAGCAGCCCCGCCACCTTTGTTTTGTTGCGCTGGATCGGCGCGCACAAGAGCTTGGTCATAGTTTTCAACAGTCAGAATACCATTGCCGATGCACAGCCCTTGCAAACCAAGCAATTGGATGGCCCGACTGCTGTCGTTACACACCGTATCATAATGTGTCGTCTCACCCCGGATCACGCTGCCCAAGGCGACGTATCCGTCAAAGTTGCTCATCCGTTCACCGATACCAATTGCCGTGGGGATTTCCAACGCGCCGGGCACCTCGACGATATCCCAAGTCGCGCCAGCCTTTTTCAATTCGGCCGTGGCACCTGCAATCTGGTGATCCGACAGGTCTTTGTAGTATGGCGACGCCACGATCAGTACTTTCACCGGCTTTTCGAACGTGGGCAGCGGCATGATGTAGTGCGATTGTCCGGCCATTATCCAAGCTCCGATATTTTGCGTGTGCCGATGATTTCCAGACCATATGCCTCAAGACCAACAATCTTGGGAGTTGGCGAATTCGTCAGCAACTCAATCTGTGACAACCCAAGCGAGCTGAGGATTTGCGCCCCCAACCCGTACTGGCGCAACGTCTTCGGCGAGACCTCGTCAGCTACATCCAGCTTCATTTCTGTATCGCGCAGCAACACCACAACACCGCGCCCTTCGGCGGCAACTGCCACCATCGCGTGATTAAACTCTGCGGCACGGCCCTTCGGCCCGGTCCCAATGATATCCAGCATCGGGTCCATCGCGTGCATCCGAACCAGAACGGGCGCATCCGTCGAAATGTCACCCTTGGTCAGCACAATATGCTCGTCGCCATGCGCTTCATCGGTGTAGACCCGCATGTTCCACTCGCCACCGAACTCTGACGCGATGACCTCTTCTGACCGGACCTTCACCAGGTTGTCGTGACGGCGGCGATAAGCGATCAGATCTGAAATCGTCCCGATCTTCAGGCCATGCAACTGGGCAAAGGCCACCAAATCCGGCAGACGGGCCATCTCGCCATCTTCTTTCATGATCTCGCAGATCACGCCCGATGGGTTCAGGCCAGCAAGACGCGAGATATCCACCGCAGCCTCTGTATGCCCCGCACGGACCAGTACACCGCCGTCGCGCGCGCGCAGTGGAAACACATGGCCTGGCGTGGCAATATCAGAGGCCCCGGCCGCCGCATCAATCGCGACAGCGACAGTGCGCGCACGATCTTGGGCGGATATGCCTGTCGTCACCCCCTCGCGGGCCTCAATGGACACGGTGAAGGCGGTCTCATGGCGCGAAGAGTTCTGCGAGGCCATCAACGGCAAGCCAAGTGCGTCGATCCTCTCTGATGGCAGTGTCAGACAGATCAGGCCCCGGCCATGTTTGGCCATAAAGTTGATCGCATCCGGTGTGGCCATTTGGGCCGGGATCACCAGATCGCCTTCGTTTTCGCGATCTTCATGATCCACAAGCACAAACATCCGGCCATTGCGGGCGTCATCAATGATCTCTTCAATCGCAGAAATCGCGTCAGACCAGTCTTTTTCTACCGGTCCAGGTTCTTCAAAATTCAGGCTCATAAGGCATCCCGCATTGCTTGATCAGCAGATAGCCCAGCCCCTGCACTTTGAAAAGGCTACAGCGGCGTCACAAAACGGCATCACCTTCTTTTGGTCATAGATACCTGTGGAGACGCCTTTTGTTGCGCCATAGCCCCTAGCGACACTGCTGGCGGGAACGCCCCCACAATTCTCACCAAAGTCTACACCGCAGGCGCAAAATACCCAGCAGCTGACAAATAGCCAGCCATCTGCCCGGCCTCTGCCCAGTCCCGTTCGAACATCGTGTCACCGATAACAACAAACCGATCTGCGGGCTGACCTGTCACACGGATAATATCCTTCATGCAGGTCCGGGTCGCCGACCATGACCCATGCGGGTCGGGTGCCTCGGCAATATGATCAAGCGACGTGATCTGCGACAGATCAATCCTGCGATGCGCAAGGCCAAGCTGCTGACAGGCGCGCAATGCGTCAAGCTTTTGGGTGACCAAAACAGGTGCCGCCTGACCGGCCCGATAGACGCCCAAAGCATTGCTGGAAAACAAGAACCCGACTAGATCGTGTCCCGTACTCGCACGGATCCCCGCATAGGTTTTATAAGGCAACCCCAGCGCCTGCGCCCGTTTCACCCGAATGCGGATCACCTCAAGCGGCAGTTTGGGCAACAGTTCCGTCCGTGCTTTGCGCCACGCAATCGTTCGCCAAGTTTGACCGCTTTCCAGCGTTGGCCCGTTGTTATGACCCAGCCCCGCCATCATCCGTAGTCCCGCAGACGCGCCACGTAGCGTGCCATCATGTCAATTTCGAGGTTGATCGGGTCGCCCATTGCAACGTCCCCCCATGTAGTGGCGACTTTGGTGTGGGGGATGAAGTTCACGCCAAAAGTTGCCCCGTCCACTTCGTTCACCGTTAAAGACGTCCCGTTTAACGTGACCGATCCCTTAGGCGCGATAAACTTGACCAGATCATCCGGTGCCTTGAACTGTACCCGCGTGCTGTCGCCTTCGTCTTGCATCCCAACAACTTCGGCCACGCCATCGACGTGACCCGACACGATATGGCCCCCCAATTCGTCTCCGACCTTTAGCGCACGTTCCAGATTAACCCGACGGCCTGCTGCCCAGCTGTTGCGGCCAATGTTTGTCATAGCGACACTCTCAGCCGAGATTTCAACATCAAACCAATGACGTGGGGCCGATCCCAGCGCTACCACCGTCAGGCAAACCCCGTCGCAGGCAATCGAGGCCCCGATATCGATTGTGTCAGGGTCATAGGCTGTCCCAATCCGCGCCCGCAGGTCTCCGCGTTGTTCTACTTCCAGAATTTCGCCGATGTCGGTAATGATGCCGGTGAACATGTTCTTCCTCGTGTTTGTTCCGCTCAGACCTAACGTTAGCGGGCGTGTCAGACAACCAGCCTTATTTTTGCCGAAGCTTTCTGACATACTTCAATTTAAGAGTTTTTGTTTAGTGTAAGTGCTGTGACTGATCCGACGACCCGCCACTTCTTGTTCCTACAAGGTCCGCACGGCCCGTTTTTTCATCGTCTCGGGATGATGTTGCGGGCGGCAGGCAGCACCGTGTCGCGTGTTGGGTTTAACGCAGGAGACCGTGCGTTTTGGTTTCGCAAGCCCGGCTATATCCCCTTTCTTGGCAAACATGACGATTGGCCAACCACGTTCGACGCGATTGTCACTGACCGCACCATCACCGATATCGTTTTATATGGTGACACCCGGCCAATACACGCCACAGCAATCGCCATTGCAAAACAACGTGGTCTGACCGTTCATGTGTTCGAAGAAGGATACATGCGGCCTTACTGGGTGACCTATGAACGCGATGGTACGAATGGCCATTCTCGTCTGATGTCGCTGAGTATTGAAGACATGCAAACGGCCCTAGCCCGTTCTGACCTTGAAGTCCCAACACCCCCCGCCCATTGGGGTGATATGCGCCATCATGTGTTTTATGGTGCCCTTTATCATTGGTTCGTGATGTTTCTGAACAGGGACTACCACAACTTTGCCCGACACCGGGAATTGCCTGTAACAACAGAGGCTTATCTCTACTCAAAGCGACTTTTGCTGATGCCTCTCATCGCGCTTGACCGGCGGATCGCAACACTGCGGATCAGGCGAGGTGGTTACCCTTACCACCTTGTGTTGATGCAGCTCGAACATGACGCCAGCTTTCAGGCCCACTCTCCCTTTACGCGCATGTCTGAATTCATTGACGTTGTGATGGCCGGTTTTGCCGAGGGTGCGGCGCGCCATCATCATCTGGTTTTTAAAGCCCATCCGCTTGAGAATGATCGCTCGCCTGTGCGTAAACTGATCAAAGCCGCCGCCAAACGTCACGGTGTCGCCGATCGGGTACATTATTTGCGCGGTGGGAAACTTGCCAGGATCCTGGATCAGGCACGCACGGCTGTGACCGTGAACTCGACCGCCGGACAACAAGTTTTGTGGCGCGGCATTCCACTAAAAGTCTTTGGACAGGCCGTTTATTCGAAACCCGCATTTGTATCAGGGCAACCGTTGTCCGACTTCTTTCAAAGTCCGGACCGGCCTGACAGCAAAGCCTATAAGGATTACAGGCGTTTCCTGTTGGAAACGTCGCAAATACCCGGTGGTTTCTATGCTGCCCGCGGGCGGCGCCAATTGTTGCGTCAGGTCGTCGATATGATGCTGGCAAAGGACGATCCATATGACGCACTTAAAGCGGGCAAAAACCCGCCGCGCCAGCCGTTGCGGATTGTGAACTGAAGTCCACAACACCTTGTAGTGACATCATTCTATCGCGACTCAAAAGCCACAGTTTATGGCTGCAATGTGGCATGTCCCGGTGGCGCTGCTGGTTTTTACCCCCTCCATCCCCTAGCCTGACCGCAAAAGAAGACCCGAGGCAGAATAATAATAGGTCGAGGAGACCAGCAGTGAAAACCCTGACATTGCGCCTAGCAAAAGGCGTCGCCATTGTCGTGACTCTTGGCGTTGTCGCCGCGTGTGGCGTGCCAAGTTCCGGCCCCAACAAGTCACAGATTTTTTCCGGCAGTGTGCTTGAACAAGGCGATGCCTTTGTCCTGACCGTTGATGACCGGGTGAACGCCGTTGCATCCGTGACACCATCGCTGGGCTTTTCTGCGGGCTTTCGCAATGCGGCAGCGCTAGGATCTGATACTGTCGCACCCGGCGATGTTCTTGGCCTCACGATCTGGGAAAACGTTGATGATGGCCTGCTGGTCCCGCCGGGCCAGAACGCAACAGTGCTGGAAGAAGTGCAGGTTGACGGATCTGGCTTTATTTTCGTCCCCTACGCTGGTCGTATCCGGGCTGCTGGCAACTCGCCCGAGGCCATTCGTAGGATCATCAGCAACAAGCTATCCGATCAGACACCCGACCCGCAGGTTCAGGTCCGCCGCCTTGCTGGTGACGGCGCAACCGTTGCGGTCGCCGGTGCTGTGGGATCGCAAGGTGTATATCCGATCGAGCGTCCAACACGCACATTAGCCGCCATGTTGGCACAGGCCGGTGGCGTGGCGATCCGCCCGGAAATCGCGCAAGTGACCGTGGTTCGTGGTAATCATTCTGGGTCAATCTGGATTGAAGACCTCTATGATCACCCCGGTCATGACATTGCCTTGCGAGCTGGCGACAGGATTTTTGTAGAGGAAGACACCCGGACCTTTACCGCACTTGGTGCAACAGGTCGGCAGGAAGAAGTACAGTTTGAAAGCCAATCAATCTCCGCAATCGAGGCCATCGCCCAGGTTGGTGGGCTATCCACAACGCTTGCAGATCCGACTGGGGTCTTCGTTTTCCGCAACGAACCGCAAGAAATCGCAAATCAGCTGACTGGCCGCAATGATTTGATTGGAACCCAGCGCGTCGTCTATGTGCTTGATCTTACACAACCAAATGGTGTCTTCATGGCCCGAGATTTTGCAATCCGTGACGAAGATACCGTCTACGTGACCGAAGCGCCTTACAGCCAGTTCAACAAAACGATTGCGGCCCTGACCGGCTCTCTCAGTGCTGTGCGCGCACTGGATTCGACCGTCACTGATCTATAGACATGACAACGTCCAGTTCAGGACAAAGCGCCGCCGCAAAGGTCGATCCTTTGCGGCGGCTTTTCGTTTTCAACGGTGGGTTTCTGACACAGACACAAATTCGCAGGATCATGACACTGGCTGGTTATGACATTACGCTTGGCAAACCGCGTGAGGGAGATCTGGTGGGTGTTTGGGGGAACTCCCCGACCGCGCAGCGCGGTGAGACGGTCGCAGAGTGGACAGATGCTGATGTCATCCGCGTCGAAGACGCCTTTTTGCGGTCTGTCCTGCCCGGTCGGGACGGCAGCCCGCCGCTTGGCCTCCACATCGACAAAAGCGGCGTGCACTTTGATCCATCCACGAAATCGGACCTCGAAAAGGTACTGACCGATCATCCATTGGATGATTTTGCCCTGCTGACCCGTGCACGCAATGCGATCCAGCAGCTGCAAGACCTGCACCTTTCAAAATACAACGCCTTCGATCCCGATGTGCCACCACCAGAAGCCGGCTATGTCCTTGTGATCGACCAAACCAAAGGAGATGCTTCTGTTCAGGCAAGTCGGGCGGACACCAACACCTTTCGCGAAATGCTGTATTTTGCGCAAGAAGAACATCCAAACGCCAAGATCATTATCAAAACGCATCCTGAAACAGTCGCCGGACATCGAAAAGGTCACTTCTCTGAGGCTGATTGCAATCATCGCATCACATTGGATGAAAAGCCGCGATCCCCCTATGCGCTTTTTGAGGGGGCCATTGCCGTCTACACAGTATCGTCCCAAATGGGGTTCGAAGCCATCTTAGTGGGCCACCGCCCTGTCGTTTTCGGACAACCCTTTTATGTTGGATGGGGTCTAAGCGACGACCGCCAGCCCTTGGATCGGCGTCAGCGCAAATTGACCAAAGCCCAGCTGTTTGCAGCTGCGATGATCCTTTATCCAACATGGTACGATCCGTTTCGGGACAAGCTGTGCCAGTTGGAAGACGTGATTGCGATCCTTGCGGCACAGGCGCGCGGATGGCGCGAAGACCATACGGGCTGGGTTGCGTCTGGGATGAGCATGTGGAAACGCAAGCCGCTTCAAGCGGTGTTTGGTCAATATAAGCCATTGATTTTCAAAGATGGGCCTGACCAACCCGCCTGCAATCGACGGGCGATGGTCTGGGCCACAAAAGCGGCGCAAGGACCGACAGACGCCGTACGCATTGAAGACGGCTTCTTGCGCTCTCGGGGGCTGGGGGCCGATCTGATCCCGCCGCTTTCGCTCGTGTGTGACGATATCGGCATCTACTACGATCCGTCGGCACCTAGCCGCTTGGAAAACCTGATTGCATCAACCGACACCCTTAGCCAATCGGATCGCGACCGGGCAGATGCTTTGATCCGCACCATCACCAAAGCAGGACTGTCAAAGTACAACCTTGGCGGCGCGGGCCTCCCTTCAGGGCTACCAGTCGGGCGGCGCATTCTGGTCCCGGGGCAAGTTGAAGACGATGCCTCGATCCGTTTGGGTGCCGGAGACATTAAGACCAACCGTGCCTTACTCGCGGCGGCGCGCACAGCCAATCCCGCTGCCGTCATCTTTTACAAGCCTCACCCTGATGTCGAAGCTGGTTTGCGAGACGGCCAAGTGCCCGATGCCACAGACATCGCTGATGCGGTTCTGACGCAAACCGACCCGATTACCGCACTGGAAGCGGTCGATAACGTTTGGACGATGACCAGCCTTCTGGGGTTCGAGGCCCTCATCCGCGGAAAAGCTGTGACCTGTACCGGCACCCCATTTTATGCAGGCTGGGGACTGACCGATGACCGGGGCACGCCCTGCCCCCGCCGCTTTGTGCGTCCCGACATCACAGCGCTGGTGCACGCAACGCTGATCGCCTACCCACGCTACTTTGATCCCAAAACGGGATTGGCTTGTCCCGTCGAAGTGGTTGTAGACAGGTTGCGGTCTGGTGACATTCCCGTGCCATCAAGTTGGAACCGTGCAGTGGCAAAGTTGCAGGGGGCCTTTGCCAGCTATGCCCATCTATGGCGTTAACTGCTGATGTCCCAAGAGGTCCAAACATCTGGTCCAATGCGCTGATGTGCAGCGCAGGTAAAACGGGGTGCATCCGCCAAGCCGTCAATATTCAAAGCGCCAACGGCAGGTGTGCCATCGCCACCGATTGCTTTGCCCGCTTGAAAGACTTCCAGCCTATTGACCAGTCCTGCTTGCAATAATGACCCGGCCAGCGCGCCGCCGCCTTCGCAGAAGACACGCGTGATCCCCTTTTCTGCCAAAGCAGACGCTACAAGACGCAAATCCACCTGATCGTTGGCGCTGGCGCAGGGAACCGACACAGCACCCATATCTGTAAAAGCGGTCGTCGTCGCCGTTGGATCATGGCAAAGCCACACAGGGGCCTGCGCTGTTGAGGCAAACATGCCGGCATTCACAGGCAGATTAAGCGCATGACTAACCACGACCCGCACAGGTTGCCGCCGCCGGCCCATGCCGCGCACTGTCAACTGAGGATCATCGGCGCGCACCGTACCCGCGCCAACCATTACAGCGTCATGACGGGCGCGCAACGCATGAACAGCGCGGCGGGCAATAGGCCCCGTGATCCATTGGCTGTCACCAGTACGGGTCGCGATGCGGCCATCAACTGTCGTCGCGAGCTTAAGCGTAATGTAAGGTAAACCGTGTGATATCTTGCGCAGAAAACCTGCATGGTCACGCTCTGCTTCATCACGACACACCCCGATATCAACCGCAACGCCAGCGGCGCGCAACATCGCGATCCCGCGACCATCGACCCGCGGATCAGGGTCACGAGACGCAATGACAACGCGGGCGGTTTGCGCTGTGATCAATGCATGTGCGCATGGTGGCGTCTGGCCTGTATGGGCGCACGGCTCCAAGGTGACGTAAACAGTAGCACCCTTTGCAGCACCGCCGGCCTGAGCCAACGCGGCGACTTCTGCGTGCGGTCGTCCGCCAGCAGCAGTCCAGCCACGCCCAACGATACGGCCACCGTTCACGATCACGCACCCAACAGCCGGGTTTGGCCACGTCAGCCCCATCCCGCGACGGCCCAGCGTCAGGGCCATCCGCATAAATTGCGCGTCAGTTTGTAAGGTCACGATTCAGGTTTTGTATCGGGCCGTAGCTCGCTCACGAATTTATCAAAGTCGTCAGCGGCCTGGAAGTTTTTGTAAACACTTGCAAATCGCACGTAGGCAACCGTGTCAATCCGGGCCAAGGTTTCCATCACAATCTCACCAATCGTGGTGGACGGGATATCAGTTTCCCCCATGCTTTCCAGACGGCGGACGATGCCTGAAATCATCTGATCCATTCGCTCTGGCTCAACTGGGCGTTTTTGAAGCGAAATGCGGATAGAGCGTTCAAGCTTGTCGCGGTCAAAGTCTTCGCGGCGGCCATTTGATTTGATGACAACAAGATCACGCAATTGAACACGTTCATATGTGGTAAATCGCCCTCCACATGCAGGACAAAAGCGCCGTCTGCGGATCGCAACATGATCCTCTGCAGGACGCGAGTCCTTTACTTGTGTGTCAACATTTCCACAAAAGGGGCACCGCATAGTCGTCCTCGTTCTCTGCCAAGTGTGGGTATTCGATCCCACTTATCCACAGAGACTATAGGGTATGCGCAAAACTTTGGGTAGCCATCAATTTGGACCGCTTCATGTTGTTAGGGCATCCTTGCGAGTCCGGCTGCCTTATTCTTCGAGACACGCCATTTCAAAAGCGCTTTCGGTGCCAAACTGCGCGGGGACACTGACAATATGCGCGAAGGGGAGCGTGCAAGTGTCGGCAGTCGCGACACTCGTTGTGGACTGGATTTGCGGTTGTGTCACATAGACAGCTGCAATTTGAACAGCTTCGATCTGCGCATCCACATCGCCGTAGTTGGCATAGCCCGGCGTCGCTGCAAGCGTCAGTGCGGCAACCAATGCAAAGCGTCTCATTTCAATTCCTTTCGACGGCGGGAGGGTTGGTCGTGATGAACATATGGCGCGGTGAAACCAATCGCGCTAGCCCTGCTCCCCTTCTCGTGATGCACATTGATGCACATACGCGTGAAGATTTACGCACAAATGGAATTACTTGCCGGATTTGAAACCAATCCCGCCTTCAGAACAGCTCTACGTTTGATTGGCGCTTAGGGCGCCGCGCAACCACTGCAGGTTTGTCGATTTGCGCATCGTTTTGAACAAACTTCTCTTTCAACTCGCCAGTCGTTGGATAGAAATGGACCCGACGCGCCTGAACCCCGCCCATGCTTTCCCAATCGATTGGAATACCCTCATTGATGAGGTAGCGGCGACCGAATTCGATATTTTTAGCGCCTACGTCGCCCAACAGTTGGCTCATTTTTCCACCACCCACGAGCTTGGCGCGCAAATGGTGACGTTGTGCACCCATCTTCAGAAGATCGTTGATCAGCAGTTCCATCAAGTAAGCACCATATTTCACGTTCTGACCATCGCCCGTCTTGGCCTCGGGCAACAGAAAATGGTTCATACCACCGACGCGTCGGTTTTGATCATACAAGCACGCGGCGATACAAGACCCCAACACAGTCGACATCGTCACGTTGGGCTGATCTGACACTGCGTATTCGCCCTGAATGACACTGATGATCTGTGGAGTTGCCGCAGTTTTGGCAAATGTCATGGCCAGGTTCCTCTTAATCCGGTCTGATGAGTTTATTCTAGAAAGCATGACCTAGATGATAACGAAGTCGGCGGACGTGTCGAAATTGTCTAAAATAGCAGAACATCTTGTTGCTTAGCTGTTTCGAAAATCAATCGGTCTTCAGACGCCCCGAGGAGCCTTTTCCGCAGGTCATCGAGATGCAAACGATCGTCAAGCGTACTTACACCAACTTTGACATCATCTAACTCAACTTCGGTAATGCAGTTAATCGCGCGCGCCAGATCCGCGATTTGTTGGATAATAAGGTCCATATCCTGCATACCTTCCAGATTTTGCGTCAAACTTTTTTCGGTTTTAGGGTCGAAAATGATCTCCTCTACGTGTTGCAACCGGCGACTAAGGGCAAAAAGCTCGTCACTGACATTCGTGAGGACGAGCTGAATAGGAATCTTTTGCACCGGATTTGCTGTCACGCGAGCGGACCAACGACTTGTTCGATGCAAGCCTTTAATTGCGCAGTCGTGAATGGCTTCTTGATCATGTTATTCATTCCTAAACTACGCCCCTTCGCGACAAGTTCAGGTGTGGGCTTGCCGGTCACTAGAATGAAGCCAACCCCCTTGGTAGCGCGGTTTGCGCGCAAATTTCGCAGCAATTCTAATCCGTCCATCACTGGCATGTTCATGTCAGACAAAATCAGGTGAACAGGCTCTTTTGACAAACGTTCTAGTGCAGTTTGGCCATTGTTTTCGGTGGAGTTTTTCCAGATTTTCATTTCTTCAAGGGCCTGAACGATCAGGCCACGGCTGGTGGGCATGTCATCCACCACCAGAACTTTTAAGGAGTCGCGAAGCGCCATTGAGAAGCCTTTCGAATATCTGCTGTGTGACAGCTAGTTTTTGGCAAACGCGGTAATACCGACGTTTCGGAATTGTGACTCGGCCGGGCCGCTCAATCTTTCGGAATGCCCGATAAAAAGATGGCCCGAAGAAACAAGGCTGTCGTTAAATCGACGCCATAGGCGATGCTGGGTCGCGCGTTCAAAGTAGATCACCACATTACGACAAAAGATGAAATCGAGCGGCGATGCATGTCGCCAATCACTGACGAGGTTGATCTGATCAAAATTTACCATTTTGCGCAAATGACTGCGGACCTGCAGCTTTTCTGCGCCTTTGGCAGCAGGCTCGAAAAGCCCTTTCCGTTGCTCGGGCGACAATCCATCCCCTTCAGAGGCACGGTAATTTGCAGACTTGGCTTTTTCCAGGATTCTAGGATCGACATCAGTCGCAAGTATTTGAATATCCAGGCTTCCCGCATCTGGCCACGCCTCGCAAAGCGTCGCTGCAATTGAATAAGGTTCCTGACCTGCAGAACAGCCGGCAGACCAGATCCGGATCTTATTGCCATGAAGAGCCTGTTCGCGCAGTTGTGGCAATACGGACTGTTTGAGCATCTCAAAGTGATGACGCTCGCGGTAGAAAGAAGAGACATTCGTGGTCAGTGCGGACAAG
>CALILP010000007.1 GCA_938016515.1 uncultured Paracoccaceae bacterium
TGATCCGGTCAGACGACAAGAAACGGGCCCGCGTGAACGCGATCCGTTCTGTCCTCGAAAACCTCGACTATCCGGGGCGCGACATCGACGCCATCGACGATAAAATCGTTGGCGGACCGGATATCTGGTCAGGATCAACCAGTGCCTAAACGCGGCTATCATCACGGCAACCTGCGCGAAGCGCTCGTGGCCTCCTGCCTCAAACTGATCGAGGAAAAGGGACCCACCGGGTTCTCCCTGTCGGAGGCGGCCCGCGAAGCAGGCGTGACCCCAGCCGCGGTCTACCGACACTTCGCAGGCCGCGAAGACCTGATCGCAGAGGCAGCGCACCAAGGCTACGACATCTTCGGGGATCTGATGGAACACGCCTACGACGGCGGCAACCCATCCGCGCTCTCAGCCTTCCTCGCGACAGGCCGGGCCTATCTGGCTTTTGCCAACAAATTTCCGGGCCACTACGTCGCAATGTTCGAAAGCGGTATCTCGATCCAACGCAACCCAGCACTCAACGCGTCAGCCACCCGCGCGCTGGGGGTGCTTGAAAAAGCAGCCACCGACCTCAGCCAGCACATCCCGGCTGACCGCAGACCACCGCCACAAATGTTCTCGGCGCATATCTGGGCCATGTCGCACGGCGTGGTCGAGCTGTTCGCGCGCGGCTCGCCGGGCACCAAAAGTCCTTTCCCGCCAGCTGATCTGCTGGAAACCGGCATCGGCATCTACCTGCGCGGCCTCGGGCTGATCCCACCGGACAGATAGACCCGTCGGTTTGCAAACCGGGCCCCTTGCCTTATCTTCAAGGCCAACCACTGCACCCTCAATCACCCACCGCCCCCGTATTCATTTCGCCAAAACAACTCGCCCGCCGCAGGCGCCCGCACTCTCACACAAGGACCTACGCTCATGGATGGCACTCTCGCCCTGATCTGGCTCATCACAAGTCTTGGTGATATGGCGATCAACGATTGCCCCGAAGGTTGCCTGAAAACCCAACGCGATGAACCACGCATCGCGTATCAATTCGCCGATGTGCAGTTCAACGAAGACAGCATCGCGACGGAATTCTATCTTGGATATGACAGCCATCGCAGCAAAGGGCCATTCCGGCCAACCTACGGGTTGTCTCTGACAACGCAGGGCTCTGCGTGGTTTGGCATCGGATGGAAGTGGACATCACAGAACGTGATCGACAGCCCGTTCTTTGTCGAAACATCCCTGATGCCGGGGCTTTATGCGCGCAGAGACGGGCCGGACCTTGGCGGAACATGGCAATTCCGGTCGGCTTTGGGTGTGGGCTATGAATTTGACAATGGCAGCACCTTGACGGTCAGCTACGACCACCGGTCAAACGCAGACACACAAGCGACCAATCCGGGACTGGAGACGCTATCGCTGCGCTACGCGGTCATTTGGGAATGAAGCCTTTTGGGCTAAAACACATCCTCAAAGACCGGACACACCGCACATCGCAAGCAAACAAGGGGACGTGACCGCTAAGGTGTGGATCACCCTTTACAGGCACTCACAAAGGCCTCAAAGGCGCCCCAGATGTCGTCGCTGGCTTGGCTGCGTTGGGGGTGGACCAGCACAAAGTCAAAGGTTGCGTCTTCACGGGATGGCAATTGGGCAACCACTTCGTCCGCATAAACATCAAGCGACGTCCGGGGGGATTTGGGATCAAAGTTCTGCTGTGCTGACTCTAGTCCAACACCGCCCCACATTGCGGCAGTCGCACCTGCGTCCATGATCCCTTTGGATAAGGGGGCCGATGCGCCACGGGCGGCAGCGGTCTGGTCAAATTCCAATTGTGAGGCATCAAACTGGGCGCTGAACAAATCGATCGTGGAAATGTTGCGGCGGCTGATGTGAAAGTAATTGGCGAAATAGGTGATCTGGACACTGCAGTCAGACCCGGTGATCGTCAGGCCCGTTTCGCCGTCCTGATACTGGGCCACATCGCGCAATGCATCCAAAGCTTCGGTCACTGACGCGCCGGTTTCGGCCGGGGCACCACCGGATTGCTCATCCAGCATTTGGGTCAACGCGTTAAAGCAGGAAATCTGGGCTTCTGCGGAACCGCTGATACTTTTGCAGTTGTCCATCAACGTCGACAGCGGAATGTTCTCGCCGTCTACGTTAAGCGTTAGTTCAGCCTGGGCAGTGCTGGCAAGAACGCTCAGCGACATTGTCAGGCCACAAATCAGCATTTTCATGTGCTGTACTCCGAAACAAGAACGGTCACGATTTTCACAACGTTCTCACTGTTTACATTTTGGGCAATCTAGGGCTTGCCGGTCGTGCCAAGGCAAACCCACATGGTTCGCCTTGGCGGGGCCCGTATTGGGCTTAACTGATGGGATCAGTTGCTCAGCGCATAGTCGCTTTCATCGATCCCGACATCTTCTTTGACAGATGTGACGCGCAGACCCATGGTCTCTTTCAGGGCGATCCAGACCAAGCTGGTTGTTATCGCGACGTAGGTGATCACGATCAGGACAGACGACAGCTGACCCAGAATAGTCGCATCAGGGTTCGAAATCGCAACAGCCAACGTGCCCCACACACCACAGAACAGGTGAACCGGGATCGCGCCGACAACATCATCGATCTTGAAGTAATCCAGCAGCTGGATTGCCCAGAAGATCACCAGACCACCGACCATACCGATGGCAAAGGCCATGAACGGGGATGGGGCCAGCGGTTCTGCAGTAATCGAAACCAGGCCAGCAAGGGCACCGTTCAGCATGAACGCAAGGTCAAAGCGATACTCGCGGAAGTACGATACGAATGCGGCTGTGATCACACCACCAGCGGCAGCAAGGTTTGTGTTCAGGAAGATCCGAGACACATTCGATGCGTCAGCATCAGACGAGAAGCTCAGGTAAGAGCCCGCGTTAAAGCCGTACCAGCCCATCCAAAGGATCATGGCACCAATTGTCGCCAGCGGCATAGAATAGTTGCCAAGGGCCACTTTCTTGCCATCAACAAAACGACCGCGACGCGACCCAACAAACAGCGCACCTGTCAAAGCGGCAACACCGCCAACAACGTGAATAGTGGTACTGCCGGCCAGATCAATAAAGCCAAGATCCGTGGCCAGGAAACCGCCACCCCAGGTCCAGGAGGCCTGGATCGGATAGATGATGGCTGTCAGAATAGCTGTGAAGATGAAGAAAGGTGCCAGTTTCATACGCTCGGCAACGGTGCCGGACACGATGGACGCAATGGCGACACAGAACATGGACTGAAAGAAGATATCGCTGGCGCCTGCGTGACCGCGGCCCACGAAATCAGCGCCACCTTCGACAACACCATCAATCTCGATAGCGCCGCTATACCCAAAGATACCGGGCATGATCCAGTTCCCACCGGGGAACATGATGCCGTATCCGGTCAAGACAAATGCGGTTGATGCGATAGCGAATAGACCAATGTTCTTCGCACATTGGTTGACGACGTTCTTTTCGCGGACAAAGCCTGCTTCGATCATCGCAAAACCAGCGGTCATCCACATCACAAGGACGCCGCAGAAAACGATGAACAGGGTGTTCATGACAAAGGGTGAAACGCCGGATGAGGCCTGTTGTGCAGCTGCAGGGCCGGCGAATAGCACGGCCAGCATTGCGATACCTAAAACTCTCTTGATCATTGTGTACTCTCTAAAACTAATGCTCCTCCCGGTTGTCGATTAATTTTTAGTCGATTTTATGACGACCTGCATAATTTCAAGCGGAATGAAAACTTTTAGAAGGGACTGAATCTACGAGACAATTCGCGGTTTTGTTTACCATTGTGGCAAATTCATGTGGTTAATGGCCCTAATGAGGCACCACCTATTCAACCCCAAGTTTAGCAGCGTAATTTCGCATTCCCATGCCACTGTGCCGTAAATCCATTGGCACGTTGCCTCACTGCAAACGAAAAGGGCGCCCCAACGGACGCCCTTTCCAAAACCATGATCCCAAAGCTTAACGCTTGGAGAACTGGAAGCTCTTCCGGGCTTTCGCCTTACCGTACTTCTTACGCTCAACAACACGGCTGTCGCGTGTCAAGAAGCCAGCGGCTTTCAGCGCGGGGCGCAAGGACGGATCGTAAAGCTGCAGCGCCTTGGACACACCGTGCTTCACAGCACCAGCCTGACCTGACAGACCGCCACCTTTGACCGTGGCAACCACGTCAAACTGACCGGAAACACCAGCAACGGAAAACGGCTGCGCCAGGATCATCTGCAGAACGGGACGGGCAAAGTATGTGCTCATCTCTTTGCCGTTGACGGTGACCTTGCCGGAACCCGGCTTGATCCAGACACGGGCAACCGCGTCCTTCCGCTTACCAGTGGCGTAAGAGCGGCCCAGTTCGTCACGAACAGGCTCACGTGTGATGGTCACTTCAGGGGCAGCAGCCGGTGCATCCGCTTCAGGTGCAGCAGCGACGCCTTCAGCAACAGCGCCCAACTCTTCGAGGGAATTGACTTGATCGGCCATTATGCGGTCCTCGTATTCTTTTTGTTCATGGACTTAACGTCGAGAACTTCAGGCTTCTGGGCGTCCATGCCATGCTCTGTGCCCGCGAAAACGCGCAGGTGAGTCATTTGCTTTTTGGACAATGGACCGCCGGGCAGCATACGCTGAACAGCTTTCATCAAAACGCGCTCCGGGTGCTTGCCCTCAAGGATCTCTGCCTTGGTTTTGGACTTGATGCCACCGGGGTGGCCCGTGTGCCAGTAATAGCTTTCTTCACGCTTCTTGCCGGTCATCTGCACTTTTTCAGCGTTGATGACGATGACATTGTCGCCCATGTCCATGGACGGCGTGAAGGATGGTTTGTGCTTGCCACGCAAGCGCATTGCGATGATGGACGCCAAACGGCCCAGAACAACGCCTTCAGCGTCGATCAGGATCCATTTCTTGTCTACATCTGCAGGGGTCGCAGAAAAGGTTTTCATATCTCACCAAAAAGGTTTGGGGACGCATGCCGCGCCCAGTCATTCGGATAGGTGGCTTATAAAGATGTGTTTGACCCGGTCAAGCGACAGATACCTATTAAAACAATGCAAAAACAATGCATTACAATTATGGTATTAATTTACCCCAAAAATTGAACCTGATAACGCCCCCACACTGCACAAGGGCATCCACGACCCACGGGTCGGCGATCTAACACGATCAGCGCCCCCTACCTAAGCCACTCCTCGCCCTAAACGGAAATTTCCTCCGGTGGATTATCCAGCAGGACCCGGACCTTGCGCAAAGCCTCAAGGAAATGCGCATGCGCAACCTCGCCGTTGATCGCAATCCGCACCGCATGGGGCGACCGGGCATCGCGCAGGGCGAAGTCATCGACAGACTTCAGCAAGACATTCTCGGCTTCGGCGGCCTGACAAAAGGCACCTGCCCGCCAGCCGCGCGGCAGATCAACCATCAGGAACGGAACATGTTCGGACCACGAAATCCGGTGGCCCCCCAAAACATTCACAGCCCCCCGGACATCCTGTGCAATCCGGGCCTGAATATCAGCAATAATCTGCGGCAAAGCAGCCTGCCCTATCACATCCGCATAGACATCCGTGATTAACCGGGACACGCCAAAGCTATGAAACGTGGACGTACGGACCAAAGGCGCCGACCACTCGCGGGGCCCCACCACAAACCCGATCCGCAACGCCGAGGACAACGATTTGGAGGGTGAGTTCACATACCAGCCCAAATCAGGCAGCAAAGCACGATAGCTTGGGCCGCGCGGCTCTGACTGCATCAAGCGGTAGCAATCATCGTCGATCACATGCACACCGTAGCGTTGCGCGATCCGGGCGATCTCTTTGCGCCGGGGGACGGTCGTTGTCTTCACAGTGGGGTTGCACACCTCGGCAGAGGTGCAAAAGACCTGAACACCGCGTGTCTTCACCAAGGCTTCAAAGGCATCTGCATCCGGTCCGTCATCATCCCACGGCACAGACACAACCTGTGCCCGACACAGCATTGATGCCGACCTGAAGCCACCGTAACACAGCTCGTCCACCGCAATCACCGGGCTGGCACCATGCAAAATAGTTTGCAGGATCATCACCAGACCACTTTGGCCGCCATGCGACGTCACGATATCGTCAAGATCAAACGCACCAAGTGGCGTTCGGTCCAGCGTATCGCGAAACGCAGCACGGGCCGGCAAATCAGTCTCTCGGGTCGGGTAGGTCAATAAGTCCAACGGAGAAATATCATCCGCCAACCGACGCAAGGCATCTGCAATCAACCGGCCCTGCCCCATATCGGGGACCTTTGGGCTTAACAGATGGGCGCGCTCGGGCCGGGCCAGCACCGGATCAAGCAACAAAGGCTCTTCCAGGACAGATTGCGGCCGTGTAGCGCGGCCAGCCACAAAGGTGCCGCGTCCAACACCGGCCGTCAAACGACCCTCATCGGTCAGCAAGGCATAGGCACGGGCGACCGTACCGGGCGTCACACCAATCCGATACGCCAATTCGCGCACCGGAGGCAGCTGCTCCCCTTCCTTCAATTGTCTCGATACAATTCCCTCACGGATGGCCTGCGCAAGGGCCTTATACTTCGAGCGACCGGCACCATCCAACGTAGGTTGCCATTTTGTATCCGGTACAATCATTTTCTCGACGCATCCAACTTTCTAAATGTACCAATATGACTAGGCAACATGCCTGAATGTGTCAATACAATAGGAAAGGGACACGCCAATGACTTCTCATGCTCTTCACCCCGCCCAACTCGCACTGCTCAATTCACAGGCCCAGCTTCCCGTGCTGGCCCGTGTTGCCGTGACGATCGCGGTCTTGGTGACGAAATGGGACATGAACTGGCGCACCCGCAAAGCGCTTGGCCGGCTGGAAGAGTATGAACTCTCCGACATCGGCCTGACCCCCAAACAGGCCCGTCGCGAAGCCAACAAGCGCTTTTACCAACGGTAACGGCACACTCTTCCTACCTGGGCCGGATCCACTCCGGCCCATTTTTCGCAAGGGCAGTACATGTTTGACGGACAGCCGACCCTTTCAGACGGAACCTTCACCCTGCGTCCGCTCACACCGGCCGACCAGACACATCTGCGCGCAGCAGCAAGTGATCCACTCATCTGGGCAGGACACCCCGCTTCAACGCGCCACCTGCCAGAGGTCTTCAATCTGTACTTCGAAAAACTACTGACCTTCTGCCAAACCCTGATCATCGCACACGACA
>CALILP010000008.1 GCA_938016515.1 uncultured Paracoccaceae bacterium
ATAACGCGCGTGATGGCCTGATCAACCGCATCGGTCACGTGGTCGATGTCGTCAGGCGTCGCGATGAGCGCAGGCGCAAAGAGTAGGGTGTTGTTAAAGCCCGGCAGCGATTTGTTGGTCGCCCCGATGATCACGCCTTGGTTCATGCAATCCGCAACGATAGCTGCGACCAGTTTTTCGTCGACTGGTTCTTTGCTGTCGCGATCTGTCACAAGTTCCGCGCCTGCAAACAGACCCATGCCACGCACGTCGCCGATCCAGCTGTGCTTTTCCATAAGCGCGTGAAGGTTGTTTTTCAGGTGTTCACCTGTGCGGACAGAGTTGCCGCGCAAATCTTCTTCTTCGATGATCAACATGTTTTCGATCGCCGCTGCAGGCCCCGCAGTACATCCACCGAAGGTAGAGATATCGCGGAACATCGACAGTTTGTCGGTGTCGTCTTTGAACTGATCGAACACAGCGTTGGTTGTCACACAGCACGAGATCGCAGCGTAGCCAGAAGCCACACCCTTGGCCATCGTCACGATGTCGGGCTGGACGCCAAACTGCTGATAGCCAAACCAAGTGCCGGTCCGGCCCACACCACAAACGACTTCGTCGATGTGCAGCAGGATTTCATACTTCTTGCAAAGCTCTTGAACACCTTCCCAATACCCTTGCGGTGGAACGATGATGCCGCCGCCTGCGGTAATCGGCTCTAGGCAGATCGACCCGATGGTGTCAGCCCCTTCGCGCAGGATCACGTCTTCGATGGCCTTCAAAGATGCGGCTGTATAGGCCTCGCCAGTTGAACCATCTTGCGAACGATACTCAAGACAATGCGGCACAGATATAAAACCCGGCGTGTACGGCCCATACTGCGCGCCGCGTTCTTCCTGACCGCCTGCGGATAGGGCAGCGATAGTGGTGCCGTGGTAATCGCGCTCGCGGAACAGGATTTTGGATTTCTTGCCGCCATGATGCTTGTGGCTGATCTGGCGGACCATCTTAAAGCCCTTCTCGTTCGCTTCGGAACCAGAGTTGGCATAATAGACGCGGTCCAGACCCGGCATCTTGTCGATCAGCATCTCGGCAAAGTGGGCACCCGGAATGGTGCCAGCGGTGCCGCCAAAGAAGCACATCTTCGTCACTTGCTCTGCAATGGCTTTACCAATCCGCTCGCGGCCATAGCCGACGTTCACGGTCCACACACCGCCGGACACGGCGTCAATGTGTTCTTTACCCTTGATGTCCCAGACTTTCAGGCCTTTGCCCTCGACGATGATGCGCGGATCAATCCGGCTCTCGTAGGGTTTGTGCTGGGACAAATGATGCCACACGTGCGCGCGGTCAGCCTCGACGATGTGGCCGGGATCGTTGGAAAGCGTAAAGTCCATAGGAACACTCCGTTCTATGCAAGGGTTGCGGGGGCGCGAATCTTTTGGATCGCTGCCAGCGTAGCATGAGTTTACCTTGATCTAGGCTTGCGGCTTTCCAGTAGGGCCAGTGAGTAGCCTTAAATAAGTCCAGTTTGCCGATGTCCGTTCCTAAAATATAGGCGCGATTCTATGGGGGACTGTTGTCAATAGAGGGGGGGAAGGCTTCTTAACGGTCGATTTTAAAAAGAAATCTCCCCCTTTGTTATCTGTTCGCTTTTTGAGCATGTGACAACAAACTAGGCGTTATCAGCCAGTTTCAGAGCGGCGAGGCGGAACAAGGTGCGACATCAAGGCTAGCATGGGCAAGGAATTCATGTTTCGCTTTGGGCAGGCAACGGACGCGGTTGGCGGGGGATCCCAAACCAAACGGGACAAGACCAAACATCGCTGCAAGCTGCGGCATTCTTGATCAGGGTCACTGCGTGTGATCCTGATCTGGGAACGAAAACAACAGGGGGCGCGGAATGTCAGGTCTGTCGATCGACAAAATATCCATGCGATTTGATTTGCCAAACGGAGGCTCGGTGCAGGCGTTGAAGGACGTCTCATTGGATCTCAAAGCGGGCGAGTTGCTTTCCGTGCTTGGGCCATCCGGCTGCGGCAAAACCACATTGCTGAACATCGCGGCAGGGTTTCTGGCACCAACGGAAGGCCGGATGGTGCTGAACGGAAATACCGTCGAGGGCCCGGGCCCGGAACGCGGCATGGTCTTTCAGCAAGGCGCTTTGTTTGAATGGATGTCCGTCCGCGAGAATGTAGGCTTTGGCCCCAAGATGAAGGGCATGGCCGCGAAACCAAAGGCAGAGATTGTGGATCACCTGTTGGATGTGGTGGGTCTTGGGGCGTTCAAGGAAAAGGCAGTCTACGAATTGTCCGGCGGCATGCAGCAGCGTGTGGCCTTGGCCCGTTGCCTTGCTAACGAACCTGACGTGATCTTGATGGACGAGCCATTGGGCGCGCTTGACGCGCTGACCCGCGAAAAGATGCAGGGCCTTGTTCTGAAGCTTTGGAAAGAGACCGGCAAGACGATCATCCTGATCACCCACTCTGTCGAAGAGGCGCTGTTGCTGGGCGAACGCCTGCTGGTCATGGCCCCTCGTCCCGGCCGGATCCATAAGGAATACCGCCTGCCATTCGCGGAAATGGGCGTCGATAAAGACCTGCGCGAGGTCAAGAAGCATCCACAATTCGGGGAAGTCCGCGAGGAAATCCTTGGGATGATCTGGGACATGGAAGAAGAGATTATGGGTCGCAATGAAGGAGAAGGATCATGAACCTCCTTTCACAACTGGGCGCAGAACTTGGCGCCGTCTTTGTTACCCTTTTGTCTGCAGCCCCCTTCATTGCGGGGTACATCGCCATTATCCTGCTTTGCGCCCTGATCTGGCAGACAGTCAAAAAGTTCCTGACACCAAAGGCCGACTATGGCTCGCTGAAGACCGTGACTTTCGGCGACGAAAGCGCTGTGACGTCCAACACCGTCGCCTCTGTTGTGTCGATTGTGCTGATCTTCGTGCTTTGGGCGGCCTTTACCGGATCGAAACTGTTGCCATCTTTCCTGCATGCGCCGGGCGCGTTTGAAGGAACCGGCGAGTTTAGCTACACAGTGACCACGCCTGACGGCCAAACCGACGACGCTACGGTGTCTGTTGTGGTCTTCCCGGCGGGTTCAGATGTCGATGCCCCCGAAGTAGACCCCGGCGAAGGCTTTGCCAAAAACGACAGTGTGGCCATCGCAGCCTTCCGCAGCGAGTTGCTGCGCGTCGATGAAAACGACGAGATCGGCCGCGATCAAGACGCTGTCGTCTCTGCGATCAACGGCGTTGCAGTTGAACCCGGTTCGGTTGTGGATGTGGGCTTTGGCGACGTCGAAATCTCGCGGCGCGGCACACCCAACATCAAGCCAAGCGGGGGCATGCAAATGGAGCCGATCTGGCTGCCTGCACCAGAGGCCGTGTGGAGCCGCGTCACCGAGATTGCCTCAACCGGGTTCCGTAACTCGACATTGGCCGAACACCTTGGCTTTTCACTGTTTCGCGTTGTTGTCGGCTTTATCCTTGGGGCTATCGTGGGCATCCCGCTGGGTTATGCGATGGGCCTGTCCAACTGGTTCCGTGGTTGGTTCGACCCTATCGTTGAATTCATGCGGCCCGTGCCACCCCTGGCCCTGATCCCACTGGTGATTATCTGGGCGGGCATCGGCGAGGTCGGCAAGATCATCCTGCTGTTCCTTGCAGCCCTTTGGATCATGGCGATTGGCGCGCGGTCTGGCGTGTCTGGCGTGCGGATTTCCAAGGTGCACGCGGCCTACTCTTTGGGCGCGTCCAAGTGGCAGATCATGCGTTACGTGATTATCCCAAACTCTTTGCCCGAAATCTTCACCGCGGCACGAGTGGCGATGGGGGTTTGCTGGGGGACAGTTGTGGCCGCTGAATTGGTCGCAGCGGAAAAGGGTGCGGGCATGATGATCATGACAGCATCCAAGTTCCAGAACACCGATATCGTCATCATGGGGATCATCCTGATCGGGATCATTGGGTTCTCGATTGACATGTTGATGCGCTGGATCGAACGGCTGCTTGTGCCTTGGAAAGGCAAAGGCTGATCACCACCTGATACCAATGCGAAAGGCGAGGGATCTCAGATCTCTCGCCTTTTCTGTTGCGCCTGCGGCGGTGCTTTGATTTTAACCGCGGCATGTTCAGCGACCTTCTTTTATTGGCGCCTGCCCTATTTGTTTTCATCCTTGTGCTACTGTTCAAGAGACGGAAACCAAAGTCTGGGTCGGTCAGGCCTCCTCGTGCCGACGTGCGGCCTGTGGAAGAGCAGGGACCACCCGAGAATGCCATCGTCGTTGATGGGTCAAACGTCATGCACTGGGGCGGCGATGCGTCTGCGCCGGTGTTGTCTCTTGTCCTGCGGTCGCTCGAAAATGCGGGGTATGCGCCCATTGTCTTTTTTGATGCCAGTGTTGGTTATCAGTTAGGCGATCGGTACTTCGACGAACTTAGAATGGCGCAGCTGACTGGTATCGCAAAAGAACGTATTTGTATTGTGCACAAAGGTGTCGTCGCTGACGAAATGATCCTGTCCTTTGCGCGCGATCATGGCCTGCGAATTGTCACCAATGACCAATTTCGTGACTGGCGCGTGCAATTCCCCATCGCAGCAAAGAAGGGCCAATTGGTCAAAGGGACGTTCCGTGAAGGCGCAGTCGTCTGGCGCGGCAAGCTATGAAATCGGGGCAGAAGGACAGGCGCGAAACGCCTGCATCGCCTCACCGGCATCGGCGGTAGACAGGCTGACGGATTGATCCCCGACAAGCGCTGTCATGCTTTCGTTCAGCGCAATCCCGTCCAGCACATTCCCGAACCCACTGTCGGACACCGACAGGCTGCGCCCCTCATCGCCATAGACATGGCGATCTGTCCCGATGATCAGGGCGCGGGGGCCGTCAAAGCGCAGGCGGAAATTGTCATCCGTTGCCCAGGTGTTTTGCGGTTGGGTCAGCGTGATCGTGTAAAGCGAAGCGGCAGGATCAAAGACCAGCACGACCCCCATGTCTGTGCTGTCATGGGTCACGGTGCAGACGTCGGTCTCGGCAAATTCCCACGCGACCGCAGAGGACGCGAGGCTGATCATAGCCGCGCAGATAAGCATTGGTTTTTGCATCATACCTCTACTTCTTGCCGCCATACCGCGACTTGCCACCGCGTTGCCCCGGCCGCCCGCCGGTACTGCGGCCAGCCATTTTGGTGGCCTCACCCACCGCCTTTTCGACGGCCTGTTGCCGCGCGAGGGGGTCGTCAGACACAACCAGATCAACTGTCTCAAGCCGCTTGACTTCGTCGCGCAGGCGGGCTGCTTCTTCAAACTCAAGGTTCTCTGCAGCTTTGCGCATATCCGTCCGCAGCCCGTCCAAGACGGCTTGCAGGTTGGCGCCGGCCATTGGCTTGTCGACCTTCGCAGTGACGCGGTTCATGTCGACGTCGCCCTTGTAAAGACCGGCAAGGATATCCTCGACGTTCTTTTGAACCGTTTGGGGTGTGATGCCATGTTCGTCATTGTAGGCAAGCTGCTTTACGCGCCGCCGTTCTGTTTCTTTCATCGCCCGCTCCATCGAGCCGGTGATGCGATCTGCGTACATGATCACCCGGCCATCGACGTTCCGCGCAGCACGGCCAATGGTTTGCACAAGAGACGTTTCAGACCGCAGGAAACCTTCTTTGTCGGCATCCAGAATGGCCACCAGCCCGCATTCGGGGATATCAAGCCCCTCGCGTAGCAGGTTGATCCCGATCAGCACGTCGAAAGCGCCAAGGCGCAGGTCACGCAGGATCTCGATCCGCTCGATGGTATCGATGTCGCTGTGCATATAGCGGACCTTGATGCCCTGCTCGTGCATGTATTCAGTCAGGTCTTCGGCCATGCGTTTGGTCAGCGTGGTGCAAAGCGTCCGGTACCCGTTTGCAGTGACCTTGCGCACTTCGTCCAGCAAATCATCGACTTGCATATCGACGGGACGGATTTCAATTTCGGGGTCGATCAGGCCTGTGGGTCGGATGATCTGTTCGGCGAACACACCGCCAGCCTGATCCAGTTCCCACGCGGAAGGGGTCGCCGAGACGAAGATCGATTGTGGGCGCATGGCGTCCCATTCCTCGAACTTCAGCGGGCGGTTATCCATGCAGGACGGCAAGCGAAACCCGTGCTCTGCCAGCGTGAACTTGCGCCGATAGTCGCCTTTGTACATGCCGCCGATTTGAGGGACCGAGACATGGGATTCATCAGCAAAAACAAGGGCATTGTCGGGGATAAATTCGAACAGCGTGGGGGGTGGCTCGCCCGGTGCGCGGCCGGTCAGGTAGCGGGAGTAGTTTTCGATACCGTTGCAAACGCCGGTTGCTTCCAGCATTTCAAGGTCAAAGTTTGTCCGCTGTTCCAGCCGCTGCGCCTCAAGCAGTTTGCCATCTGCGACCAATTGATCAAGCCGCATGCGCAGCTCTTTTTTGATGCCGATCACGGCTTGGTTCATCGTCGGGCGTGGCGTGACATAGTGAGAATTGGCGTAGATGCGGACCTTTTCGAAGGTATCTGTTTTTTCACCCGTGAGCGGGTCAAATTCGGTGATGTTTTCAAGCTCTTCACCAAAGAATGACAACTTCCAGGCACGATCATCAAGGTGCGCTGGCCAGATTTCCAGACTGTCGCCGCGGACCCGGAAACAGCCACGCTGAAATCCCTGATCGTTGCGGCGATATTGTTGTGCGACCAAGTCTGCGATGATCCCCCGTTGGTCATATTCACGGCCGACATGAATGTCCTGCGTCATCGCCCCATAGGTTTCGACAGAGCCGATCCCATAAATGCACGAGACCGAGGCGACGATGATCACGTCGTCCCGCTCTAGCAGGGCCCGCGTCGCAGAGTGGCGCATACGGTCGATCTGTTCGTTTATCTGGCTTTCTTTTTCGATATAGGTATCGGATCGCGCGACGTATGCTTCGGGCTGGTAATAGTCATAGTAGGATACGAAGTACTCTACCGCGTTCTCCGGGAAGAACCCTTTGAATTCACCATACAGCTGTGCCGCCAACGTCTTGTTAGGGGCCAATATGATGGCGGGCCGCTGCGTTTCTGCGATGACCTTGGCCATCGTGAACGTCTTGCCAGTGCCCGTCGCCCCAAGAAGCACCTGATCACGTTCGCCGTCGTTGACCCCGTCCGACAATTCCTTGATCGCAGTGGGCTGATCGCCTGCTGCCTCAAACTCAGTGACCAATTGGAATGCGACGCCGCCTTCCAGCTTTTCGCGGGTTCTGACGTCTGGGGCAGGGTTCGACAGGAATTTTTCTGGAACGGTCGTGTCGGTCAGTGATTCAGTCATGGCGATGTCCTTGGGGTCACCGCACACTTGTTCTTCTTACGCCGCGCTTCAACCCCCAATGACAGTCGAGAACGCCTGCATCCTGACAGCAAGTGTCAGGAGTGCGGTATTATGCGACCCGCTCTTTCAGGACATAGGTGTCATGAGCCGTCTTACCATCAAGTGTAAACTGCGCAACAAGTGACGACAGTGCGGATGATTGCGCCTCCAAAGACAGGGTCGCGGTTGTTGCTTCTTCGACCATGCTGGCGTTTCGCTGGGTCACTTGATCCAGTTGCCCGACGCCCACGTTGATTTCATCTAGGCTGGTGGCCTGTTCCTGCGCGTTGTTCGCCATGTCTGACATCAACGCCGCGATATGTACGACGCGGTCGGTAATTGCAGTCAACGCTTCGCCTGCTTGGGCCACAAGCGACACACCATTGGCGACATGTTCGGAACTGCCGCTGATCAACGTTTTGATTTCATGCGCGGCCTCTGAGGATCTTTGCGCAAGTGCCCGGACTTCGGATGCCACAACAGCAAAACCACGACCGGCTTCGCCCGCGCGCGCGGCTTCGACGCCTGCGTTCAGTGCCAAAAGGTTGGTCTGAAAAGCAATGTCGTCAATCACTGCGATAATCGCGGAAATCTGGTTCGATGATTCTGAAATCTCGGACATGGCACTGATTGTCTTCTGGACAACTTCGCCACTTTCCTCGGCTTCTGACCGAGCTTTTTGCACGATGCCTTCGACTTCGCGCGTGCCATCGGCTGCGCCGCGCACACCATTTGTCAGATCGTCCAGTGCAGCCGCGGTTTCTTCGAGCGTCGCCGCCTGATTTTCTGTCCGCTGTGACAGATCACCCGAGTATGACTTGATATCAGAAGAATCTTGCCGGATTTTGTCTGAGAGTTGAACCACCTGCGACATGGCGTCGTGAAATGCGGTTGCTGCTGCGTTAAAGTCTGTGACCAGATCTGTATACTCGGGCGCGACATCACTGCGAATGCCAGCTGACAAATGGCCCGCAGCAAGATTTTTGAGGGCACTGCGAAGGTTATGGATAAGGTCAGCTTGGGCTTCTTGCTTGCGGGCAGTTTCGATAGTTGCACCCTGCGCGTCAGCAAGGCTTTGGCGCATTACATCAAGCTGTTTTGCCAAGCTGCCGAATTCATCCTGTCGCGCAATGCCGGGCACAACACTGGTGTAGTTGCCATCAGACACGTTGCGCACGCCCTCGTTCAGGCCCTTCAATGGCGTGCCAAGAAAAGATCGTAACAAATAGAACGCGCCCGCCAGTGCTGCAGCAAGAAGGCCAGCGGCGACAGCAAGAGATTTGATACTTGCACTTTGGATTGATGCGATCACGTTCGCGGATGACCAATCAATCACCAAAACCCCGACCAAATTGCCTGACCCATCCCGGTAAGGCACTGCAGTATCAAGCGTTTCGAGGTTTTGGACCACATCTTGACGCTGCAAGGACTGCGTCGCCAAGGCCCGAAGCGCCGATATGTCTTCTTGAGTGGCATCATTTGTCTGCGCGACCAACGTGCCATCAGCATCGAATATAAGCGCCAAATCTGCCAGGCCGTCAGATTGCCCAATGGCGCTGCGGGCCGCTTCGACGACGGGATCGTTTTGTCCATTGGCCAAGTGATCGCCAAAACCATTCGCCGCCGAGGCTGTATTGGCGATAGCCATGTTCGCGACAATTTCGGTCGTGATGCCGACCGTCTTTGCATACGAATTGTAGGACAGCACGACGACCAGCACGCAAGCTGTTGCAGCGATCAACGCAAGGCATTTTGCGAATATCGAATTCAGCAGGTTTGGTTTTGGTAGGTCTAACGTCGACATTTGAACGGGTCCTTGATGTGCTGCGCCCGGTACATCCGCACGGCTTTCCCCCGATGTAAGTCAGAACTCTTAGGATGCAGTTAAGTGTCGCGTTGCAATACTTGCCAAGCGCCCTGATTTGTTAGCATAAGGCAGTAACAAGGAGTCTTTTCCATGCGTGCACGTATTTTTCGACCAGCCAAAACGGCCATGTCCTCTGGGACGGCTAAGACAAAATCGTGGGTTCTTGAGCACGTGAATGAAACGGCCCGCGAGGTTGATCCGCTGATGGGATGGACCTCGAATGCTGACACGCAAAGCCAGGTGCGATTGACGTTTGATACAAAGGAAGCTGCACTAGACTATGCCAAGGCGCATGGCATTGTGGCCACCGTGCAAGAGCCAAAACCGCGCAAGGCTAACATTCGTCCCGGCGGTTATGGTGACAACTTTGCGACCAATCGCCGTGGTGCCTGGACGCATTAAACTGAACGTTTGTCTTGCCTTGGTCCCTGCCTTCGCGCCATATCAAGACCTAA
>CALILP010000009.1 GCA_938016515.1 uncultured Paracoccaceae bacterium
GATGAGCGTCATGTGCCCTCACCGCCAATGAATTGGGAAAATGTAGCAGGGAACCGGGCGACGCCAATCGCCGCCCGGAACAGATGAATAATCAGTACGACGATTGACAGGCTGGTGTTTCGCGGCCCGGTAGACCAATGGCTGCAAAGGCTGCGGGATCAATACCAAGCGTCTGGTTTACGTTGTCCACAACGGACACAACCTCGGTAGCAAGGCTGCCATCGGCTTGTTCGCGCACTTCAACCACAAAGTTGGAGCCGACCGCCTGACGGTTCTCATCCAACGAGATGTCACCATTCGGCGCTTCCAGCGTCAGATTACTCAGGCACTCGCGAAAGCCTGCATGGCCATCGGACAAATCACCGCCAACGTCATCCATGCACTGCAGCATGGCAGAAGACGCGTTGTAGTAGCCAAGTGCAAACAACGATGGTGATGGGAACCGGTCGCCTTCATCAAATGTCCCCTGATACAACGACACAAAGTCAGTCCAGCGCGGGTCATCCCAAGTATCGGCCATCATGCCTGATGACGGAACACCCGTCAGCGCGGCCTTGGCGGACCCTTCAGAATTCAGGACTGTCCCGTCGACCATGATCGACCCACCAATCAGGTTCGCGTCACCGCCCGCCTGTTGGTACTGGTTCAGGAAATTGACGGCATCACCGCCGCCCAGACCCAGATAGATTGCATCTACGTCATCGGGCAATGCTGCGATGATAGATCCGAAGTCCTTGGTGCCAAGTGGCACCCAGAACCGCTCTGTGATCTCGCCGCCTGCGGCGCAGAACTCGGTCGCGAACCCGAAGACCTGTGTGTAGATAAACGAGTAATCCTCGCCGATAGTTGCGACGTATTCATAGCCCTTTTCATTAAACACATAGTCGCCAAGGCCCTTGGACCATTGCGCACCATCTGTATTGAACCGGAAAAAGTTGTCGGATGGATCAACCAACGTGGTCTCCATTGCGCCGGAAATGCCATTAATAAAGGTCGTGCCCGGCTGGGTCTTGGAATAATCGCGCAGCGCGATCCCTTCAGAGCCAGACAAGGGGCCAAGGATGATGTCGACGCCGTCCTGCTCTACCAGCTTACGAGCCGCACGCAACGCGCTGTCGGGTGACCCGTCGGTGGACACTGTGATCACTTCAACCTCGCGGCCGCCAACCATATTGCCAGCTTCGGTCAAGGCCGTGGTGATCCCACGAATGCCATCTTCGCCCAGCTGCGTGTACGTGCCTTCGAGTGTTGCCAGTGCACCGATTTTCAGCGTGCCAAGGTGGCCGTCAGCGGCTGCCATTGTAGCCCCGGTTGCAACCAGCGTCATCGCAGACAGCGATCCCAATAGTAACTTTTTCATGCGTGATCCTCCCTTTATGGTTCACACCAATTTGCAGCCCTCCATGACTGCAACGGTATGCCACGAAGCCTGCAGCACGAGGGCAATTTGGCAGATCACGGGTAGTGCGTCGGTGTAACCAGGCGTCTCTTTTTGTCAGGTGTTAGTCGTTTGATTTACGCATATGAAGATAGACATGCCCCGCAATCGTGGCCGCAATTGCCCCCAAGAACGCAAGGATGACAGCTGCCATTGACCAGCTGACCGTCGCGGGCGTGACACCCGTCATGAACAACAAGAATAGCCCTGCCAGACCGATGATGAACGGCTGCAAGAAGGTCAAAGGCTTGTCTTCAAACATAAAACCGGCAAACCTGAAGGCAGCCACGGCCAGTAAGAATTGCCCAACTATGTCCATCGCAGGGGTGCAGCGCACAAGGTTTGCAATGCTCGGATCATCGCCTGTGCAACCAACAGTCCCGAAAACCAGCATGTAGTATTTCATGACTAGCGCGATCGCGAGCGTCAGACCCAGCAACATTTGCGCCACCATCATCACAACCCACGCAGGCCGCGCGAATGCGTCAAAAAAGCCGGTTGGTCGTGATGTATCAGCCATAGTGATCCTTGCCTTACTGCGGCTGCTATCGTGGCGCGCCACGGTAAGCCTGACAATGACACCGGAGGTTACCACATATCCTTGCGTCTGATACCTACAACGACGTTGAACTAGACTTTGCGGTCACCGATTACTCCGCTGCATCTTGAAGCACCCGAACCCGCGCCGAGATTCGTGGCACCGCTCTGTTCAGTGTGTCCATCTGCGCTTCAAGATTGCTTAACCTCTGGTTCGCACTGGTCAGCGTTTCGATAACATCGGTGTTGGCTTTCGTACGCCAAAATCCCTGGGTTACCCCACGATCAAGGTTCGTCACTCTGTTCTGCAGATCACTGAGCAGTCGTTCCGCCCCGGCCAGCCCCGCGACACCATCTGCCGTTTCCTTGGAGCGCCAGAAGTTCTGCGTCACTCCACGATCCAGATTGGAAAGACGATTTTCAAACTCGCTGATCTTGCCAGATTGCGCCGCAAGCGCCTGGCGCAAATCTGCAACTTCAGCGGCGTGTGCCGCACGCATCTCTTCGATCGCACTGGCTTGCTCTGCCATCTGAGACGTTGCAGCCTGTAACGGCGCTGAAACCCGGTCGTTTCCAAACAGCGGCGCGATCCCAAGAATGAATGCAAGAACCAGCCCGATGCTGCTGACGGTCACCGGAACCATATATGTCTTCCAAAAGTCCTGCATCAAGATGCTCCTCATTCCTGAACGGCTTCATTGTCGCGACAAAATTGCACTCAGGGCACCCATGTTTTCAGAAAATGCGACCAGCGGACACGGATTGAGACGCAACGCAACGCGGTCAGATTTGGCCATCCACTTAATCAGACCGTGAGCAACGTCAGCGCATTTTGCGCAATGGCCAATCGTTCGGGCGCTCTTGAGGCTTCTTGGATGTCGACGATTGTCCCTCCTCAGGTGGGCTCGGTCGCTGCATCTAAGCGGAGGGGACCCACGCCCATGTGGCTGATACGTGACTCAATTTTCATTGGCCTGTTAGAGGCCTCGCCACTGATATTGGCCGCAATGGGCTTTACGCTCATCTACTACCTGAACGGGTTCATCAACTTCGCATACGGCGAAAGCATCACCTTCGGCGCATACTTCGCGGTGCTGTTTAATGTGGGGATGGGCTTTAACTTTTACTTTTCGATTGTGCCCGCGGCCCTGCTTGCAGGCGCGCTGAGCGTCGCGACTTATCTTTTTGTGTTCAAACCCGCCCTCAATCGCGGGGTGCAACCCTCGGAAATGATCATCTTGTCCGTCGGGTTGTCGTTCATGCTGCGCTACGGGCTGGTACTCATGGTTGGAGCAGAAAACGTCTTTCTTTCAGAGCCACCTATCGCATTCTTCAACTTCGGTGGTTTAGGGGCCACGAACCTGCAACTGATCGCGCTGATCCTTGTCGTGATCTTTGCACTCAACCTCTACTGGCTGATCTACAAAACCGGCTTTGGCGAGGTCATTCGCGGACTGGCCAACAACGAAGAGCTTGCACAGGTGAGCGGCATCAATCCGCACCAAGTCTCTGTCAAAGTCTGGTTCATCGCGGGCGTCGCAGGCGGCTTGTCGGGCATCTTTTCAGGCGTCTTTGCACTGGCCAACCCGTTGATGGGGTGGAACCTGATCCTGATCACCATCATGGTGTGTATCGTCGCCGGTGTTGGATCAGTGCGCGGGGCGCTTGTCGCAAGTATCGTCGCCGGTATCCTCACCTCTTTCATTACACTTGTATCAAAGCCACTTTACTCAGAAGTCGTCCTGTTGATGACCTTCATCCTGATCCTGTGGCGACGCGGGGGGAGGATGGCGTAATGGCGTATCTGATTTTCTCACTCTCCCTGATGCTGATCTACATCGGTCTTGCCCAGATGCTGCATGTGCAGTTCGGCCTGCTGGGCATTCCCAATTTCGGCGTCGTCGGGTTTTGGGGCCTTGGCATGTATGCGGTCGGCGTCATGCAAGTCCAGCTTGGCATGTCCTTTGTGGATGCAATGGGGCTGACAGTCGTTCTTCTGGTCATCGCGTCTTACTTCCTTGGCAGGCTGATTTTGAGACTAGAGCGACAAGCCATCTTGTGTGCGACCATCGCGTTCAGCGCGATCATCGCCCTGCTCGCAGTGACTGAAAAGTGGATGACCATGGGGGTCGTAGGCCTTGGCACGATACGCCATCCGTTCCGGGTGCTTGGCCTCGAAGAGATTTTGTTTTTCCTCTTCCTGCTGGCTCTCATCGTGGTGATGCAAATCCTTATCCTGAAACTGCACAAATCGCGCCTTGGCCGCTTGATGGTCGCGACCCGCGACAACGAGGAATTGGCCGCAAGCTTGGGCAAGGACACCTTTCAGGTCAAAATCGTCGCCTTCACGCTGACCGCGACCATCATGGGCGTCCTTGGCGGGCTATCGGCCCCCCTGAACCAATTCCTCACACCCAATATGATCGTGCCGTCGATCACCTTCGCTGTCTGGATCTCGCTGGTGCTTGGCGGCAAAGAGCACGCCCTGGGTGCCATGCTCGGCGTCTTTGTCACGTTCGGCCTCTTCGACATCCTGATCGAGACTTATGCGCCGGTGTCGCCCGAATTCGCGGTCGTGGTTCCGAACATGAAACTGTTCTTCTACGGCGCGCTTTTGGTTGGTGTTCTGGTGTTCCGACCCACTGGCATTCTGGACCGCAAAATCAAGCCAGAAGACATCTCGGCGGCACTCTCGCGGGGCATGTCTACCGGCCTCGCCGGTGCTGGACGCGGCATGCAGTCCTTTGCCAAAGTCGCGGATGAAAAGCTGATCAACCGCAAGAAGGAGGATGATCAGTGAAGCTGCATATGCGCGACCTTACCAAGGCCTATCACGAACATCCCGTCCTCAACGTGGCAGAAGCGACGTTAGGCATGCACGGGTTAGAAGGGCTCATCGGCCCAAACGGCGCGGGCAAAAGCACACTGATGGGGCTTCTTACCCGCCGGATTGCAGCAACGACCGGCACGGTCGAACTGGAAGACGGCGATGCAAGGCATCCGCTGAACCCCATTCGGTCGCATCAAGTGGCAAACCTGGGCCTCGTCAAAACAAACCAGCGTATCCAAGGGTTCGAAAGTCTGACGATCCGCGACAACCTGCGACTAGCGGCGACCGCACATGCAAACGAAACCTATCGCGGCGTGCTCGACCAAAATCAGACAAACGATGCCATCGAGGCCGAGATTGACGACTATCTTTCGCAATTCACTTTCGCCGACCCTGATGGCTTCGCAAAATCGGGCGGCGAGAAAAAGCTTTTGGATATCCTGCGGTGCCTGATCTTCAAGCCGCGCATGTTGCTTATGGACGAACCCACCGCTGGCCTGCCCGATGACGTGACCGCAAAGGTCATGGATATGGTCAGAGCCAAAGTGAAATCCGGCGAGATGACCGTTGTGATCGTCGAACACGATCTAGAATTGATTTGGAACTACTGCGCTTACGTCCACTTCCTGTCCGAAGGCGAGATTCTGTTCCACGGCACACCTGACGACGTGAAGAACAACCGCGTCGTCGCTGAAAAATACATGGGGGTTTGAGCATGTTGGATGTGAAAAACCTGCATAGTGGATACGGCGACGTCGCCGTCTTGCGTGACGTGTCCTTTACAGTCGAGAACGAGATTTTCGCAGTCCTTGGCGCGAATGGTGCAGGCAAAACCACGTTGCTGAAAACCCTTTCCAAGCTGCTCCCGGTCTCGTCAGGATCACTTTCGTGGCTTGGTGAAGACATCACCGGCACACCCGCCTTCGATCTCACAGCGCGCGGAATTGCCTACGTCCCTCAAGAACAAAACGTCTTTCCCGATCTCAGCGTCGCGGAAAACCTGTCGTTGGGCGCCCTGGTCGGGACCCGTGACAAACAGATGCGGCTCGACGAGGTTTTCGACCTTTTTCCCCGGCTTGCAGACCGACGCGGCCAATCCGCAGGCAGCCTCAGCGGCGGCGAAGGTCAGATGCTCGCTGTGGGCCGTGCACTGATGCAAGACCCCAAGGTCATCCTACTTGATGAACCATCGGCGGGCCTGTCCCCACTCTTCGTCGATATCTTGTTTGAGAAAATTTCAGACGCCCGCACCAACCGCGGCGTGTCCATCGTTCTGGCCGAACAGAACGCCATCAAAACCCTCGAAATCGCAGATCGCGTCCTCGTCCTGAGCCTTGGTGAAATGCACCTACTCAAGGACGCCAAAGACCTCGACCGGAAAGAACTGATGGAGGCATATCACATCTAAAACCGCGACACAGATGCGGTAAACTACTCAATTTCAATACCTTAGGGAGGAACGAAATGTATAGTAAATCAATCAGGTCGCTGCTTGGCCTTTCAACAGCAGTTGCAGTGGCGGCCAGTGGTGCTGCGGCGCAAGACATCAAAGTGGGTCACCTGACGTACCACACCGGGGAATACGGTGGATTTGGTGAATTCTTTGACGCGGTGACCGACTTTGCGCTTGAGGTCATCAACGAAGATCCGCCTCTTGGTCGCCCCCTTGTCCCGGTCCATCAGGACATCGGCACAATTGGTGAGGCCCGCGCTGCGCGTAAGCTGGTCGACAGCGATGGCGTCGAGATTTTGCTCAACTCTGCCCACAACTACATGTCTTACCGCGACTATATCCTCGACAAGGTCGTCAACACCGGTGTGCCACTTCTGCCATCTGTGCATGGCGGTTCGATCGAGGCAGAGTTCGGCGGCAGCGGCACAGAGCCACTTTTCCGAGGCTCGCCAATGGACAGTGCGCAGGGGGCAGCAGCCATTCTGCATGCAGCCCAAGCAGGTAAGAAGAGCATTGTGATTGTCGCCACAGAGGTGGCCGGCTCTCAGCTGCAAAAGAACGCTGGTGCCATTGCTGCCGAAAAGCTGGGCATGGAAGTGTTAGAGTTAATTGATATCCAGCCGAACCAACCAAACTATCGCAGTGTGGTCAGCCGGATTGCCGGACTGTCCCCGGATGCGGTCGTCGTGTTCTCGGCCCCTGCGGATGGCGGCGCTTTTGTTAAGAACGCGGCAGAGGCGGGCAACAGCTGGTTCATCGTCGGCACACAAGAATGGCAAGAGCCCGGTTTCATCCAGACCCTCACCGTCGGTGCCGCAGAAAAGCATGAAGCGGTTGTGCTGGCAGCCTATTCCAACTCAGGTAGCCCTGCATGGGAGTTCTACGAGCCTGCAGCCACAGGCTCGGCCTACGCCGACAAAATCGGCGATGCCGGGAACTCTTATGCGATGCAGTACTACGATCTTCTGGTCGCGACCGCACTTGCAATTGAAAAATCCGGCAGCACAAGTTCCGACGGCTGGAGCGAAGCCATGTATGACGTCACCGGCGGTGACGGCGAAGTGGTTTATACCTATGCTGACGGCATTGCCGCGATCCGCGAGGGCAAAGACATCAACTACGACGGTGTCACGGGCTCGATGGAATACACGGACACAGGCGTCGTTTCGGGCATCTTCGGCATATTCCGCTGGGCTGACGGCGAAAATCTCGAACGCGTCTCGCTTGTTGATGGCGACGAAGTTCTCGCGCTCGATCAATAAGAGTTGCGGGCATCCCATTCACAGTGGGGTGCCCGTCGTTTCCAAGACGCCAGCTTTCTTTTGTTTCAGTTCTTGCGCATCGCATCCGCACAAAATCTCAGCAAAGAAGCAGCTCCATCAAGATGCGACCCGCCGGTCGTTACAGTCATGTCTAAATCCTGCAGCCTCGAAGTACCGACCAACGCAACGTTGAATATGTTGCGCGATCAAGTGGTCTGGACCAGTTGGTATCTCGCCAAATTCCAGCCCCATAAACGCCTGGGATACCAAAGTCTGCGGCAGTGGATTGGTTCGCATTCCCGTGATGAGGTCGCTCAAGGCGGCAGCAACCTTTTCGTCTGACCAGTAATACCGGATGCGGTCGCTGTAACTGTAGGTTCGCAGTATTTCCTGCTCTTGCTCGGTTCCGCCGTAGTACCCCTGCCAATATCCGGGATGGGCGGTCATTTGATTGGCCATCACGGCACGGATATCGGATGTTTTACAATGGCCCAGGTGTTCCGCGATTGATGCAAGGGCCCAGACCGCTTCGCGAAACCGGAAGGTCAGTTCTGGTCCGACCTTAAGGAAAAAGAAGTGACTTTTGACAAGGTCACTTAATGCGTCAGTTGATTGATAGTCTGTCGAATGGGCCTCAAACGTCAGGCCCGGTTCCGTAAGGATGGCGTCGCTGAGCGGCTGCGCCTTTTCAGGTACAAAGGGATAGATTGAAGTATGACCGAAATCGACGCCCGGCTGGGTGACGACAGACACGATACGCGACCAAGCGGCGTCCAAACCGCGCGCTGCCCAGGCATCGCGGTGGGTTTGGATCGTCTCGCGAAAGCGGTCAACGGATGTGACATCAAGCGCGTCCGGCTCTTCGGTTTCGCCGCCGGGGATGGGAACTTCGGTGCCAATGATGTAGAATAATGCGTCCGGGTTCGGCGCATGGGCCTCTGCCACAGCGCAGAGATCTGCGGCACGTTCGGCGATTTGCGTGAACGTCGGATTGGGTTCGCCGCCGCAGGCCATGCTTGTGTCAAGGTGGATCTTTTTGAATCCTGCCTTCACGTAGGATTTGACCAATGCGCGCGATTTTTCCATTGCAATATCAATCGGTTCATCCTTCCAGACGTTTGGACCAAGGTGGTCCCCGCCAAGGATAAGCCGATCCATTGGGACGCCGATCTCTGCCGCCATGTCGGTCAGCCACGCCATGAAGTCCGCCGCCGTCATGCCGGTGTAGCCGCCGTATTGGTTCACCTGATTGCAGGTCGCCTCGATCACTGTCGGAAAGCCGGTTTGTTTGGCATAGGACAAGACCGCGCGCAGGACATGTTCGTTTGCCGTGCAGAAACACGGCAGCCCAATAGCCTCGCCTGCGCGGTTGCGGGTGATCAGGTCATTGATCAGGCTCATGCGACGTCTCCGTTCTTCTGAAGTTCAAGAAATGAAGCGATCTCTGCCGGGCTAGAGTTGCCCTCCATCGGCCCACGACGCGTCACCGCAATGGCCCCTGCTGCGTTCGCCAGCGCCCCTGCATTTTGCAAGGTTTCGCCTTGTGCCAGAAGGGAAATGAACGTCCCGCAAAAGCAGTCTCCGGCACCTGTTGGATCAATCTCGTTCACGGCATGGCCTTGGTAGTCGTAGCGTTCTTTACCAGAGACGATTGTTGCGCCTGCGGCTCCGCGCTTAATCACGATGACTTCGGCCTTGGATTGGAATAGCTTTTCTATCGCGGCAGCTTCGGACAGATCAGCAAACAGGAATGCCAGATCGCTGGTACTTGGCATCAGGTAAGTGCTGCAGTCCATCACCTCGATCAGTGCCTTACGCACTGCGTCGTCGCGCATCAGTTCCGGGCGCGCGTTGGGATCACAACTGATTTTCCCACCGGCCTTATCAACGCCGCGCACTGCCCGGATGATCATCTCACGCATCCGCGCATTGCCAAGCGACGCTGCAGAAACATGCAGGATTGCTTGCGACGGATCAAACAGGCCATCTGGCATCGTAAAATGATCAGAGGCCGTGTCAGTCATGTGAAAGATGAAATCGCGCGTCCCATCGTCATAGTAGGACACAAAGGCGACGCCCGTCGTGCGGTCTGCATTGACCGTCACGCCTCGCGTTCCGACGCCATCCGCCTTTAGGCGGCTTGTCAAAGACTGACCAAAACCATCGTCGCCGACACCACCGATTATTTCAGTTAGCGCGCCCATTCTCGCGGCTTGATCAAGAAAGATCGCAGGCGCGCCGCTGGGGTAAGGTCCCGAAAAGTCGCTGATCTTGCGCAGCCCGCAGTTTTGCGCGTGCGACACAAACTCCACCAGAAGCTCGCCGACGGCAATTATGGTGAAGGTTTGCTGCATGTGCCCCGCTTTCGTAAAAGCGAAACCTAAATTAACTTTTTGCACATGTCAAAAAATATGACATACGTCTTTTGAACCCTCGCCGCTGATTACGCAGGATAACAATAGCAGTCGCCATGTCGAAGCCAAGAATCCACACGATGAAAGAGCTTTCCAAGGCGATCTCGATCTCGCGCCCGACCTTGGCCCGCTATTTCGAGGATGAGACAAGCGTCCTGCCTTCGACCGCAAAGAAGATCAAACAGGGCTTGGCAGAAGTCGATTATGTCTACAACTTTCTCGCCACGCGACAGAATCGAAAGTCGACCGGGCTAATCGGTGTTGTCATCCCTCACTTCAAAGATCTGTTCTATGCAAGCCTGCTTGATTCGATAGAGGTCGCGGCACGAGCCGCAGGCTTTACGATCATCACGCAAAGCTCGAACGGCGATACTGCTTCTGAAGAGCAGGCAATTCGCAAACTTCGGTCGATGAACGTCGATGGCGCGATTGTGGCCCCGCTTGGAACAGATGGCAACGATGCGGCCTTCCAAGCGGCGGGTGAAGACTTTCCGATCATCTTTGCGGATTCGTATCCGGGCGGCCACCTGCCAAACGCCGACTTTGCAGGGACGGATAATACTAAAAGCGTTGGTGTTATGGTGGATTATCTCTGTCGTTCTGGGTCTGCACCCGTCTTTCTGGCGATGCCAATGTTGAACTCTAACGCGCTCAAGCGCCAAGATTCATACTTTGCGCGGATGCGAGAAAACGGTCATGAAGGCGGCCTGATCGAAACGCCTGGCAGCATGGAATCCTGGCAATTCGAACGGTACGGCTATGAGGTCATGCATGGTCATTTCAGCCGCGGCCGGTATGTCGATGCGACAATTCTTTGCGCCAATGACCGCATTGCAATCGGTGCGATCCGGGCGGCAAACACCCACGGTCTGTTCTTTGCGCGTGACGGACAAACGCACAGAAATCTGCGGATAGCGGGTCACGATGATCATCCCCTAAGCCGCTATATTTTCCCAGCCCTGACGACCGTCGCGCAAGAGGTGGATGCTATTGGGCGAGACGCTGTTGCACTGCTGGAAAAGCGTGTGCGTGACGGGCGAGACGGAGATGGCATCACCCTGCTGCGGGATGGCGCGCTACAAGTCCGCGAGTCGGCATAGGTCGCCGGCATCACCCAACTCATTTTTTGACACGTACGCAAAATTTCTTACTTTCCATCTGTGCGTACTTCAATTTTTTCACGTGCAAAAAGGAAAGACGCAAAATCACCTAAAAACCCTACTGACCTCTACGATTAGATTGGGCCTGATCGCGGGCATCGCGTCCGCCGAAGAAATCTCGATCACGACGGTGATATGATCACCATGCCGGACCCTGCTCCTGAGTGGGAAGAAGCGACCGGTAACACCATCAACTGGGTTGTTCGGGAAGAGAACGTTCTGCGGCAGCGGACAACAACAGATATCGCTACTGGTGGCGGGGTGTTCGACATCATGCTTATCGGTGCTTACGAAACACTGATCTGGGATGCGCAAGGATGGCTGACACCTTTGAACGATTTCGCCGACGACGCTGACTACGATCTGGAAGATGTGTTCCAGTTGGTCCGCAACGCTTTGTCTGCAGATGGCAACCTATGTGCGCGACCGCTTTACTCCGAGATGTCGTTCACCTTGCCGCCTTAGCCCACCGCGGTGACTATGCCAAAGGCGACGTTGGCTATCAAAAGGTCGCGAAAATCATGTCTACCGGCCACCACTGACCGCAAACCGCAGGGATTGCAGGCGCGCATTACGACGACCCTCAGGTCACTCCGACCGATGACCTGCGCAGCCATGCCGGTGTGTTATCGGAAGGTGAAATGGTCCCGGAGGGTCTAGAAGATGTCAAACTGGACGGTGGTCGATATGCGGTCTTGCACTTTAAGGGCACCTACGCCGGTCTTGGCGAAGCGTACCAATACCTTTAGGGCCCCTGGCTTTCTTCCAGCCAAGAAACCCTGCGGGATGCCCATTCCTATGAACACCACCTGAACGATCCTACCAACACGGTCCCTGCGCAATTGCTGACGGACATCTATATGCCGCTGGCAGGTTAAGGACCGAGGCGGTGATCCGAAAACAGGATCGGGCAATAGGTTTGGGCCCAGCTGTCCGCAAGCGGGCCTAAACCGCAGTCACCTTTCATCAGCTGTACTTTGACACAATCGTGATCAAAGGGGCAGGCCTCTTCAATCTGCAGTTTTGCCTTCACCCGAGACCGGACGCTTCCGAAATCGAGATCCCTGATATCATTGATTTGGTGAAAGACCGTTCGCTCGGCCGTGATAAAAACCTTTTCTTCCGG
>CALILP010000010.1 GCA_938016515.1 uncultured Paracoccaceae bacterium
GGGCGCAATGACGCCATGAACATCTCGAAGAAGGGCAGCAGGATGAAGATCAGGAACACCGTGATCGCCAGATAGATGCCTGCCATTTGCAGTTTGGTGTAGCGGTCCATCATATCACTTCACCCCGTAGTGTTTGTTCACCTTGTTCAGGAAGAACAGGTAAAACAGGCTGAACACGGCCAGCAGGAAGACGATGATCACAGCGCGCGCAGCGCCTTCGCCGAATTTGTAGTTCCCAATGGCAACTTTGTAAGTGTCCACGATCAAGGTGGTGGTTGCACTGCGGGGGCCGCCCTCGGTCAGGATCCAGATGATTTCGAAGCTGTTGAACGTCCAAATCGCGGACAGCAGGGCCATCGACACGATCACCGGCATGATCTGCGGAATCGTGATGCGACGAAAGCGATACCAGCGGCCAGCGCCATCAACCCATGCGGCTTCGTACAGGTCGCGGCTGACGCCCTGCATGGCAGCAAGGAAGAATAGCGTGACCATCGGGGTGCCGACCCAGACGTCGGTGACAATGGCGGAGTAGAAGGCAGATGTTTTGTAGGCGAGGAATTCGAACGGCCCGTCAGTCAGGCCAACCGCTTGGGCGGTGCCGGACAGAATGCCGAAGTAGCCGTTGTACAGCCACAGCCACCCGATACAGCCGATGGCAATCGGGATCACCCAGGGCGGCATGACCAAGACGCGGAACAACCCGCGACCGGGGACGGCAGCGTTCAGCAAGACGGCTCCGACAAGGCCAAGGATCAGCTTCAGCGAGACGGATAGGAACATCCAATAAAACGTCCGGGCAATCGTCTGATGAAACTTACGGCTTTCAGCAAGGTCCTGATAATTGGCAAGGCCCACGTATTCTTCGCCACCCAAGCCTGCTTCCATAAACGAAAGCCGGATCGTTTCGGCCAATGGCCACGCGACGATAATGGCGATGAACAGCATTGCAGGGCCGACCAGAAGCCAAGCAAAGACACCTTCAGGCAAAACTTTCCGACGCCCGGTGGCGGCATTGTATCCTGCTGTTTCCGAAATATCGGCCACGGTTTGCGTCCCCCCGGTGGTTACCCACATGGCCGTCGAATCGCGGCCGCATACAAATAGTACCAAAGTCGATAAATATTGCTACCAATATAATACCAAAAGTCAGATAGCAGAAAATATATTTAAAATAGAACAGTTTATACGCTATCTCATTATCACATCTTGCGATTCAAAATATATTGGTATTAGAATGGCATACCAACTGGGAGGGCTGACGTTGACGCTCGTACATAACCTCTATGACCCCGAAGAGTGGTTTCGCGTCGGTCGCGGCCCGCGCTATCTGCAGCTGCAACGTCACATCGCAGCGGCCATTCAGTCCGGCGATTTGGCGGCGGATGATCAGCTGCCCCCCGAACGCGACCTTGCGGCGCAAGCTGATGTTAGTCGCGTGACAGTTCGTAAAGCAGTAGCGCAATTGGTCGCAGATGGGCTGATTGAGCAACGGCAGGGGGCCGGGTCATTCGTGCGGGGGGCTGCACCACGGCTAGAGCAATCCTTGTCCAGTCTGGTCTCTTTCACCGAGAATATGCAGGCGCGGGGCATGACCTCTTCTTCTGTAGTTCTCACGCAGGGGCTTTTTGCACCGATGCCGATTGAGATGATGGCGTTGGGGTTGTCGTCTCACGACCGTGTCGCCCGGATTAACCGGTTGCGCAGTGCAAATGGCAGCCCGATGGCGCTTGAATATTCGTCACTGCCGCGCGACATCCTGCCGGACCCCGCCAAAGTCAGCGTCTCGCTTTATGCGGTTCTGCGCAAGACGGGGGACGCACCGAAACGGGCAATCCAGCGTGTGACGGCTGTGAACGTGGGGCCTAAGGACGCTGAAAAGCTGCAGATGCCCGAAGGCACTGCCGTGTTGCAGATCGACAGAACTGGGTATCTGGAATCTGGCCGTCCTATCGAGTTTACGCGCGGGGTTTACCGCTCTGATATCTATGATTTTGTCTCTGAACTCAGGCTTGATTGATATGCACTACGATTGCTGGCTCGACGGCCTTGAAATTCACTGTACCATCACGCCAGACCGCGATTTGTCAGCCCCGGTGTTTTGCTTTTCAGGCATGGCGCCCATGACCACCACAGTCGGAGGGGACCGCATCGGCGGCATGGGCAGTTTCACACAAGTCGCCTTGCCCGATCTGAAAGCCGGCAAACCGCATGCGATCGTTATTGAATACATTCATGGTTACAAGCCGGCCAATCGGGCTTGGTTGCCGATGGGGCCTTATCTGCGGTGCGAAGGTGATTTGATCGCGTTGCCCTACACACCGCAGGGATGCAGACGACAGCCCATACAGATGGATGAACCTTTCGACGGACTGCCGCTTGTGCCGCAACCAACGACTTGGACACCTTCAGAGGGTGTTGTGGTCTTGCAAGGGTTCAGATCTGAAGACCGGGCCTTTCAAGCGGCATCTAAATTGGCCAAACGACGGGGCCTTGGTTTCGCATGCGAAACAAATTTACAATTTGTTACCAAACACATGGCCCCCGATGCTTACGAGATAGAGATCACATCGCAAGGTGTTACAGTGTCGGCGGCTGATTATGGTGGTCGTCTATATGCCTGCATAACGCTTTTGACGCTTGCCCAACATGGACCACTTTTGTGTGGGACGATTGCCGATGCACCCCGGTTCGGCTGGCGTGGCCAGCACCTTGATACAGCCCGGCATTATTATCAGCCCCAGACGATCTTTGATCTGCTTGATGTGATGGCATTACTGAAGCTCAACCGCTTTCACTGGCATTTTGCGGACGATGAGACATTCCGTCTGGAACTCGACAGCCTACCAGAGCTTTGGCAGAAAACACGGATGTGTGGCGAAGGAGAGCTGTTGCCGGCGTTGTTTGCTGGTGCGATCAGGGCGGGTGGATCCTACAGCAAAGATACCGTCCGCGCGGTTATCGCGCATGCGAAGGATCTCAACATCGAAGTCTTGCCGGAAATTGAAGCGCCAGCCCATGCCATCGCCATGACCCACGTCTTTCCCGACATGCGCGATCCGGCTGACAACGGGGCCGAGATGTCTGTGCAGGGCTATCTGGGAAACACCATGAACCCAGCCATGCCTAAAACTTGGGAGGTGCTGGAAAAGATCTTGGCCGAGGTATCGGACCTGTTTACGTTCGACCACCTCCATCTTGGTTGCGACGAACTTGCTGAAGGAGCTTGGCTTGGAAGCCCCAAGGCAAGGGCCCTGATGGCGCAAGAGGGTCTTGCAACATCGGATGACCTGCAGGGGTGGATGATGCGCAAGTTGGGGCAAATTGCGGTGGATCACGGACAAAGACCCGCAGCTTGGGAAGAGGCCGCGAAAGGCAGCAACGGCGGGCTTGGCCACAACGCGATCCTGTTTAGCTGGACGGGTCAGGGACCGGGGCTGGACGCGGCACGCAATGGTTATGATGTGGTCATGACACCAGCCCAGCATGTGTATCTTGATATGGCACATACAGATGATGCCGACGATTGGGGAGCCAGTTGGGCGGCCTTCATTAGTCTTGCTGAAACGGTTAATTGGGACCCGGTTCCAGACCCCGCAATTGCGGACAAAATTTTAGGGGTTCAAGGGACGTTCTGGTCAGAATTTACCACGCAGGACGCACAAATCTGGCCAATGCTTTTGCCAAGAATGCTTGGCGTTGCAGCGATGGCTTGGCAGAAAGTGCCCCCGTCACCGGATGACATCTGTCGGCTTGCGCAATCTTCATTTCTGCAGCCTGCGCTCATGACCGGACACCCGCAGACCTGATCGCCCGAGCTTTAAGAAAAATTTAAATTCTTTGCGCTAGACCACTCAAGGGGCGCGAGGGGCTGAATGATGCGTGTGTTGATCATTGAAGATGATGAATGCGATTTTGAGTTGATCCGCAGAACGTTTGAAAAGGCGTTTCACGGGCAGCAACTTACTTTCGTATGGGAACCTGATCCGAGGCTTGATCACCTTTTGCGGATCATCGACGATTTCGATATTTGCATGGTGGATAATGGCCTGCAGAATTTCTCGGGGACGGACCTGATTGATGGGTTGACCTCGGCTGGGGTGCAGACCCCGATGATATTGCTGACCGGCGATTTACGGCCCGATCTGGACCAAGAGGCGCTTCAGGCCGGTGCCAGCGATTTCCTGCACAAAGACAAGATTTCAGCGACGTCGGTGTCGCGTGCGGCCAGATACTGCATTGCACGCAAGGAACAGGAAAGACGTTTGCGCGACATGGCCTATACGGACGCGCTGACAGGGGTCGCCAATCGCGCGGCCTTTGATGAACGCTGCGATGCGGCCATTGCGCAGGTCACCAAACACGGCTGGTTCCTGAACCTTCTTTTGTTGGATCTTGATGACTTTAAGCTGATCAATGACACCTACGGTCACCCGCATGGCGACGAGGTTCTGCGCCAGTTTGCAGCGGAACTTGACCGTCTCTTTGGGCAAGATCACTTCGTCGCCCGGTTGGGTGGTGACGAATTTGGTGTGTTGATGGTGTCCCATGATGACCCAGGCATCCAGGCCGATGTGCGCCGGACTGCCCGCAAGCGGCTTGCAACGTCCTTTCCGATCCTTGGCAAAGACATGCATGTTTTCGCAAGCATTGGTGTGACGTCTGTTGCGCCCGAACAGAATGACATGTCAGTGACAGAGGTCCTGCATCGCGCGGATCGCAGCCTTTATTGTGACAAGCGCAGACGGCGGTTTGAGGATGTGCATCAGGATCGCGCGCTGCATCTTAAGGAAATCGACATCGAGGCGGTGATTCAACACCTTGAACGTGCCTCTGACCTCAATGAGCTTGAGTTGTATTATCAACCCAAAGTCAGCTTTAAGACCGGACGGATTACCGGACTGGAAGCATTGTTGCGCTGGAACAGTCCGGAATTTCAGGTAGGGCCGGATGTTTTCATTCCGATTGCCGAAGAATACGGCCTGATCCGCGACATTGGGCATTGGGTGATTGAACGCAGTTGCCAACAAATTCGCGAATGGTCAGATCAGGGCATGCCGGTCCTACCTGTGGCAATCAACGTCTCACCTGCCCAGCTAGAGGATCTTAACTTCTTTAAGTCGGTTCAGGACAGCCTTGCGACCTATAACATCCCCCCCTCACTGGTCGAGTTTGAGCTGACGGAAGGCGCTTTTAGCAGTGGCATCAGCAATCGGATCGATCAGATGCAACAGGTCGCATCCCTTGGGTGCAACTGGGCCATCGATGACTTTGGGATTGGATATTCGTCACTCAACAGGCTTCACAAACTGCCAATTTCCAAGATCAAGATTGACCGGACGTTTTTGGAACAACTGCCAAAGGACAACACCGCACGCGATATCAGCAATGCGATCATTTCGATGGCGCGCAGCTTGAAAATGGATGTGGTCGCAGAAGGCGTCGAAGATCCTGCGCAGTTGGATGGGCTCCATTTGTCGGACACAGACGAATTGCAGGGCTTTCATTGCTACCGCCCGATGACCGTGTCTGCCTTGTCAGGAATTCTGGCAAAGCAGGCCGCCCAGGCGATTTAGGACGCAAATGAGCCAAGTTGACACAATCTCGCCAGTCCAGCCAAAGCCAAGCCCGGACGATCTGACGGACGCGGCAGAGGAAATGATCTATCGGATCACCCATGATCTTAGTGCAAGTATGCGGTCCCTGGTCCAACTTTCGACTTGGATCGCCGAAGACTTGGAAGATGCTGGCGTTGCAATGCCTGCAGACGCACAGGCGAACGTTGCGCTGCTGCGGTCACGGGGCGCGCGCTTGCAGAATATGATGAAAGACCTGCTGACCTACACCTGCGTCGGTCAAAGCCGTCGGTCCTTTGACGGTGATTGGGCGACGTTGCTGGAAAGCGTCCGTGCTGACGCGTCAAAAGTGGCGCAGTTTTCGGTGCGTACGGACATGCAAGCGATCCCGCAGATAGGCCATTTTGACCTGCAAAAACTGCTGAGTGTGCTGGTGTCCAACGCCGTCAAACACCACGATCACGCGGATGACGGATGCATTGAAATTTCGGCCAATCGCGTCAAAAACGCTGTCGAGATCCGCGTGAAAGACGATGGCCCCGGCATCCCGGCGGAGGTGAGACGACATCTGTGCAAACTTTTAACCAGTCTGGAACCCCGTGATCATCTTGAAGGCAGTGGCATGGGCCTTGCGATCGCCTGCAAGATTGCCGAGGTTTATGGGGGATCGCTGGATATCACAGATGTGGCCCAAGATCGCGGGTGTCTTGTTAAGGTCACGCTACCGCTTCAAATCACCTAGGGTCGGGACCCATTCATTTTGGGTCATCAGTGCAGCAGATTTTTCTGTGACTGGGTGAGGGGCAACGGCTACTGGTCCGAGTGTCGCCCCGAACGCTGCGCAGGAATAGTCGTTCTCTTTCAGGCAGATGTAACGCCCCCGCTTGGGACATTGCTGCGCAATACCCTTCGGGGCAAGGGATCACAGGGAAAATCAGCAGTACGCGTCACGCTGGAGGCGTGCGAATATTCGACTGGCGCCCCTTTGGGGCAACGGGCTTTGAGTTCACGTCATCTCAGCGGTATGGCCAGCTTGTCCGTAGAATAACTATGGCCGGCGCTGCCCAAATCACTCACACTTAGTGATACCAAAGCTGATGATCCAAAATTAATGGGTCCTGACCCTAGGACGCCTCGCTCTTCGCTGCGGCGGCCTCGCTCTCAGACAAGGCCGCTTGCGTGTCCTGCCAGATTGTTTCCAGCACCGGGCGAAATTTGATCGTGCGGATATTGTTGTCTGCCCGCGCTGTTGTTTCGAGGTCTTCAAGTGCTGTGCGAAACCGGGTCGCGCCAAAAAGGGCGGTGGACCCGGCCAATTTGTGGGCCCGATCTGCAATTTCGGAAAATGGGGCAGGCGGGCAGGTCTGAAACCAATCAAGAAATGCTTGGGCCTCTTCAGCGTAGCGATGCAAGATTGCCTCGAATGCCGGGCTTCCCAAGGTATCGCGTGTTTCTGCAAGGTGGGCTGTGTTCACAAGCGCTGTCGATGGTGCGGTGATCGGTGCGCTTAACTCGCGTAAAACTGTCCGCAGGGCTGCGCGTGTGACCGGCTTTGTGATTGTCGTGATCATGCTTGCCGCCAGAAAGTTTGCTTTCTCCTCGGCAAGCGCGTTTGCGGTCAGTGCGACGATTGGCGTGTTTTTGGATTGGCCGGTACCGCCCTTGATTTCGCGTGCAGCAGCTTGGCCATCCATCACGGGCATGCTGATATCCATCAAAACCAGATCAAAGGCGGTTTGATCAGCCTTGGCGACGCCCTCTTGTCCATTCGTTGCCTCGGTCACCAAGTGGCCGTCCGCCTCAAGCATTTCCCGCACAACGGTTCTGTTGATACTGTTGTCTTCAACGACAAGAATGCGGTGTGTCGGCAGGGGCGGCAAAGTCTTTAGCATGGCCGGGCGTTCTGGTGCTGCGGTAATCTCGACGGGCAGGTCAAGGATGAAGGTGCTGCCGCGTCCCAGCTCACTTTGGACATGGACCGTTCCCCCCATGCCTGTTGCAAATCGTTTGGCGATGCCCAAGCCCAGACCTGTGCCGTCGACCTGCCGATCATAGGCGCTGTCGCCGGTGACGAAGTCGTCAAAAATGCGGGGGATCAAGTCGGGGCTTATGCCCGTGCCTGTGTCTGCAATCTCGAACCGCAGATGGGGTTGGCGTTCATTTTTGTAGTGGCTGACCAAGACAGTCACCTTGCCGCCACTTGTAAATTTCACAGCATTGCCGATCAGGTTCATCAAGATGTGCTGGATGCGGTCAACATCGGCCTTCACCCATTCCGCTTTGGGCCCTTGCCAGTTCCATTCCAGAGTCGTGTTTTGCGCTGTCGCCAAGCCAGATTGTGTCGCGACAATATCGTTCAACAGCGAGGGCAGGTGCATGTTCTGCGATGTGATCTTCATGCGGCCTGTATCGAACTGTGTAATGTCCAAAACGTCGGATACATGCCGCATCAACATCCTGCCCGAGATCTCCATATTGTGGATATAGCGCTGTTGCGGTTGCGATAGAACCGTATCGCGCAAAAGGTCCAGATTGCCGAGAAGGCCGTTCAAAGGGGTGCGGATTTCGTGGCTCATTGTGGCCAAAAAGTCTGTTTTGACCTGCTCATTCTCCAGCGCCGTGTCGCGTGCGGTGACCAGTTCCTCTTCAGCCGCGACCCGCAAAGAAATGTCGCGCACAAAGGTGATGTAGATATCGCCGTCCGGTGTGTTTGCCCGCTCAAATGCCAGTTCCGCAGGAAAGGTAGCACCGTCCGCGCGTTTCGCATGCCGTTTGATACGGCTCCGCTGTCCAAGGATCTGCGATATCGTCAGCTTCTGGTGCGTTTCGTCGTCTTCTGTGGATAGCAGGTTTACAAAGCGAAACAGCTCTTGGCCAACCGCGTCGCTGGCGTCGAGTTTGAAGATCTCTTGTGCGGCCGGGCTAAATTCGACAATTTTGAACTGCGCATCGGTGACGATGACACCGTCGAGCGCTGTTTCGATGATTGTGTTCATCCGGGCCGCCGATTGCTGCAATTCGCGCCCACGGGCTGCAGCCCGCTTGTTTGTGCGGTCAAGATTGAACAACGCAAGGGCCAGACCCGCGAACAAGGCGACGATGGCAGCGGCCAATTCCGCAGTCGTTAGGGCAACCGCCCGGCGTTGTGCATCAGCCACTTCCGTAAAACGCTGCAACCCCGCAATCGCCAAAAGGCGCGTATGGGGGCGTGCGGATTGTGCAAGTGTTAGAACCTCAGGCAGCCGGTCGCGCAATATGGCGTCTGGGCCGTCAATGATGTCGACAGTTGCGTCCAAGAAATCTTTGATTGCGTCCAGTTCGGCCATGAAAACGGCTTCTTGGCGCAATTGGGCAAAGGCGCTGGCGTCGCGCAGGGTAACAATCCGGCTGTAAAAAATGTCATAGCGCAGCCGCAGATTTGAAAGGTCTGTTTCCGGGCCACTAATCGCGTTGGCGAATTCCAAAAACTCGATTTCTGTCTGCGACAGCGACCATTGGGCATTGCCTTGCTCGCTGCGGTCAAGCTGGCTGACTTCACGCGCCACGCTGATGCCAAGAAATGCGATGGCGCACAACGCAAAGAGACCCGCCAGCAATGCAGTCAGGCGGAACCGTTTCAGGCCAGCAAACTGCGTCTCGGCCACGTTGGAACCTTTCGCCCTAAAGCATCTTGCTAAGCCCTTGGTTACTTGACCACTTCAATCCTGTCGAGTTGCCAAATGCTGCGGGCGTGAATGACAGCAGTCCGATAGTCTGGACTGCTGTCATAAGGATAGACGACCCATAGCGGCCCTTTATCGCGAACAGACATTTCGTCCCCGTCCATTTTGTACGCGATAATCGGGCCGTCCGGGACGGCATCTGAAACGGGGATCTCGACGGTGTAGTCATTGATCGCAGTCGACAACAGGGTACCGTCCGATACCCCCAAGAGTTCCGTGAGTATGTGTAGTGAAACGCCTTGGAACGTGTGGCGCCCGTCGGTCCATATGGTGGTGGTTTCGATCAGGCTTTTGTCTAAGTCTGCGAGTGTCATACGATCAAATTGTACGGTCCCGTCAACGTTTGCTGTGTCGATATCGCCCGATATCGTCAGGATCACTGGCCCATCTGGAACCGGAATTTTGTCGGCAAAGGCAGGGGTGCTCCCGACCCCAAGCATCGCCATACAAAACAAGGCACAACTTACAAAACGTTTCATGTGATCTCCGTTCACGCTCTTGAACCCTACCAGACGACCTATAGTTGCAAAGTCGGTCATTCGTATCGGAAACCTATCCTTTGGGATGGGTTGGGTGTATGATGTTCTTGATAGACATTTTTGTTTTGTAAAATTTCGTAAATTACGCAGCCACATACGCTGTTAAGTTCTTGCTGCTGTCGAAAGATTGACTACCGTTTGCAGAAACGTCCGAAAGGCATTTGCATGCGCCTCCTTATTGCTGATGATCACGAGTTATTGCGTGACACGCTTGTCCTGTTTTTGCAGGGCGAAGCTGGCTTTGAGGTCGAAACCGCCGGCACTTATGCACAAGCCTGTGATCGCATCATGACACAAGGCCCTTACGATCTGATCCTTCTCGATCTGAACATGCCGGGGATGAACGGCCTGAATGGTTTGCGCGAGGCGATCGCGCTAAAGGGGGGGCAGCGCGTTGCCTTGATCTCGGGGCAGGCGACGCAAGCGATTGTACAAGAAGCGCTTGATGCGGGCGCGGCGGGTTTTGTTCCGAAGTCTATGCCTGCGAACTCACTGATCAATGCGGTCAAGTTCATGGCAAATGGCGAACAATTCGCGCCGATTGATTTCATGAAGCCGGGGGCTGACGCCGCCAAGCATCCGCTTGCTGAAAGGCTGACAACGCGCGAACTGCAAGTCCTGAAAGGGTTGACCGAGGGCAAATCAAATAAGGAGATAGGCCGCGACCTAGATATTCAGGAACCGACCGTAAAGCTGCACATGAAAACGCTGTATCGCAAATTGGGTGCAGCCAATCGTACACAAGCCGCAATGATTGCCCGCGAGGCTGGACTTTACTAGCGTACGCTGGTGGCCTTCCGTTCAAATCCAGGTGGACCTGAAAGTTCGCCCTAGAAAAGGATCATGAACACCGTCACCCAAAAAGCTACCAAAAGCAGGACAATCGCCAGTCGTATGACGGCGACGGGGTCGTACCGAGATGTTTCAAATAGAGCGGCGAGACGTCCTGAGTGACGTTTACGGGAAACCTGCCAAGCAGTTGGTGCACAGTGTGTCTGATCTCTCATCTGGTCGCTCCTATGAGGGCGCCTTCAGATTAACCACAAAGTATTAACAAATCGCAAACTCGCTAAGTATCTGCCATCGCTGCCATAATGCCGCGCAACTCTGCCAAGCCGCGCATCCGCCCGGCAAGGGGGTATCCCGGCATGCTGTCTTTGCTCAGATCATCGATGATGTCTTGGCCATGGTCGGGTCGCATCGGAATGCTATGATCGGCGCGGCCGCCTTGGCGTCTGACGCGTTCCTCGCTTAACAGGGCGCGAACCGTTTTGACCATATTGGTGTCGCCTTCCAGATGCGCGGCTTCGTGAAAGCTGCTGCGCGTCCCATCATCTGGCAACGTTCGTAAAGTGTTGCGCAGATGGATAAAATGAATCCGTGACCCCAACGTTGTGATGAACGCGACGGGGTCAAAGTCGGGGTCGACGCCCAGCGATCCGGTGCAAAACGTGATCCCATTCGCCGATACGTCCAAATCCGCCATAAGCCGGGCATAATCTGCTTGGCGCGACATGATCCGTGGCAGTCCGAGCAACGAAAACGGCGGGTCGTCGGGGTGGCAACACATGCGGATCCCAAGCTCTGTCGCAACTGGGATCACCTCGCTTAGGAAGTCGACAAGGTTCTGATACAGCCGGTCCTGACCGATGTCTGCATAAGCGTTCAGGTGGCTTTTGACGTCTTGCAAAGTCCAATTGTCATTGGCACCCGGCAGGCCTGCGACAATGTTGTTTTGCAAGGCTCGCACGGCGTCTGCTGACATGGCATCAAAGCGCGTTTTCGCCTTCGCAGCAAAGGCGGGGCTGTAGTCTTCTGCAGCACCCTGACGCTGCAAAATATACAGATCAAAAGCTGCAAAATCGCACAGATCAAAGGCCATCGCCGTGCCACCATGATCCATAGGCAGCCGCAAATTTGTCCGGGTCCAGTCCAGTATCGGCATGAAGTTGTAACACACCACCGACAGACCACAGGCCGCCAGATTGCGCAGGCTGTCCTGATAAGCCGCGATATGGGCCGCATAATCAGGCCCCTTGGTCTTGATCACCTCGGAAACTGGCAGGCTTTCAACCACATCCCACGCGAGGCCAGAGGGCGACCCGTCAGGAAATTGCGCTATCGCGGCCTGACGTGCCTTGATATCGGCGACTGGCCAAACGGTTCCGGGGGGCAAGTGGTGCAATGCGCTGACCACGCCCTCGACCCCGCATTGGCGCATATCTGCTGTGGTGATTGTGTCGTGCGGTCCAAACCAACGCCATGTCTGTTTCATGATGGTGTCCGCATGTCGCGCCCCCTTTCCAAGATTGGTTTTGCTGCCGTGTCTGGCATCCACCCCGCATATAGCGGGTGATCTGCGTCTAACGGCAGCGTCACAACAGTGCCCTGACGTGCCGCATGATAAATCGCTGTCACCAGCTCAATCGACCGCCGCCCCTCTGCCGGGGTCACGACATCGGCCGCGTGTCCGTCCAGGTCATCCGCGATCGCGGCTAAAAACCCGGTAAATCCGCTTGGCACGTCGCCAACGGCCTTTGTGATCGCGTCCACCGTGCCTTGTTGCGCAGGGTCGCGGGCGCGAAACGTCCATATCGCGGTTGCAGGGGCATATGGCGTCGTGCCGCTGGTTGCGGTCAGGTGTTCATATATCAAATGCAGCCGCGTTGTGTCTTCTGCGGCCCCCAGCGTGATCGAGGATGTCACCAAAGCACCGCGACCCGTTTGCATTGAGATCGCCGCGCAATCCTCTGTTTCTATTGAATTTACCCGGGTATCGATGAAAGCAGACAGCCGTTGCGCGTTTCCCATCAGGCAATTAACCAAGTCATGGTTGTGGATCGCGTGACCCAAGACTGCGCCGCCGTTCTCGCCAGCCCATGTGCCGCGCCAATCATTCGCATAGTAGTCCGCGCGCCTGCACCAATGTGTCTCAAGCGAGGCCGCGTAGGGCTCGCCCGTCAGACCGGCTTGCGCCAAGGCTGCAAGCTGAGACATCGCCTTGCCGTACCGATACTGAAAGACTGGATAGAGGTTTCGTTTCATAGCTTTGGCGGTCGCAATTAATCTATCGGCATCCGAAAGGCACGACACCAGCGGCTTTTCACAGATGGCGTGTTTGCCCGCCTCCAGCGCGCGGGTAGTAACAGGCAGATGCAGATGTGGCGGTAGGCACACATCGACCAGATCGATTGCCGGATCTGCCAGCACGGCGTCCAGATCAGCTGTTGCCGCAATAGCGTCAGAGCGCACGATGCGTTTCGCACGCGAAACATCAAGGTCGCAGACTGCCCGCACCCGAAACCGGTCCGGCAAAGCGCGGTACCCGTCCAGATGTTCCGCACCAATCCCGGCCCCGATGATGGCGACATTGATCATAGCTGGCCCTCTGCAATCATCTGGGCTTTGATCGCCAGTTCCATGGCCTTGAACGTATGGGCCTGCGGCACAGCGGTTCCGGTCCGGTAGGCAATATCGTCGGACAGGCGCGCGAAGTAAGGCAGGCCAGCATCCGTGCAATCAATCCTTTCGCAGCGATCTTTATTGACGACAAACAGGTGATCGGTGCCGTCCTCGCCTGCCACATCGACGTATTTGCGCAGCTCAATATAGCCTTCGGTCCCAAGGATCGTCAGGCGCCCGTCGCCCCATGTGGGCAAGGCGTCGGGGGTGTACCAATCCACCCGGATATAGCCATGGGCATCACCGGCTTGCAGGACAATCTCGCCAAAGTCTTGCAGGCCGGGGTGGTCAGAATTGGCATAATTCGCAACGAAGGCGCGCTGGATCGTGGCGTCTGTGTTTCCGGTCAGGAACAGAAACTGATCAATCTGATGCGAGCCGATGTCGCACAAGATCCCACCATACCGGTCGCGCTGAAAGAACCAGTCCGGCCGGGACGGCGCGTTCAGGCGATGCGGGCCGAGGCCTGTTGTTTGGATCACCTTACCGATCGCGCCCTCTGCAACTAATGCGGCAGCACGGGTCATGCTGGGCACTTCAAAGCGTTCCGAGAAATCAACGGTCCAGATCCGCCCGGTTTCGGCTTGCGCTGCTTTGATCGCATCCAACTGGGGCAGGGTCGTGCAGCCTGGTTTGTCGGTCATCACGTCCTTTCCGGCGCGCATCGCGGCAATTGCGTAATCTGCCCGGTCTGCTGGCACGCAGGAAATCATGATCAGGTCGATCTTCGGATCGCTCAGTAAGGCGTCGACAGTTTTTACACGCGGAACGTCCGGAAACCGCTGGATGAAGCCCTGCAAGGGTGGCGGCGAGCCGTCAGTCCACCACCCCGCAAACTCTGCGCCGGCGTCGATCATATTGGCCGCCATGCCAAAGATATGACGGTGATCAATGCCGATGGCTGCGAACTTAAGAGATTTCGTCATTTGTTATGTATCCAAAAGGCTTATCGCGCGTTCCTCGCGTGAAGATCGCACAATGGCGTCAATCAGTTTGTGAACCTGCAAAGCTGATCGGCCATCCGCGACGGGGCGCGTGCCATGTTGCAAGGCCTGAGCAAAATCGATCAGAATGTCTTGATGCCACGCATGGGTAAAAGCCATCGGGTCAGCGCCTCCGCCGGTGCCGCCAGCTTCGCCCATTGTTTCATGTCTGCCATCCCGCCAGTGGATGTCCAATTGGCCCGACGCCAAGACGACGCTTGCCTTTTCGCAGTGCAAGGTGATGGACTCCGCGGCCCCCGGAAAGCTTGCGGTGCTGGCGCACAGTGATCCGATTACGCCGCTTGCAAAAGTCAGGCCAGCAGTCACGTGATCTTCGGCTTCCATCGCGTGCAGTGCCGTTGTACTGGCCATCGCCTGAACCTTGGTGACCGGACCGAGTAGGGACAGCGCCAAGTCCAAAGTATGGATCGCCTGCGAGATCAGAACGCCGCCACCATCGCGGGCATAGGTGCCTCGGCCCGGTTCATCGTAATAGGCTTGATCGCGCCACCACGGCACAGCGATCTCGGCCAGTGCCACCGCGCCAAAAGCGTCCGCCGAAAGCAAATCCGCCAGTGCCTTTGCGCTGGCCCGCATGCGATGCTGAAACACGATGCCAAGGGTGACGTGGGCGGCCTCACACATCGCGACGATGTGTTGGGCGTCTTGCGTTGTCCGTGCGATTGGTTTTTCCATCAAGATGGGTTTGCCCGCTGCGGAAAGCGTTTTGACCAGATCCCAACGCGCGTTGGGTGGCGTGCAAATGATGGCAAAATCAACGTCCGGGTCAGCAGCAATGGCATCTGCATCAGGGTAGACATGGGGCGCGTTGCCTAAAAGCGGTGTCATCTGATCTGCAAAGGCCATCGCTTTGTTCGGGTCCCGCGTGCAGACGCCAGCCAATGACACAGCGGGGGCCGCGTCTGCCAAGGCACGCACATGGGTCTTGGCGACCATTCCCAAACCGATCAAGGCTGCTTTCATGATGCCCCCCTAGGGTAGCCAAGCTGCACCCTTGGGCAAAGGCTAGCCTAGGGCGTGGCAGCTTGTAAAGAACCGGTATACCGGTATACCTATCGGCCAGAGGGGGATACATGCGCCGCACTGCACTTGCTGACACGAACGATGATCCATTGGGCGCATTGCGGCCTGTTGATCCCGCTTTGCCTGCAGCGCCTCAGATCTTTGACCAGCTGAAGGCCGCGGTGCTTGCGATGGATCTTGTCCCGGGTCAGCCTTTGTCAGAACCCGAGATCGGCATCCGGCTTGGCGTCAGCCGCACCCCGGTCCGCGAGGCATTTGCGCAGCTGCGCGCCATTGATCTGGTCACTACGCGTCCCAGCCGGGGCAGCTATGTCACCAAACTGAACGAAGCCAAAATCCGCGAGGCCCAGTACCTGCGCGAAGCCTTAGAGCTGGCAGCGGTCCGCACATTGGTCGCCCAGGGTTTGTCTGACAGACACCGGAATGCTTTAGCGCAGAACCTGTCCGCCCAACAGCAAGCGGTGGCAGACAATGCCCGCAGCACCTTTCATGCGTTGGACGACGCGTTTCATTACCTCTTGGCCGAGACCACCGGGTTTCCCCGTGCTGCGATTGTGCTGGGCCAAGAGAAGGCGCAGTTAGACCGCCTGCGGGTGCTGTCTTTGCGCGATACTGCGCATTTTTCAGCCCTCTACGGTGAACACTGCCAGATTTATGATGCGCTCTGTCAGCGTGATCTGGACGCTGCCATAGCTGTGATGATGCCGCATCTGCGGTCGGTCCTGACCGTGTTGCGCGGGGTCGCCATGCAGCACGCCAACTACTTTGATAACACGCCACTGGAATAGGTAAGTCTTATGGTCACTCCTGACGTTGCATTGTCCCTGCCGCCATCTGCGATGGCGATCTATGAACAGATACGGGATTTGCCGATCGTATCGCCCCACGGTCATTGTGCTCCTGAATGGTTTGCAGAAGACAAGCCCTTTGGCGATCCGGCCGAATTGCTGATCATTCCCGATCACTACGTGTTTCGGATGCTTTATTCCCAAGGGGTCGCACTGCGTGATCTGGGTGTTGGCGTGCCCAAGCAAGACCGCGATCCCCGCGCGATTTTCCAGCGTTTTGCAGATCACTTTCATCTGTTTCTGGGAACCCCGTCGCATCTGTGGCTGGCGCACACATTTGCCCATCAGTTCGGCATTGCAGAGCGTCTGACCAGCGCCAACGCCATGGCGATTTATGACACAATTGACGCGGCCCTTCAGAGGCACGCCTTTCGGCCCCGTGCCTTGTTCGAAGCTTTCAATATCGCTGTACTGGCGACAACGGACGGAGCCTTGGATGATCTGGCACATCACGCAGCAATTGCCGATAGCGGGTGGTCCGGCCGCGTCATCCCAACCTTCCGGCCAGATAACGTGCTTGATCCGATGGCGGTTGAGTTCGCCCGGAACGTGGCCCGGCTTGGTGCGATAACGGACGAGGATACAGCCGGTTTTTCAGGCTATCTGTCCGCATTGCGCAAGCGCCGCGCTGCGTTTCAGGTCTTGGGGGCCACCGCGACAGACCACGCGGTTCTTGATTTGGCGACAGAGTGGTTGTCCCCGCAGGACGCCGCTGCGTTGTTTGCCAAAGCGTTGCAAGGGGCGCTGACATCTGGTGAGGCTGTCACGTTCTACGGCCACATGCTGATCGAGATGGCGCAGATGTCGGTGGACGACGGCATGGTGATGCAAATCCACGCCGGATCGCAGCGATCCACCAATGCTGCCGTCTATGAAACCTTCGGCGTGGACAAAGGCGCAGACATCCCCAAGCGGACCGACTGGGTGGGTGGCCTGAATGGTTTGCTGAACCGGGTGGGCAACTCTGCCGAGTGCACGGTAATCGCCTTTACGCTGGATGAGACGACATACGCCCGCGAATTGGCGCCGATGGCTGGTCACTGGCCCGCTTTGCGTCTTGGCCCACCGTGGTGGTTTCATGACAGCGCCAATGGCATCGCCCGCTACCTCGATCAGGTTGTCGAGACGGCGGGGTATTACAATCTGGCTGGGTTCAACGACGATACACGGGCCTTTCTGTCGATCCCTGCGCGCCATGATCTGTGGCGGCGCGGGGTCAGTCTGCATCTGGCTCAGCAATCCGCGCGGGGTCTGATGCATGCAGACGATACTGCAGTTCTGGCGCGACAGCTGAGCGTCGATCTGGCCGTTGACGCCTATAAGCTGGGGGGTATGTGATGCCCCGCGTTCTTCACTTTGGTCCCGGCAATTTTCATCGCGCCCATCAGGCGTGGTACACACAAAACGCAGGGGGCTGGTCGATCACCGGTGTGTCGCTGCGCAGTGCTGTGACACGGGATGCGCTGGCTGGACAGGACTATGACTATACGCTTGTGATGCAGGATGCGATGGGCGCTGAAGATCAGCGGATCACCGTGATAGACCGGATTTTGGTGGCCCCAGAAGACCCTGCCGCAGTGACCGCTTTGGTGGCTGACCCCGAAACACAGGTCATCACATCAACCGTCACTGAGAAGGGCTATCATCTGGACGCTGCGGGTCAGTTGATCATGGATGATGCGATCCAAAGCGACTTGGCCGGGCAGGGGCCAGGGACGTTCATCGGCTTTCTGGCCTTCGGGATTGCGGCGCGGCAAGCCGCGGGCGTCGGGCCCATCAGCGTCGTGAGTTGCGACAACCTCAGCCACAACGGGACCAAACTGCGCGCTGCTGTGGTGGCTTTTGGGCAAGCTGCAGGCCTCAGCCTTGGTCTTGACCAGGTCGCTTTCCCCAACACGATGGTGGACCGGATCACACCACGCCCCACACCAGCTTTGGCCACACAGGTTGCAGAACGCACCGGCTGGACGGATGCGTCGCCGGTTGTCACCGAAACGTTTTCTGAATGGATCATCGAAGACCGCTTTGCAGGACCGCATCCCGATTGGGCCAGCGCGGGGGCCGTCTTTGTACCCGACGTGGCCCCCTTTGAGATGCGCAAGTTACGGATGCTGAACGGGGCGCACTCTATGCTGGCTTATTTGGGGCACTTGCGCGGTCACACCTATGTGCATCAGGCGGTCGCGGATGCCGCGATCCGTGCGGATGTGGTGGCGTTGATGCAGGCGGCGATGGTGACGCTGGGTGGTGCGACACCGGCACTCGAGGTCTACTGCGACGCTTTGCTGGACCGCTTTGCGAACCCGTCGCTGGAACATGCCTTGCTGCAAATCGCGATGGACGGGTCGCAGAAGATGCCGATCCGGTGTGTCGCGGCGATCCATGATCTGTTGGACGCAAGGGCGGATGCCTCTGCCCACCTCAAAGCGCTGGCAAGCTGGATCGCGTTTGTTCAACAGGCAGATGATCTGGATGATCCGCAAGCTGCAGCATTGGTGACTGCAAAAACAGCAGGCGACCCAATCGCTGAAATCCTGTCGATCATTGATGCAAGGCTTCCGGACCCAGCACTTCAAACCCTGCGCCATTGTCACGCGGGTTTGTAGGGTCAGGCTTTTGATCTCAGGCCTGGCATGATACCGGAATATCCTGACCAGACATGAGCCACCAATGACCCACGCAGCACCTTCCAATGACCCCCAAGCGATCCGCAAAGCGGCGCGCCTGTCGGTGGCCCCGATGATGGATTGGACGGACCGCCATTGCCGGTATCTGCACCGGCTGATGACCAAAGAAACGTTGCTTTATACGGAAATGGTCACAGCACCGGCTGTGATCCACGGAGATCGGGACCGCTTGCTGGGGTTTGATCGGGCAGAGCATCCGGTGGCGCTGCAACTGGGTGGGTCTGACCCGGCACAATTGGCGCAAGCCACACAGATCGCGGCTGACTTCAGCTATGACGAGGTGAACCTGAACTGTGGCTGCCCTTCGGATCGGGTGCAGTCGGGGTCCTTTGGTGCGATCCTGATGGAAAGTCCCGGCGTGGTGGCAGACTGCGTGCGGGCGATGCAGGACGTGACCGATCTGCCTGTCACCGTGAAATGCCGGATCGGGGTCGACGATCAAGTGCCGTCACATGTGCTGCCCGAATTTCTGGCGCAGGTCAGTGCAGCTGGCGTGGACAGGTTCACCGTGCATGCGCGCAAAGCCTGGCTGCAAGGCCTGTCCCCGAAAGAGAACCGGGATATCCCGCCGCTGGACTATGCCTTGGTGCATCAGATGAAAGGGCTGTTCCCGCATCTGCACTTGTCAGTGAACGGCGGGATTACGTCACTGGATCAGGCGCAAGGTTTCCTGGATGCAGGGCTGGATGGTGTGATGATCGGACGGGCGGCCTACCACACACCCACCGACGTTTTACTGGAAGCGGATGCGCGCATTTTCGGTGGCGATCATGGCCATACCGCCGTTGATATCGTGCACCAGATGATCCCCTACATCGCCACCCATCTGTCGCAGGGCGGCCGCCTGAACCAAATCACCCGCCATATGCTCAGCCTGTTTCAGGGGCGACCGGGTGCACGCATGTGGCGGCGGCACTTGTCAGAGAAAGCCCACCATGACGGGTCAGACGAACAGGTTGTTTTGCAGGCACTGTCTTTCGTCACCCAGCAGGCCGCTTGATGGTCGTGGACGTATAGGGCCGGCGCTTGGGACACTTGACAGGCGACTACGAACGGGACGGTGTGATCCGCCTGCCTTTTGACGCAGGCACCTCTGCATGGGCACAGGCGGCGCGACAGGTCGCCTTGGACGTCGTGAAAACACCGGGTGATCTACGGCATGGCAAGACGTGGCGGGTCGGGGTAGACGATCTGCCCAACACGCCCGACGGCAGCATTGGCGGGGTGCCGCTGCGTGGGCTATGGGAGGCCGAAATCACGGCGCCGACCACCTGGCATCCGGCGCAATTGTCGGTCGTCTATCCGGGCTACCCCCAGCAGGACCCGGATGAAACCGATGCAAACCATCGATTTCGCTTGAACCGGGATGCCGCCCACGTCGACGGGCTATTGCCACAGGGGCCAAACAAGCGACGGCACTTGCGCGAACCGCATGCCTTTGTCTTGGGGTTGCCGCTGAACGACGCAACAGGCAGCCCGCTGGTCGTCTGGCCGGGCAGTCATGTGATGATGCAGGCGGCCTTTGCGAGATGCTTTGCAGGGGTCGATGTTGACAGTTGGGGTGATGTCGATGTGACCGATGCCTATCAAGCGGCGCGCCGAGAAGTTTTTGCGCGCTGTCCACGTGTCGAAGTACCGGCATCGCCGGGAGAGGCGACATTGGTGCATCGGCATCTGTTGCACGGCGTCGCACCTTGGGGGCAGGGCAATGCCCCCGCCGAAGGGCGCATGATTGCCTATTTCCGACCTCAGGTCGCGGACCTGCGCGATTGGCTGTAGAGCCAGCAAATTTGCCAGAAAATTTGGCTCACGCAGGCGATGGCTTTGCGGTGTCACCGGGGCAGCTTTGAAGGGTGGTTTATGACGCAGGCAACGACTTGTGGGCCAGCCCCCAAACCCCCGAAGGTATTTTTGACCAAAAGAAAAGCAGGGCAGTGCTTTAGCGCATGCGTTGCGCGGTATAGGCGCTGAGGGATTTTTCGGGTTCGTCGACGAAAAGGCTCGGCAGGACCCGCAGCGCAGTTATCTGATCGACCCGAATGTCATCGAAACCCCGCTTTGTTTCGCACCAGACAACGCAAGTCCACAACCGGCCCCAATAGTCGAGCTGCAAAGGGCGGACGGTGCGATCCACATCCTTGTGGGTGATGCTGAGCTTTTGACGGGTCCGCAGCGCCTGCCTGATTTGGGGCAAAAGCTGAAAGCCCTTGGCGGCATCAGCAAAGGGATAGACCGCGAACCCGACACTGGCAGGTGCGCGATTGCGATCCTCGGGCATCACGGCATCCAGCTTTTGGGTCAGGCTTTTGGCGGACAAGGCAAGCTCTGCGTCGGCACCACCTTCGACGGCCATCAGACCCATGTGCAGTGCTTCAAGTTCGGTCATCGTCAGGTTCAGCGGGGGCAGGGTGATGGCGGCAGTGACGTGATAACCAACACCACGCTCGCCCTCAATCGGGACGCCAGAGGCGGCCAGCGTTTCCATGTCCCGGTAGATCGTGCGCAAGCTGACACCAACAGCTTCGGCAAGGTCACCCGCACGGTGCAAAGCGCCGTCGCGCAGGATTTGAACAAGTGTCATCAGTCGGTCAGCACGGCGCATCAGTTTTTCCTATCAGGTCACCCGCAGTTTTGACAAAAAACTGACAACTGACAAGTTACTGACGCAAAGTTGGCAAAACCTTTGCATAAAAGGGCTTTTACTGCGTCTTTCGCTCTTCCCAGAGGCGTAGATCGGTCCTATGTGTCACGTAATGACAGTTGATCGTGGGCGCAGCACCCCGCGCGTAGGAGAGATAATATGCTCAACAACATTGGTATTCCCGGCATCCTTTTGATTGCCGTTGTGGTTCTGGTCCTGTTTGGCCGGGGCAAAGTATCTTCGCTGATGGGCGAAGTCGGCAAAGGGATCACCGCCTTCAAGAAGGGCGTGAACGACGGCGACAAGGAAATCACCGAAGCGGCAGACGTCGCCAAGGATGTGACCCCCGCTGAAGAAAAAGACAAAGTCTGATCTGCACCCCCGATCCTGACCGAAAGGACAGCTGATGTTTGGTCTCGGCTGGAGCGAAATGATGGTGGTGGGCATTGTGGCCCTCATCGTGATTGGCCCCAAGGACTTGCCGCAACTTTTCCGCACCATGGGAGAGTTCACAGGCAAGGCCAAAGGCATGGCGCGCGAGTTCTCCAAAGCGATGAACGACGCGGCAAATGATGCAGGCGTCAATGACATTTCTAAGGGGATCAAGGCGGCGGCCAATCCCAAGGCCTTTGGGGTCGACAAGATCAAGGAAGCCACCGGCGTGACCGCAGCGGCAGCCGCTTTGTCGCCGGAACGTCAGGCGGCCAAGGAAAAGATGACAGCAGACATGGCCAAAGCCGCCGAAGCCCGCATCGAACGCGAAAAGCTGCAAGCGACAGAGCGGACAACCCCGGTTGACGTGAAGATGGAAGAAGACCCGGCCCCCACGACAGAGCCGAAGGGCGAGGCATGAGCGACGAAAACACGATCAACGACAGCGCCGCCCCGCTGATCGAACATCTGACCGAACTGCGGTCCCGGCTGATCTATTCCGTTGCAGCGTTTCTGGTCGCCATGGTATTCTGCTTTGCCTTTGGCGGCATGCTGCTGGACTTCCTGCTGGAACCAATCGAGCGGACAATGCGCAACCTGGGCAACCCCAACCCGGTGATGCAATACACTGCCCCGCAAGAGTACTTCTTTACCCTGATCCGCATCTCTGTGGTCGGCGGTCTGACCCTGTCTTTCCCCGTCATCGCCTATCAGCTTTGGCGGTTCGTGGCCCCCGGTCTTTATAAGAACGAAAAGAACGCCTTCCTGCCGTTCATCATCGCCTCGCCGCTGTTGTTCGTCTTGGGTGCATCCTTTGCGCACTACGTCGTTGTGCCTTTGGCAATGGCCTTCTTTCTTGGGTTTGCTGACCTGCCGTCCTATGTCTCTGCGATTATGTCAGATGTTGTGGCCCCACCACCCGACGGGGCGCTGTTGTTGCCTGACGCACCTGGCGGTGGCCGCGCGTTACCGGCTTTCGCGGCACCGGTCACAGACACGGGCGTGGACATCGTCTTTAACGGTAAGGTCAATGAAACCCTTGATATCACGCTGAAAATGATCGTGGCCTTCGGGATCTGCTTTCAGCTGCCGGTATTGTTGACCCTGATGGGAACGGCCGGTTTGGCCTCGTCGCGGGGCCTGCGCAATGTGCGCAAATACGCGATTGTGGGCATTCTGGTTGTGGCGGCGCTGGTGACACCGCCCGATGTCACGACCCAGCTGATCTTGTTTGTCGTGGTCTTTGGCCTTTACGAAATTTCGATCCATCTGGTCGCGGGCGTGGAGCGTCGCAAGGACAGGGCCGCGCGCGCGGAAGGGGTTATCGGCGAAGACGAAAGCCTCTTTGACGATATCGACGACGAAGAAGAGGCGGACCTCGCAGAGGCTGAAGCAGACGCGGAGCCCAAAGCGTGAATGAAGACACAGCTCAGCGGATCGCCGAGGCGCTAGAGCGTCTGGCCCCGCCGCCGCACCCGGTTCCGGATTTCACATCGGCGACGGCCTTTGTCTGGCACCCGGACCCGGATCAACTGATACCTGTGCCACGGGTGAACCGGGTCGATCTGGATCTGCTGATCGGGATCGACCGGTCACGTGACACATTGCTGGCCAATACCCGCCAGTTCGCAGCTGGAATGCCTGCGAACAACGCTCTGCTTTGGGGTGCGCGTGGGATGGGGAAATCCAGCCTTGTCAAAGCGATCCATGCCGCTGTTCAAGTGGATCACCCGCGCCTGTGCGTCGTCGAGGTCCAGCGCGAGGATATGGAAAGCATCGGGCGCTGCCTCGATCTGCTGCGGGACGTGCCACAACGGTTCATCATGTTCTGCGACGACCTTTCGTTCAGCCACGACGATGCGCACTATAAATCGCTTAAGGCAGTCCTCGACGGTGGGATCGCCGGACGACCCGACAACGTGGTGCTCTATGCGACCTCCAACCGGCGCCACCTGATGCCCCGCGACATGATCGAAAATGAACGCTCCACGGCGATCTCACCGGCAGAGGCGGTGGAAGAGAAAGTCTCGCTGTCGGATCGTTTTGGCCTCTGGCTCGGCTTCCACCCCTGCGACCAAGACCAATACCTCGAAATGATCCAGGGGTACTGCGACGCCCACGGTGTCACCATCGACAATGACACCCTGCGGGCAGAGGCCATCGAATGGCAGGCCACCCGCGGTTCGCGATCGGGCCGGGTGGCTTGGCAATACTTTGTCGACCTCGCTGGCCGCAAAGGCGTGACTTTGCGCTAGGCACTAGGCCAAAGACTTCTTTGTTTCTTTCTATATCCCGGGGGACGCGCAGCGGGGGCTGGCCCCCTAATCACGGTCACATCAGGCGCATCCATCAAGAGTGTCCGTAGGGCGAGGCTTCGACCCGCCGCGCCGCCGTCAGGCGGGTTTCTCGTAAACAGAGATATGCATCGCGCTTTCGCGATCAAACGCCTGCTTGTTCCATCCACCAAAGCGATCCTGCAGCCGCATCCCCGCCAATTGCGCCATCAGATCCAACTCGCATGGGTAGGCATAGCGCATCATGAAAGGGACCAGCGTCATGCCATCGGCCCGGACATGCACGCGCTGGAAATCCAGCCGCTGGGTGGCGCTGTCGTGATGTATCGCCTCAAACATCAGCGCATCGCGGGTCAGTGTCCGCGATTTCATCTGCTGATGATGAATGTAAGTGTCAAAGCGGGGGATAAAGGTCTCGACCAGAAATGTTCCACCGGGCTTCAGACGTTTGGCCGCGTTGGCAAAGCACCGGACCTGAGCCTCTTGGGTCAGCAGGTTGAACAGCGTGTTGAATACCAAAAAGACGTGATCAAATGTGCCCTCGATTGCGCCATCTGCCATATCGCCGATGACAACCGGAATATCGGCGCCGCCGGGTTTGGCGCGCATGATATCGACCATGTCTTGGGACCCTTCGATGCCTGAGACAGCAATCCCACGTCCCGCAAGGGGGACACCAATCCGGCCTGTCCCAATCGCAAGTTCCAGCGCAGACCCGGTGCCGCCCATCAGATCATAGATGAAATCCACCGTCGCATCGGTCGTGCCGGGGTCCTGCGTTTCGTCGTAATCTGTGGCATTCAGCGTGCCGAAGGTATCTGGCGCAAATGGCTCCATCAATCTGCTCGTGCCGTCATGGCAAGAAATCCGCAGGATCAAGCGAGTCCAACCCACGGCGCACTTCAAAGTGCAAGAAGCTTGGGTTACCGGGCCCAACCTTGGCAATCTCTTGGCCGCGACTGATGGTGTCACCTTTGCTGACGGCCAGATCAGACAGGTTCGTATAGACGGTCAGCAGGTTATCTGCGTGCTTGATCACAACGATTGCAACACCAGAGGTATCGGTTGTCACAGCAGCAACAGACCCGGCATCCGCGGCCTTTACAGCAGTTCCGGCAGGCACACCAATGTCGATGCCTTCGTTGCGGCCCGGCGCATAGCCCCGAATAATCGTGCCATCAACGGGCCGCACCAGCTGTGCGTTGTCAGCAACCGGGGCTGCGGCGGGTGGGGCTGCTGGTGCCTCGGGTGTTGGTGTTGTTGTGCCTGCATTCAGGTTTGGTGCTTGCGGCGCTTGGGGGGCCGCGTCCGCTGCCGTGTCATCATCGGGAAGCGGGGTGGCAGCACTTGGCGGCAAAGGCGTGACGCTGCCTGTCCCGGGTGTTGTGGCAGGGGTGTCAGCAACAGAGGGGGCAGGGGCGGGTGCGCCGCTTTGCGGGATCAGCAGGAACTGGCCTTCACGGACCGTCAGGTTCGCGTCCAGGGTATTCCAGGCTGCAATGCTCGAGACAGGTATATTGAACTGGCGCGCGATAGAGAACGCGGTTTCGCCTCTGCCAACCCGGTAGCGGACAGGCTCTGCGCCAGCTTGCGGTGCAGGTGTCGGCGTGCTGGCCGCCGCCGTGCCAGCCTGCGCATCCACGCGGTCCAGCGCTGTTGTGGCGATACTGCCGACATCAAGTGGCTGGATCGGACCCGTGCCAACAGCCCCCGTCGCAGGCGACGGTTCAGCAACCCGAGACGGCAGTGCCAGCACCTCTTGCGCCCGCAAGGCCGTATCTGTGTCGACACCGTTGAAGCGGGCCAAAGCCGTGGGATCAAGGCCAAGGCGGGTGGCGACCGTGGTCACAGTGTCGCCCTGTTGGGCCAAAGCCACCTGATAATTGGGGTAGGAAATCACGCCGCGATCATCCGGCGCGGGACGGTCCGGCAGATTGAACACAGCGTCGCTGGTGTCAAACCCGTCGCCAAGGTCGCGCAGATCGAAATCAAAGTTGGATGTCTCGCCGGAACACCCGACCAAAACCACCAGTGCTGCGGTGGTTGTCAAAAAGCGGCTTGCGCCGGTACGCCGGATGGCGGCCATATGTCTGCTCCTCGTTCGGACGCCCGGTTTGTCCGGGTTCTGCCCTGTTCGCCTTGGTGTTGCGTCAGTCTTGGCCGATGCCTTCCAGCAGGGGCACAAAACGGACGGTCCGCAATTCTTCGTAGTCGTAGCCGGTCTCGGTTTTTGTGACCCGGATCAGACGTTGTACCGCGTCAGACTGGCCGACGGGTAACACCATGATACCCCCGATCCGCAGTTGCGCCAAGAGGGTGCTGGGCGGGTCCTCGGCAGCGGCCGTCAACAGGATGCGGTCAAAGGGGGATTGTTCGGGCAAACCGTGGCTGCCATCAGCGGTGACGGCGGTGATATTCGTCAGGTTGAGAGCCTTAAAGACCTCCTCTGCTTCGCTGACCAATCGCTTGAACCGGTCCACCGTATACACCCGGCGGCCGAGGCGCGACAGGATCGCCGCCTGATAGCCAGAGCCGGTGCCGATCTCTAGGACCTTATGGCGGGGCTGGACGTCCAGCGCCTCTGTCATGATGGCCACGATGGACGGCTGGCTGATCGTTTGGCCGCAGCCGATGGCCAGGGGCACGTCCTCATAGGCCCGATCCCTGAACAACCCTTTCAGGAAGGCTGCCCGATCAATGTGTTCCATCGCCGTCAGAACACGGGTGTCCATCACCCCTTTTGATCGCAGGTGAAACAGAAACTGCATCTTGATGTCAGCTGCAACGTTCACGCCAGTTGGTCCTTGAGTTGATCGAGCAAGTCATAGGCGGTCAGATCGACCCGCATTGGCGTCACAGAGATATAACCATCCATATTGGCGGCCACATCCGTACCTTCTGCAGTGCGGTCCTGCTGCATGCCGCCCTTGATCCAAGTATAGCGTCTGCCCGACGGTGATGTCTGCGGTTCAACCGAGAAACGGGCGTTCGGGCGATACCCTTGGGCCACAACCTGATGGCCCTTGACGTCAGCGGCCGGCACAGGCGGGAAATTGACGTTGTAAAGGACGCGGTAGTCGTCGTCTGTCCAGATCCCCTGATCGACCAGTTTGCGCACCAGCGGACCACCGTGAACCCGTGATGCCTCAAAGGGGTCATCGGCCTTGGCATTGTCTGGTCCGTAAAACTGCGACAGGGCGATGGCGTTGTACCCTTGCAGGGCCGCTTCCATGCAGGCCCCGATGGTTCCAGAATACAGGGTATTTTCGCCTGCGTTGTTACCACGGTTCACGCCAGACAGGATCAGATCAGGCTTTGCGTCTTTCATGATCTCGTGAATGCCCACCAGCACGCAATCCGCAGGCGAGCCTTCGATGGCAAAACGGCGTGGTCCGATCTCGGTCAGCAAGGTGGGTCGGGTGTAGTTGATGCAATGGCCGACGCCCGATTGTTCCAATGCGGGGGCCACAACCCAGACATCGTCTGACACCTCCGCGGCAATCTGTTCCAGCACGGCCAGACCGGGGGCATTAATGCCGTCGTCATTGGTCACCAGAATACGCATGCCCGCCCCTTTGTTTTTCTTAGGCTTAAGCGAGCTGTGCTGGCCCGGCAAGGCAAGCGGTGTGGTGACAGCAGGTCTGTTGCTGCGGGGACTCAGGTTTCGTCGGGAATGGGCTTTGTCCCGTCAAGAATGAGGTCTGCAAAGTCCGCCGGGGTCTCGCGCCGCAGATAAGCGTTCTCTTCGGCCTGCCAGCTTTGCCACAGCGCCAAAGCCTCTGCACCGTCCCGGTCTAAGCCGCGTTTCAGGCGGACATCTTTGGGGGTGTCAACGAAGATTGCGTAAGCCAGCATCGGTCGGAAAAGTGCCTGTGTGCTGCTGACACCTTCCAGAACGACCATGTCCTGAACGGGCACATCGTGCCATTCGGCAAGGGACCTTTGACCCCAATCATAGCGTTGGTAATGGCCGGGTCTGTTGGCGTGCAACGGGATCAAAACCTGCGAAAGCAACCTGTCGTGCCAGTCCAAAGGCGTGTCCCAGCTGGCGAAATCATCGGTCTGGATCAATTGGGCACCGAGGCGGTCTGCCAGCTTGCGGGCCAATGTCGATTTTCCAGCACCGCCACACCCATCGATCCCGACAATCTTGGTGCGCATGGGGGCGGGGGGCGAGGCGGCAATGACACGCTGTGCGATCTCTGCGACCGCGGCATTCACCCCAGAATCAAGGGCAACAGGCGGGCGGCCTCATCAGCGGGCGCGGCCAGATCATCCCGGTTCTCGCCGGGGTGGAACCGCGCGCGTGTGGCTGTTGGCATGGCATGAGGGGTCAATACCTCAACCCGTGGGCCGTTCTTGGCGCTTTCAGCCTGCCAACTGCGGGCCATCGCGATCTGTGCGGCCTTGGTGGACCCGTAGGCGCCAAAGAAGGGGGCGCCGCCTTTGGGGTCATCAAAAAAGACGGCCTTGCCGTCGGTGCCCAACAACGGAGAGATATATCCGATCAGTCGCGCGGTTGCTGTGACATTCGTCAGGATGGATTTGTCCATGTCCTTGGGGCCGATATGACCGGCAGGGGCCAAGGGTGCGGCATGAACGGCGGTATGGACCCACAGGTCAATCTTTTGCCAGCGATCATAAATCGACCGGCAAAGCTGCTGCATCGCCGCTTCGACGGTAATATCCATCGGGGCCAGCGTCGACTGGCCGCCCTTGGCCTGAATGCGGTCGTCCAATTCTTCCAGCGCGCCGGTGGTTTTGCCAACGGCGACGATGTGGTGGGTCTCTGCCAGGCGCTCTGCCAATGCAGCCCCAAGGCCGCGCGACGCGCCGGTGATCAATGCAATCTGTGTCATGTGGCCGATGTGGCCTGTCTGAGGGCAGGGGTCAAGTCATCGACCGGCCTATGAACAGCCGCTCTGCACACAATCTGCACATCTTCGCGCGGGTGGCTGCACAGCAGACCGTCACACCGTGCCCATGGAACAAAAACGCGACACATTGGTATGGATCGGATTGGCGGCGGCATCGTCCCTGCTGGCGCTTGATCCCCTGACATGGCTGATCAACAGCTGGCAGGACCCATCCTATCAGTCCCACGGCGGTCTTTACTGCCTTGTGCTTGCCGGTCTGGCGGTAGCCTCCCTATCGAGCTCCCCGTCCCAAGGGGCGCCTCAGACCGGGCGCGTTTTTGTTCTATTCCTTTTTGCGGCGTCCCTGCGGCTGCTGGGCCAGGTCCTTGCGATCAACATCCTCAGCGCGCTGGCGCTTGCCGCCGACATCTACGCCTTGGCCACGGTGATGGGGCTGGACCGACGGCGCTTTGCGATCTCGCCCTTCTGGCTGGCGGTCTTCTTCCTGTTTGCACTGCCGCTCGGGCCGATCCTGCAACGGGTGGCAGGCTATCCATTGCAGATGGTCTCGGCGGATGTGGCCTGTCAAATGCTGTCACCGGTCTTTCGCGACCTGATCTGCGAAGGAGTGCGGCTGCGGGTCAACGGGGCGGATGTGCTGGTGGACCTGCCATGCTCTGGGGCGTCGGGGCTACTGCTGATGGTCAGCCTATGGGCGTTCCTGAATGTGATTTACCGCCCCGCTTTCCTGCGTGCTTGCATCGGGCTTGCGATGATCGTGGGCTTTGCCTTGTTGGGCAACGCATTGCGGATATCACTGCTTGCCGGTGGGTTGGCGCTTGGCTTTGATACAATGGCGGAACTCCCGCACACCGCAATTGGACTGGCCACGATGGCTTTGTCTGCGGGATGCGCTCTGGCGCTCTATCGTCCGGTTCCAGCGACAAAACAAAGACGC
>CALILP010000011.1 GCA_938016515.1 uncultured Paracoccaceae bacterium
GCGGTTGATTGAACGGGCTGCGGTTGTGGCCTATCCGACCTTGGCGGGCGGCGCGAGTTTTGCGCGCGCGATTGCGGCTGATCTGATTGCCGATGACGCCGTTGAGATCGTGATGGATGTGCCGATGTCGGTCGAACGCGCGCCTGCGCAGGCCGCTTATGATACGGGCGCTGCTGCGATTGCTGCGCATTTGGATGCCGGGCGGGATGTCGTGTGTCTGTGTGAGGGTGATCCCTTCTTTTATGGGTCGTTCATGTATATTTTTGCCCGACTGTCTGATGTTTACGATGTGCAGGTTGTGCCGGGGGTGACCTCTGTGACCGCCTGTGCCGCCTCTGCCGCGATGCCATTGGCTGCCCGCAATGAGCGGTTGACTGTGTTGCCGGGGCCGTTGCCTGAGGATGAATTGCGGGTGCGGATTGAGGGCGCCGAGAGTGTCGTGATCATGAAGGTGGGGCGGCATTTGCCGAAGATCAGGGGTGTGATTGACGCTTTGGGCCTGACCGCGCAGGCGATGTATGTAGAGCGCGCGACATTGCCCGAAGAGGTGGTGTTGCCATTGGCGGAGGCCCCGGAAAAGGCCCCGTATTTTTCGATGATTTTGATTGCGAAGGGAGCTGATCCATGGCTCTGAAACCCGTTGTTTTGGCTTTGTCTCGTTCTGGGGAGGCCGTGGCGCATCGTGTGGCTGACGTGCTGGGTGCACAGGTGCATGGGCGGCAGGGGCGTGTGGAGCAAGCAGATGCGTTTTTTCCCAATGCCTTGGATCATGTGCGGGACTTGTTTGCTGCTGGTATGCCGGTTGTGGGGGTCTGTGCCTCGGGGATTTTGATCCGGGCGGTCGCTCCTTTGTTGGCCGACAAGATCAGCGAGCCGCCGGTGATTTCGGTGTCGGATGATGGCGCTGTGGTGGTGCCGTTGTTGGGCGGGCATCGTGGGGCGAATAAGCTGGCTGCTGAGATTGCGGCGGCGTTGGACGCTGTGGCCGCTGTGACGACTGCGGGGGACGTGGCGCTGGGGGTTGCTTTAGATGACCCTCCTGCGGGGTGGCGGTTGGTGAACCGTGCTGATGCGAAGAGCGCGATGGCTGGGTTGTTGTCCGGCGGTGGTGCTGTCGTGGCGGGGGATGCGCCGTGGTTGGCGGATTTGCCGGAAGGCACGGGTTTGCGGATTTCGGCGACGATGGACGCCCAGGCTAATTTAGGGCCGGATCATCTGCAGTTTGCGCCGCAGCGGTTGGCGCTGGGCGTGGGATGCGCGCGGGATTGTGCGCCAGCGGAATTGGCTGAATTGGTGACCTCGGTCCTTGATGAAGCCGGGTTGGCGCGTGAGGCTGTGCATTCGGTCAATACGATCTCGTTGAAGGCGGATGAGCCTGCGGTGATTGCTTTGGCCGCCGATCTGGGTGTGCCGTTGCGGGTGTTTGACGCTGATGTGTTGGAAGCGGAGACGCCACGTTTGGCCAATCCCTCGGATGTCGTTTTTGCGGAAGTTGGCGCGCATGGGGTTTCGGAGGCTGCGGCTTTGGCGCAGGCGGGTGCAGATGCTGAACTGGCCTATCCAAAGCGCAAGACCGCCAATGCGACCTGCGCCATCGCTTTGGCACCTGAGCCGCTGACGGCCTTGCAGGGGCGGTCGCGAGGGCGGCTGTCGATTGTGGGGATTGGGCCGGGGCAGGCCTCTTGGCGTACGCCTGAAGTATCCAAACTTGTCGCAGGGGCCGAAGAACTGGTGGGTTATGGCCTCTATATTGACCTGCTTGGTCCTTTGGCTGTGGGCAAGGCGCGGTCGGATTTTCCGCTTGGTGGCGAGGAAGATCGCTGTCGCTATGCGTTGGAGCAGGCGGGCAAGGGCAAGGATGTGGCCCTTGTCTGTTCCGGGGACGCCGGGATTTATGCGATGGGTGCGCTGGTGTTTGAACTGCTGGATCGTGGGCCGGAACAGATGGGCGTGTCGGATGCGGCCCGGCGCGCGGAAGTTGTGTGTTCGCCCGGTGTGAGTGCGTTGCAGGGGGCAGCAGCAAGGGCCGGTGCACCTTTGGGTCATGATTTCTGTGCAATTTCGTTGAGTGATTTGTTGACGCCGCGCGACGATATTCTGAAGCGGTTGAAGGCGGCAGCGGAGGGGGATTTTGTGATCGCTTTCTATAATCCGGTGTCGAAACGGCGCAGGACGTTATTGGCGGAGGCGCGGGATATTTTGTTGCAGCATCGCCCTGCGAAGACGCCGGTGATGTTAGCTTCGTCATTGGGGCGGCCTGAAGAACATGTCCGGTATCGGCGGTTGGATCAGTTGGATGTGGATGAGGTGGACATGCTAACCGTTGTTCTGGTGGGGTCCTCGCATTCGCGGTTGGCTGCGTTAGGTGAAGGGCCGCGGATGTTCACGCCGCGTGGGTATGCGCGCAAGATTGATGGGGATTTGGCGGGATGAGGGGGAGACGCGCGGCTGCGCCGACGCCCCTCCCGCCATCCCGTTTGGGAAGATGTGCTGAGAGGCCGTTTATGGGCAGGTTTGCCATAAACAGGCCAGTGCGAGGGTTTGGCGAGTCGACTTTGCCTCAAGGACAAGCCGTGCTGCGCACGGTCGCTGCGCGATCCTTGACCCAAAGTCGAATCGCGGTGGGAGACTAAAATGACTGTATATTTTATTGGTGCGGGGCCGGGTGATCCCGAGTTGCTGACGCTGAAGGCGGCCCGTGTGATTGGGGCCTGTCCGGTGTGTTTGTATGCTGGGTCTTTGGTGCCTGCTGAGGTGGTGGACTGTGCGCCCGATGACGCGCGGGTGTTGGACACTGCACCGATGACACTGGATGAGACGCATGCAGAGATTGTAGCCGCCCATGCGCGCGGCGAGGATGTGGCGCGGGTGCATTCAGGCGATCCATCGCTTTATGGTGCGATTGCAGAGCAGATCCGGCGATTGAAAGAGGCCGGGATTGATTATGAGATCATTCCCGGTGTGCCTGCCTATGCGGCGGCAGCGGCGGCTTTGGGCACTGAGTTGACGGTGCCGGAGGTGGCGCAATCAATCATCTTGACCCGGATGTCGATGAAATCAACGGGGATGCCAGATGGCGAGACGTTGGAAAATTTCGGGCGCACGGGGGCGACTTTGGCAATCCACTTAGGGATCAGGGCGTTGCGCGATATCGCGCGCCAACTGATTCCTTTTTATGGGGAAGACTGCCCTGTGGTTGTGATCTACCGCGCCTCTTGGCCGGATCAGTTGATTCTGCGCGGCACCTTTGCCGATATTCATGCAAAAGTGCGGGCAGCAAAGATCACGCGGACGGCTTTAATCATGGTGGGCCCTGCACTTGCAGAAAATCATGGGTTCCCGGATTCGGCCCTTTATGACGCAGCGAAACCACATGTGTTGCGGCCCAAAGTGAAGGCCTGATTATCCGCATTAATCCAATGACTTAATGTGGTCGCAAGAGGGCATATTTATGGCTGAAATGCGGCATCGCAATGTATGCAATGGTAGACACGTTAATTCGGTATTGAGGCCTGTTCTCACGTAAGATCCTGAAAAAATAAGGGATTTCCGCTGCGTTGCAGCGGATTTTGTTACTTGAATTTCATACTTCTGTGTCCATCCTTAACGGCGTGGGGATAGGAGTGCTGCTATGTTTGAGATGCTGCCAGAAGCTGTGCGCGACGGATTGGCGCAAGCCCGTAAGCAATCACTACGTCGGGGAAGCCGGCTGTGTGTGCATGATGGGGATGCCGTATATCGGATTACCCGGTTGTGGGACGACGGCTTTGCACTGGATGCCAAGATGGCACCGCGTTTGCGGGGGCGCGTGGCGATCTATGATGGTAGCCGACAGCTGTATCAATGTCTTGTTATCGACAGTGATATCGATGGGGACGAACGCGTCTTCGGTTTCAAATGGCTGCATGCCATTCCAGATCGCCCCCCGGCCGATTTTGTCCGCGAAGCGGATGCACCAATTGCAATGATCTCTAGCTAAGGCTTACTGCAAATCGCTGAAGGCACGGGTGAGGCGGGTGACCGCCTCTTCTATTTGGGCGCGCGGCATGCCGATGTTGAAGCGCATGAAATCTGCACCACCAAGGCCAAAGCTGCTGCCGTGGTTACCTGCGATTTTGGCGTCGGATTGAACCCGTTTTTGAATGTCCGCAGGGGTCATGCCTGTCCCCGAAAAGTCGACCCATGACAGGTAAGTCGATTCCAGCGCCATAGAGTGCACACCGGGAATTGCGTTCAAACCCGCGTCCAACAGCTGCCGGTTTCCATCAAGATACCCTCGTAAAGCATCGACCCATGCCGCACCGTCAGGGGTGTAGGCCGCTGTCGCCATGACCAAACCAAAGCTGTTGGGCGACATGCCGAGGGCTGACATGCGCGCCCCAAATTGTGCCCGCAAGTCGGGGTCTTCGATGATCACATTACCGATGTGGCTGCCCGCAATGTTAAAGGTCTTGGTTGTGGCAGTCATCGTAATCAACCGGTCAGTGATCCCTTCGATGTGAGCAGTCGGAATGTGCGTGTGGCCGGGCATTGTCAGATCTTGGTGGATTTCGTCTGAGACCAAGATCAGCTGGTGGCGTTTGGCAAAGGCTGCGACACCTGCCAGCTCTGCCTTGGTCCAGACCCGGCCACCTGGGTTGTGAGGGGAGCAGAGGATGACCATCCGTTCGTTGCCCGTCATTTGAGCATCGTAAGCGTCGAAGTCCATCTCGTAGCGGCCATTGCGGTTGGTAAGCGGGCATTCAACAACCTGTCTGCCTGCTGACGCGATCACCCTTGCGAAGGCGTGATAGACCGGGGTGAACAAGACGACACCGTCGCCCGGCTTTGTGTAGGCATCGACGCACAGGCCAGTTCCGTTGACAAGGCCGTGAGTTGAGAACACCCAAGACGGGTCAATCTGCCAACCATGCCGGTTGGCCATCCACCACGCGATTGCGTCGAGATATTCGCCTTCTTCGCCGTAGTAGCCGTAAACACCGTGGTCATGCATCGCCTTAACCGCATCCTGCACGCATTGCGGCGGATGAAAGTCCATATCGGCGACCCACATCGCAAGGCCATCATCGGGCGAGACACCATAGATCCGCGCCATGCTGTCCCATTTCATCGAATGGGTTTTGCGGCGGTCGATGATCTTGTCGAAATCCATAGGGGTCTCCGGTTTATTAAGGTGTTGGCAAGTTGCGGTCATTGGGCGAGTGGCGCAAGTCGAAATCCTGTGAGACCTCCACTGGCTTGCGATGGCTGGGGTGACGGGCTACATCAGGCCTATGACGCTACGCAAGATTCTGATCCATCCTGACCCCCGCCTGAAGGCCAAAGCAGACCCTGTCGGTACTTTCGACAAGGACCTTGCCAAGCTGGCCGACGACATGCTGGAAACCATGTATGCAGCCCCCGGTATCGGGCTTGCCGCACCGCAGCTGGGTTTGGCCAAGCGGATGCTGGTGATGGATTGCGTGAAAGAGGAAAACGCGACCCCAGAGCCGATGATTTTGATCAACCCAGAGGTTGTCTGGACGTCAGAAGACACCAGCGTCTATGAAGAAGGTTGCTTGTCGATCCCGGACCAATATGCCGATGTGACCCGACCAGCCGAGGTCACGGTGAATTGGCAGGATATCGATGGCAAACAGCGGTCTGAAAAGTTTGACGCCTTGTGGGCGACATGTGTCCAGCACGAGATTGATCATCTTGATGGAAAGTTGTTCATCGACTATCTCAAGCCGCTCAAGCGTCAGATGATCACCCGCAAAATGCAAAAGCTGAAGCGTGAAATGGCGCGGGCTGACTAAGATGGCAGTTTTGGCGATCCGCACGGTGCCGGATCCGGTGTTAAGACAGATCTGTGCCCCTGTGACTATGTTTGATGCGGACTTGATGACCCTTGCAAATGACATGCGTGAAACGATGTATGCGGCCCCCGGTCGTGGTTTGGCGGCGCCTCAGGTTGGGGTTCTGTCGCGGATCTTTGTGATGGACGCGACGTGGAAGGATGGCGATCCGACACCGATGGTATTTGTGAACCCGCAGGTGGTCAGTGCCTCAGATCGTCTGGTGACCCAGCCCGAAGGATGTTTGTCGATCCCTGACCAACTGATTGACGTGGCCCGCCCGGATGTTGTGCGGCTGTACTGGCAAGACGTCAGTGGCGCAGATCATGAGGCCGATTTCAGCGGGTTCTCTGCCGCGTGTACACAGCATGAAATTGATCACCTTGATGGTGTTCTCATTACGGATAAATCATCATGACCCGACCCTTTGTCATGTGGCCAAACCCGGCATTGCGGACCCCTGCGGCAGACGTAGAGGCTGTTACCGACGAGACTTGTGCGATCTGGGATGAGATGATCGCCGCCATGGAGGCGATGCCGGGTGTGGGTCTTGCTGCTGTCCAACTGGGCGTGATGCACCGTTTGGCTGTCGTTGATGCAAGCGATGAACGCGGTCAGGCCGTGTGCATGGCAAATCCGGAGGTGTTACACGCCAGTGTGCAGTTGCGCGAGCATCAGGAGGCCTCGCCGAATTTGCCGGGGGTGAGTGCGAAAGTGTCTCGGCCACGTGCTGTGACTGTTCGTTTCTTGAACCGTGATGGGGTGCAGGAGGATCGTGATTTTGTGGGGCTGTGGGCCACGTCTGTCCAGCATCAGATCGACCATTTGGCCGGTAAGATGTATTTTGATCTGTTGAGCAAGACCAAGCGCGATATGGTGTTGCGCAAGGCTAAGAAGCTGGCGCGATGACAGACTTTTGAAGAAAAAGTCTGGCGCAAATTCTTGTAGAAAGAATTTGGGGTGACGCGGGTGTTGGCGTTGGTTGTGCGTGCGGGACGCTTGCCAGCGGGGCGAGTTGTTCTGGCGAAATGAAGGGGAACGGATGCGGATCGTATTCATGGGAACGCCGGACTTTTCGGTATCGGTGCTAGAGGCGCTTGTCGCTGCCGGGCATGAAGTCGTGGCCGTCTATTCCCAGCCGCCACGGCCAGCAGGGCGGGGTAAAAAGGATCGTCCCTCTCCGGTGCAGGCCCGCGCGGAGGCGTTGGGATTGCCGGTGTATCATCCAGTCTCATTGCGGAATGCTGAGGCCCAGGAGGTGTTTGCCGGGCATCGCGCGGATGTCGCCATTGTTGTGGCCTATGGGTTGATCCTGCCGCAAGCGATTTTGGACATGCCCGAAGCCGGGTGTTTGAATATTCATGCGTCTTTGTTGCCCCGGTGGCGTGGGGCGGCCCCTATTCACCGCGCGATTATGGCCGGTGATGCCGGGACCGGCGTGTGTATCATGCAGATGGAGGCCGGTCTGGATACCGGGCCTGTGTTGCTGCGTGAAGCGACCCCCATTGCCGAGGGTGAGACGACGGGCGCCTTGCATGATCGATTGTCAGCGATAGGCGCGCGGTTGGTTGTGCAAGCCTTGCGCTGTTTGCCGGATCTGGTGCCGGAGCCGCAACCAGATGCGGGCGTGACCTATGCCGAGAAGATCGACAAAGCAGAGGCCCGGGTGGTTTGGGACCGTCCGGCACGGGCCATTGCGAACCATATTTGCGGGTTGTCTCCGTTTCCGGGTGCCTGGTGCGAGGTGGATGGCGAACGGGTGAAATTGCTGGAGGCCGTCGTTGTTTCAGGTAAGGGGGCACCCGGCGATGTGCTGTCCGGCTTCACCATTGCGTGCCGTACAGGGGCCGTGCAGGTGACCCGCGTGCAGCGCCCCGGCAAGAAACCGATGGATGCGGCCGTTGCCTTGAACGGCTTGGATCTGGGGCAAAAACTTACGTAGAATTACGTATGTTTGCGCTAGCAGCGGCTATGTCCCAGCGTTAATCTGCGCCCAAACGCAGAGGAGACGCAGATGCTGACTTCACCCCCCCGCCTTGGATACGGCACCTGGAATCGGCATGGTCAGGTTGCTTATGCGTGCACGCTGGCCGCCCTTGAGGCCGGCTTTTGCCATCTCGATTGTGCCGAAGGGTACGAAAACGAGGAGTACGTCGGTCGCGCGATTGCGGATAGCGGTATCGCCCGGGACGATCTGTGGGTGACTACTAAAGTCGCTCCCGAAAGCTTTGGTCCCGGTCAGATCCGACCGCATGTTGAGGCCTCGTTAGACAAGCTGGGCGTTGGTCCGGTGGATCTGTTGTTGCTGCATTATCCGTCGATCAAGGATGAGTACGACATCACCGACTATATGGCCCAGTTTGCCGCCGTCTATGACGCAGGCTTGTGCCGCAACATCGGTGTGTCGAATTTCACGAAGCCCTATCTGGCCAAGGCACTTGATTTGCTGGGGGATCGTCCGATCCTGACTAATCAGGTGGAACTGCATGTGTATCTGCACAATGGCCCCATTGTTGAGGCCTGTCGTGCGCAGGGTGTCACGATGACTGCCTATTCGCCGCTGGCGCGGGGCGCGGTGCTGGATGATGAGGTTTTGACCCGGATCGGGAAGGCCCATGATGCAACGGCCTCGCAGATTGCCTTGGCTTGGTTGCTGAGTGAGGGTCATATTGTGATCCCCTCTGCGGGCAACAAAGACCGGATCGCCGAGAACCTGGCTGCAGGAGAGATCACGTTGACGGATGCCGAGCGTGCCGAGATCGCAAAGTTGGATCGCGGTATGCGGCTGGTCGATGGTCCTTGGTGCCCGGTGTGGGACGCCGCATGAGTACACCGCCCTTTACCCTCGTTGGGATCGACCACGTTGTTTATCTCGTGGATGATATGGCCAAAGCTTTGTCGTTTTATCAAGACGTGCTGGGGTGTGTCCCCGGCTACTCCTACCCAACGTTGGGGATGGAGCAGGTCTGGGCCGGTGCCGCCCTGATTGTGCTGTGGGATATCACCGATCCGGGGGCTGCGAACGGCATTCCGCCCGTCGAAGGTGGTCGCAACGTGGACCATCTTTGCATCGCAACCTCGCCGTTCAAACCGGATGATATGCGCGCCCATTTGGCTGCCCACGATGTTGCCATTGACCGCGAAGCGACCCACGGCGGTGCCCGTGGCATGGGCCATTCGTTCTATATCTTTGATCCTTTCGGCAATAAGCTAGAGATCAAGGGGCCTGCTGAATATCCCGATGGGACAGATTGGTAAGGCCATCACATGGGCGGGGAGGGCCAGATGGATCAAGATCAGATCAAGCCATATGTGGCAGCAGCAAAAACGCATTTGCGCGGATTGACCGATGTGCAAGCGGCCTTTGCAGATATCCGATCCGGCATGTTGCGCGAAGTTGACACGATCCAGACGTTGCAGGCCCAGGGCAAACCAGTGATCCCAGAGGTGTCTTACGCCAGCATCGCCGATGGATCCGTTTCTGAAGCAACCCGTGCCGCTATTCGCCATCGGGGGTGCGCCATTGTCAGGGGTGTATTCGACCCGTCTCGGGTGACTGACTGGAACGCGGAAGTCGGTGATTACATTGCCCGCAACAATTATCTGACGAAGGCCAAGGAAAAGGCCGGGATGGATACATACTTTTCCGAACTGGCCTCAGGTGCGCCGCAAATCTACGGCCTTTATTGGTCGAAACCGCAGGTCGAGGCCCGTCAAGACCCGGCGATGGCGGCCACCAAGCAGTTCATGAACAGGTTGTGGAGTGTCGCAGGCCCAACGGGCGATGAATTCGACCCGGATCAAGATTACGCCTATGCCGACAGGACCCGCAGGCGCGAGCCGGGGGATACGACGCTGGGCCTGTCGCCGCATATGGACAGCGGATCATACGAACGCTGGGTCGATCCGGCCTATCAACAGATTTATGGAGATATCTTCGCGGGCAACTGGCAAGACTACGATCCGTGGAAGGGGACGTATCGGACCCAGACGCGCGAGTATTCCTCGCCTGCGGTGTGTTCGATGTTCCGGACGTTTCAGGGCTGGACAGCGCTGACAGAGCAGGGGCCCAGCGACGGGACGCTCTCTTTGATCCCGGTGGCCAAATCCATCAGCTATTTTCTGATGCGGGCCTTGCAAGATGACGTGGAGCCGGATGACCTGTGCGGTGCGGCACCGGGGCGGGCGCTGGGTGCGCGGCAGCACTGGCATGGCGATATACTGCAGGGTCTCATGTCGATCCCGACGGTCGGGCCGGGCGATACGGTGTGGTGGCACCCGGATGTGATCCACTCGGTCGCGGATGAACATGGCGGAAGCGATTATGCCAACGTGATCTATATTGGGGCGACGCCGAAGTGTGCCAAAAACGCGGCCTACGCAGCCAAACAAGCCAAGGCCTTTCTAGCAGGCGAGTCCGCACCGGACTTCGCGGCCGAGAATTACGAGGTGGATTTTGTAGGGCGGGCGACCGTGGATGACCTGACCGCATTGGGCCGGGCACAGATGGGGTTGTAAGGGGCAATGGCTGCGAGGACCCCAGTGACCCAATACTGTGCCCTGTACCAATCGGCCGTCTCGATCCGTGCAAGCGGGATACCTTTGGCTTTTGTCTAAGCGGCGCTAAGAAGTCCCAGTTCGATCGCCTGCGCGACGCAGTGGACGCGATTGGATGCGCCGGTCTTTTTCATCGCGCACCTTAGATATTGGTTCACCGTACCTTCTGTCAAACCGAGGATTTGACCGGTTTCCCACGAGGTTTTACCGCGTGCTGTCCACAGCAAGACGTCACGTTCACGCGGCGAAAGATGCACTTGATTGATAAGGTGGGACGCGCGGACACAAAAGGCCATCGCGATCAGGTTTAATTCGACCTTGTTTGCTTCAAGCTCGCGTTCCCACGCCTTACAAGACCCATCGTATGCAACCGAAAAAATCGAAAACCCTGTTCGTGTTTGGAAGGTAACTGCAGCTCCCTTTGTGGGAACGCCAAAGCTATGGGCCAGCTCAAAGAATGCGCCGGATTGTCGACCAAAGGCTTGGGGAGACCAGGATTGCAGTGTTGAATCGACCCGACTGGCTGCGATAACGGGATCAACTTCGTGCAGCGCATTCTGCGAATAATGGGTGCGCCAATTTCTTGGATAACTTGTTGCGACACAGCTTAGGCCGCTCAGGTCAGTGCGCGCATAAGAGACGTGGCCGATCCCCGTTGCCTCCAAGAGTTTCTGACATGATGAGAGTAAGCAATCTGTGCTAGAAATACCGGCCACTTCGTCTTTGCACCATTCGACGCTGCCTAACATAGCATGTCCTCAACGAATCAACTTATGGTTGAAATATAGGAGGCCCCTTTTCGACTTTAAAGCGGGCTAATCTGCGGAAGCGAAAAGCCGCTAGAGGCCGCGACAACTGCTGCTTTTGGAAGCTTTGGAACAGCGAACGTGCTTGCCACCGTTGTTAGTCCGGTATCCGTACAGATAGGCCGCCCGAGCCTTTGAGGCTGCCAGCCAGCCTGACGTAGAATGCGTTCGACCATCAGATCGTGTACAGCGACCAACGTCTGAACTTGGGTGTGCCCCATCTTTGCAAAAAGGGCTGAAAGCATAGCTCTGGTAATCGCGTTGGGCGTTGCTGTGTCGGTTTTGTCCATAATTACAAGGGGGTCGATGCAAAGGCGCGAAACCTCCGCGATATGCGGCCCTGTGGGTATGTTTTGTCCATCAAGGATCTCTGGGAAAACATCAGCAATCATTGTGGGGCCAGTGGATGGCAGAATGCGCAGTGACCCCAAAAGAATGCCGTCAGCATGAGCGAGAAGATATTGAGGCGCGCAGTCATCAAATCCATCACGCTCTAGTCCGTCTTTGATCTCTACACTCCAGCGGCGGCGTACTTTGAATGCGCGCGCCCGCATGAGGAACATCTGATCAAGAAGGTCAGCATTGAGCTGATGGCCAATGGAAATTTGGATATCTTGTTGCAAACCAGTATCCGTCAATGAATTCATTAACGGAACTTTCAATCTAAACCAGAACGCGAACAATCCCGCAGAAATGTAGGGTCCAATTGTGGATGTTGTCGCGAACAGATGACCGGCGTGTAATCGCCGATTTATTTTGGCGAACCCGCCTGTCACGCCGTACCCCTACAAATCTGTAAGATCGCCAATTGCGACGCCTCCACTGATGATCACGTTGTACCGCGATTGGTACGAACCAAAGGAGAAATAAAATGACCAACTATGCTGACAAAGCGATTTGCGTATTGACCAAGCGTCTTGATCACTCTGTGCCTGATCCAGACGTCTCCACCGGTGGATATGAACCAGTCGCCTAACTGAATTGGGAAGAGGGCGCTTTGCGGTCTCTTCCCTCTTTTCTGGCTCTCAACACCCGGTGCGGCCCATAACGAGAGGATCATTCCTATGCCCAAGACCATCAAAATCCCAGAGATATACGAAGAACGCTTCGAAGATGTGGCGGCCCAGCTCAAAGACATCTCAGACTATCTTTTGGAACTGCTTCCTGATCCTGCTCTTTCACCGCTCGAACGGATCGAGCGTCTCGGTCGTGTTGTTCCGTTGAGCTATCAACTCAGCCAACATCACCGCACGGCCCGCATCAAACTGGCAGAAATCAGCGCCCGACTACAGGAATTGGTTCCGGGTGAAGACCTGAGCAACCGAGAGCGCATTGAAACGTTGGTCTCTGAGGTCCATCGGTTGTGTCCGCAGGATATGGATCGGCTTTACCTTAAGCTAGAATACATTGGCGACCACCGGCTGCGCGATAATGGCGCCGTGCCCTATAGCGGATGGACGCCAGAGCGGATTGGTTTGAAGACCGACCACAAAAGCGCGCAGAAAGAAGATTTTCGCACACGCCCGTCTCCCTTTGCCTGTCGCACTTGAAAGGAATTTGTCATGCTCCTCTCTGCCAAAGACTCTGAATTGATGGCGGCGACCGTCGCTGGAAGCCTCCCAACGATCGGAAAGATGAACCCAAGCGCCGCTGACGCGCTTGCGCCATCTTTGGCGGTGTGGGGCCTTGCAGAAAGTGAACTGCCGCAAGCTGGGGCATTTTTTGAAGATCTGCGCGATGCGTCCGTGTTGCTTCACCCTGCTGCGCGTACAAAGCTATTCACAGGGATCATGCCGCGAGCTGTGCTCGATTCACTTGCACTGACTGATCACGAAACCGATCCAACGGCAGGTGACCTGACCAAACCACTGGGTGCAGCATTAGAGCTTTTGGCAAGCGTCGATGAGACCCTTTTCCAGTCCGTTGCAAACGGAATTGATACACTGATTCCGGTTCGTTTGCGCGCGAACAGCGGGGTCAGCACACCGCTCACCTCGATCACGGTGCCATCCTTTCCACTGTCCAGCTTCTTTTCCCGCAATGCGTTGCGCCATCTTGCCCCCGCTGCACTGACCCAAAAGGACAGCGTCGCGGTCCTTGCCGAAAACCTTCTGCATGAAAGTGTGCATCAGCGGGTCAATCTGACAATAATCGAACGATCCGTGATGAAGGACGGTTTCTCAAGCGTGACCTCAGCAAAGATCGAAATCCCGTGGCGCAAAACCGCAGCCGAAGCGCGCAATCGCTACTGGGAGCTGGATCGTTGTTTGCACGCCTTTGCGGTATATGTTGGCGTTTTCCCGTTTCGCGCGGCGATTGCCAACCATCCGCAGATGCACGAAGATACCAAAGATGCTTTCGGCAGATCAATCAGCCAGGCTGAGAAATCGATGCGCTTCCTTGGCAGTGCGCTGATGGCGCGGCGCGATCAATTTGGTCCTGACGGGCAGGTTTTAATCGAAGAACTACAAGCCGCGAACCCTTTTGCCGCGTAGGGCTAAATGCAACGTACTTTTCTCGTTCTGATCGGCATACAAAGCACGGCGGCATTCTTTGCTGCCGTGACCTCTTTTACGATTTCCGCCAGCCTGTTTGTTGCAACGCAAAGCGCAATGGTAATGGCGCTGGCAGTCTTCTTTCAGCTGGCACCCCGGATTTACTTTAGCTTCTTTGGCGGCGTTCTGGTTGATCGGATCAATGTGCTTACCGCCATACGCTTTTCAAATTTTGCAGAAGCAGGTGCCTCGCTTGCCACAATGATTGCGATTGCATGGGGAGGTAATCTGACGGTCGTCTTTTGGCTGTTCATTCTCGCGCGTGCGGTGATCGCATCCGTGAAATCCGTCGCAATGCAAGCCAGCGTCAAACACCTCGTAAACGAAAGCGATTTTCGCCGGGCCTCTGGCCTGACTGCTGCGGTGCAAAACACGGTCGTGGCGACCGGGCCCTTTTTGGGATTGGCTGTTTATAGCCTTGCGGGGGCCGAATATCTTTGGGCTATCTTTGCACTTGATGCTTTGGCGATGAGCATGGCAGGGCTTGTAATGCTCACATTGAAATCCAAGGAAGACACGGCCAGCGCATTGCCTCGCATCAGTCTGACCAGCTTGCGAGCGGGCCTAGATCATATCGCGGGCCAACCTCAACTGCGGTTGCTTCTGATTTTCTTCGCATCGCAGAATTTCTTTAATGGACTGTGCGCGGGGTTGATTCCTTTTTTACTGCTGAGCCTAGCTGGCGATAACCTAAGCTTGTTCGCCATCGGGACCTCAGCGCTGTCGGTTGGTGCCATTGTTGGATCGCTTCTGGCTGCGATGATACCACTTCCCAAAAATCGTGTTCTTGTGATTTGCATTTCGACGATACTTGCAGCGGGCGCCGGACGCTTTTTTGTCGGGCTCAATATGTTGCCTTGGCTGATTGTTGCGGGCTTCACGCTGCGTGCAGTCATCCTGCCAGTAGGCAATGTCGTCAATCAGGCAATCTGGCTGGAAGCCACACCCAAGGACCGAATTGGTCAGGTTCTTGGCACACGCCGCGCAATCGCACAGGGGTCATATCCGCTAGCTGTCCTATTGAGTGGGTTCATTGCTGGCATCTTGCTCAACGACGATATTGATCGGGTCCTGATACTTTTCGCGATTTGCGGTGTCGGAGAAATACTTTGTTCCGTTTGGCTAATCAGAAAAGCACGAACCCCAAAGCTGATGAAAAGTCTGGGTAGACCGCCTTACGTTTAGCCCCAATAGGACGTTGCAATTCACCCGAAAAGCCACGAATTTGAGATCGTCGAGATTGCAAGTCTAGCTTTCATTCCAATTCAGTCCTGACATAAGTGTCAGCGCAGCGAAGGTCTGAAAAGTCCGCATTGCCAACGTCGACTGCCTGGCAACACGCAAAGCCCCGACGAAAGCAGTCAGATGTCTGGTATGAGCCCTTGCCGCTACTGCTACAGCGGAAGAAAGCTATCAGTCGGTAACCGTTCGGGAGCGAATTGGTCAGAATATGGGTTCCAGTCTCGGAGCACTTCGTAGATATGGCGAAATCCATCTTGGATAGCGCTACGTTGGATCGGTGCAAGAGAACCGTAGGAATACCGATGTGCCCTCCATCTGAAGTCCGCGTTAGCTTGAAAGTCATTGTCGGCAATCGCGTTGATGAGCATTATTGCAGTACAGCCCACAAATCCTGGGTTCTTGCTACCATGTGAAACCAATTCGACCACCTCAGCGGGAAACCAGTTTTCTCCGGATGGATATATACAGTCGTTGGTTTCTAACAACTCATTGAGTGCTCTGAGATGCTTTTTGACATCTTCACCATAGTCCGCGTGAGCGATCCACTCTCGTTCTTCTACCGTTAACGACTTCGCTAACTGAAGAAGTGGACGGATAACATCATGAACAGGTTTTGTTGTGCAGTCCGAGACGCTTGGCCTCACTCCGTCAGATAGTAATGAGTGCTTCCGCCCCTGATCCAAGCCATTCATTATTGCAGCCCGAGTTGGGGCGTCTGCGCTTCGGTATCGTGTAACGAAGGCGTCCCATTCCCATTCGAAGTCACTACCACGTTCTGAATTCTCGAAGCGATCAAGCAAAAGAATGCAGGTCGCGCCGAGAAACTCGGGGTCACTATCTGCAGAAGCTACTCTCAGGTGTACTTCGCGGCAGGTCCCTGAGGTCAGTTCAAGTTTCCAGCATGGAACACGTTCAGAAATTGAGTGTTGCAAGGTCTTCAGCAAACTGCGTTCGAGAGACGAAGTGTGTGAAGAACGTTCAAGGTGCTTGATCGCCACCCTCCGCAAGTCAATGATCGTCTGTAGTTTTCGAAAGGTCATTTGGTATGGTCGCGATCTCAAAGGTGCCAGTTGCGGATAACCCTAGTGCAGATCGTCTGACAACCTCAACGGCAGCTAAGCCCGCAAATTTGACCTTCACCGCATCGGCTCAAACTGTGCGTCGGACATCGTG
>CALILP010000012.1 GCA_938016515.1 uncultured Paracoccaceae bacterium
AACTGTGATGAAGACGCCGATGGTGACGAAGATCGTCGCGTGCAGCGTCGGTGATGTGATTTTCATCGGTTCCGGGAACGTCGTCATTTCAGGCTCGCGAAGTCGAGGATGTGATCGGCATCGGGGAAGATGTCGGGGGAATGGGTGATGATGATCAGCGTGGCTTCGGATTTCAGCTTGGCCAATTCAGCGACCATCGTTTGCTGGGCTGCAGCGTCGAGCGCGCTGGTCGGCTCATCAAGGATAATGACCTTTGGCCGCTGCAGAAGCGACCGCGCGATGGCGATGCGCTGGCGTTGCCCGCCAGACAGTGCAGAGCCGCGTTCGCCGACATGCGTTTCGAGGCCGAGCGGGAGTTGGGCGACGAGGTCTTCGGCGGCGGAGATGCGCAGTGCTTGGTCGAGGGCCGCTTCGCTGGCCTGTTCATCCCCGATCATCAGGTTTTCGCGCAGGCTGCCTGAGAACAGGTAGGGGTCTTGCGGGACGTAGGCGATACGGGTGCGCACGTCGTGAGGGTCGTAGTCCGCGATATCTTCGCCGCCGAGCTGCACGGTGCCGGTGTTGGGTACATCAATGCCGGAGGCCAACCGCCCGAAGGTGGATTTGCCGATGCCGGAGGGGCCGACGATCAGGGTGAGGGTGTTGGGTTTGGCTGTGAAGTTGAACTGCCGCAAGATGGGGGCCGATGGGTGGTAGGCGAAATTGACGGTATCAAAGGACAGGGTTGCGTCGATGTCTTTGGGCAGTTTTGGCAGCACGTCGAAAGGTTCCATCGGCACGTTGACCACATCACCCATACGCTGGCGCGAGACCCGGACGTTTTGCCAGGCCTCCCACAGGCTAGAGAAGTTTTCGATCGGGCCGGTGACTTTGGCGGCGAGCAGGTGGAAGGCGATGAGTTGTCCGAGGGTCATGTCGCCCGCGAAGACGAACATGGCCCCGAAGTAAATGATGCTGATGGTGATGGCCTGCTCGATGACAAACAGCAGCTTATCATTCCAGATGCTGAGCACACCGACCCGGTAGCTGGCATTCAGGCTGTTGTTGAGGGTGTCATCAAGCCGTTCGAGCATTTTGTTTTCCGCGCTCAGCGCCTTGACCGATGCGATGCCAGAGATGTTTTCAACCATCTGCGTCTGGTGGGCCGCGCCTGCATCAAATTGCGCCCGCAAGCGGCGTCGCAGGAAAGGGCCGAAGCCGAAGTAGATCAGGAATTGCAGGGGCAGGGCTGCCAGCACGATGAGGGTGAGTTCGACCGAGAGTGTGAAAAGGACCGCGATGTAGACGACCACGAAGATCAGGTCGAGGAAGACGCCAGTGGTGGTGCCCACAAGGAAAGCCCGGATCGTGTCTGTTTCACTGACCCGCGCGATGGTTTCGCCCACGGACCATTTCCGGAAGTGGTTAAAGGGGAGACGGAACAGATGCTCGAAAATACGTGCGCCGAGTTCCCGTGTGACCCGGTTGGCTGTGATCATGCCCAGCAGTTCAGACAGGACCTGAAACAGCAGTTGAAACAGGCTGACGCCGATGAATATGGCGACGACGACCAGCAGTGATGCTTCACGCTCGAACGGCAGGATACGGTCGATGATGACCTGAAAGATGAAGGGTTCCACCAGCCCTAAAAGCCGCAGGCAGATCGCCAGAAAGATCAGTTCCAGATAAAGCGGCGTGTACTTCCAGAGCGTTTTGCCGAACCATGAAAGGGGAATTTCACCCGCATTTTCGTTCGGCCTGTCTGTTACGGACATGAGACCGCTTCTTGTGGCGTTGTGATGACGCAGGCGTCGGGTAAGGCCGTTGCATCCGGCGAGACGGCGACGACGATGAAGTCGTCAGCGGTGGGGTAGGCGTCTTGCAGGCGGGCGGCGATGCTCTCTTCGGTGATGGCGTCGATTTCTGCGGCAAGTTGCAGGGACCGACCCGGTTGCGACCCGTCGAGCGCGCCTTGCATTTCGGTGCGTGCCAGATCAACGACGAAGTCTGTCAGGTTCGCGAAGGTGGGTGCATGCAAGGCTTTGTGATCCGCCAGATCACCCGGCAATCCATTGGCCCTGAAGTCGGTGTAGGCCTGTCTGACGGTTGTTTCGACGTCTGTCAGTTTGGCGGTTTCCACCTCTCCGGTCATGACGAGGATGCGCAGGTCGCGGGTGTAGTTTGCCTGACCCGCGTTGAAGCCGTAGGTGGCCCGCAGATTGGTCCGAACCGCCTCGAACAGCACGCTTTGGTCGCCGCCACCAAGTGCGTGGACCAGAAGCAGGTCTTCGAATTCGCCGCCCTCTTGGCTAGGGGGCATTAGGCCGATGAAGGCCAGGTTGGTGATTTCCGCGTCCGGTTGGTGCAGCAGGATGCGTTTGGGGCTGGCGTCGGGCATCGCGGTCCGGGTCAGGTCGATGGAGGGGGTAGGCAGACCCGTAAGCAGCGTGTCGATGGCTGTGCCTGCATCTGCCGCGGTGATATTGCCTGCGACGACGATTGCTTCGGGGGTGTTTGTGAACACCTCTTGGCGCCATGCTACGATGTCGTCGCGCGTGATCGTCTCGAAGGTTGCCGGATCGTCGAGCGACAGCGCGTTGCGCAAGGGTTGTTCCCCGAAGACCGCCCAACGGACAGCGTCATAGCTGGCATGGGTCGGCTGCGCCTGTGCCTCGGCCATGTTTTGTTGCAACCCGTCCTTGATCCGGTCGAACCACATTTGATCCAACGAGGGCGCTTGGAGATGTGCCGCCGCCATTGCGATCGTTTCGTCTCTGTGCGCAAGTTCGAATGTCAATTCGCCGATGATGTGGTCGTTGATGCCGACGTAAAGCAGTCCTTCAGAATTGATATCGGCAAACCGTTCGCCGACTTCACCCGCCGCAAAGCCGTCAGCCCCGCCTGCGAGGATCAGGTCAGCACCGATCAAGGGGGCTGCTTTGTTGGTCTCTGCCCGAAAGCCCCAATCCGTCGGCCAAGCGACGTGGATGGTGACGCTGTCCTGTTCGGGTACGGAGAGCAACGTGAAGGTTGTCCCGTTCGGGCTTGTTTCAGTGCTCGCCTTGGGGCTGGTATCTTCGTCGCAGGCTGCAAGGATGACAAAGGCGGCGCAGATCAGGAAAGGGCGGATCATTCGAAAATCTCCTCTGGTCCGATGAAGGCGGTGGCGGTCCGACCCTCCCCGGTGAGTTGGCGTAGGATCATATTGGTGGTGGGCAGCGACAGGGTGTCTGCCAGACCTTTGACATCGCCTTTTGATAAGGGTGCGCGTGCGATAGAGGCCCTGTCGATGGCATAACTGGCCATCCAGCTTGCCGCCTCGTCGGCGTCGTCCCAATCTGGCCAGAAATCTTCGAAACGGCCCATGACCCGCTCGAAGGTGGCTTGTGGGATACCGTTGGAGGCGATGTCAGCGAGAGTTTCTTCAAGAGCCGTCTGTAATTCTGTTAGTGAGACATCCCGGTCGGGGGATGCGCTGAAGCTGACCTCGATTGTGTCTTCGTCCAAAGGCCAGACTTGAATATCGAAAGTGCGCGCGATGGCGGCGTCGAACCGGAGAGGCCCCGCGAGGCCGCCGGGCAGATTGGTATCGAGGATGCTGGCCAAGAGTGCTGCGTGCACTTCGAGTTGGTCGAAAGGGAGGGTCTCTGGCAGATTGACGGCTTTGCGCCAAAGCAGGCGCGGGGCCACATCGGCGTCGGGGTAGCGCAGGGTTGTCTCTGCCGGGGCGGCAAGAGTGATGGGTTGGGGTGTAATGGCGGATTGCGCGCCGTCGGTGGCCGGCCATTCGGCGGCGGTGAGTGCTGTGTGCACGTCGCGTGCAGAAATCGGGCCGGTGATGATGACGGTTGCCAGATGGGGTTGGTGAGTTTGTGCGTGTAGGTCGCGGGCTGCATCATAGCTCAGGGCAGCGATGTCGTCGCGGGTTCCGATGACCGACGTCGCCAACGCTGAGCCGTTATACAGAAACGCGGCGATGTCATCGGCCGCTTGTGCCGCCGGATTGCCTGCCATGCGCAGATCGTATTCGCGCTGGATGATCCCGCGTTCCTCCTCTGCGAAGCTGCCATCAAGGTCTAAGGGATCGAACAGATCGGCAAGGGTCGCAAGGATGCCGGGCAGGGCAGCGGGGCTGCCAGACAGCCAGTAGCCGGTCGTAAAACGCGAGGCCCACGCGTTGGAATGGCTGTTGACCGCGTCCTCGCGCTTGCCTGCGCTACTCAGCCAAGAAAGGTGTTCTGTGTAGTGGGCAAGGCCGGGGGCGCTGTTTGTAGTTGGAAAGATGACATAGGCTTTGACGGTCTGCGCATCAGGTTCAGGGGCCACGATAACGTTGCCGAATGCGGACAGATCGGGAGTGGTTGCCCGCCATTGCCAAGCGACGCCCGCTGCGAGCACCACTGCAATAACGATTGCCGCGAAGAGGAATGGGTATCGCCCGGGTTGAGGTGCCATGAAATTTCTATGTCTTTGTATTGTTTCGAATAAACTAAGGAATAGCAATGTGTTGTCTTGGTCGGGTGCCCCAATGTCAGCGCCTCATCAGCGAAAAGAATGCTGCGCCAAGCAGGGTTGTGGCCCCAAGGCAGATAGGTGCCGCTGTTGAGGGGCCAAAGCTGGATGCAAGCCAAATTGTGGTGACAAGGGCAACAGCACCTACCGTGACCAAAACCTGTAGTTCAGACATCGACAAGGTCCCCCAAAAGGCATTTGACGCGGGTCGTTGTGCTTTTTGTTTGAAACGCCCTGGAGACAGAAATCTGCGAATTTAGCTTGACCCGAACAGAAGATATCCAACGGCCAGGCCGATAAAGAATAGCAGCCCATACTTGATGATTTGTGGCATGATCTTCTCCTATTTAAATGTGCACACGCGGATGCGTGTGCACATGTTTTTGCTGTCTTAGCGGCTGAGTGCCCCGCCGCTTGCGATACCGACGCCCGTGCTGATGGCGCCTCTGACTCCACCGGCCCAGCCGCCGGTTGCAACTGTACCACCAACGATTGCGGCATCGGTGATGGCGCGCGATGTGTTAAAGCTGCCCGCAGTTTGGGCGATTGTATAGCGACCGCCGTTTTCGGCGCGTTCGCGCGATCCATATGCGCGTGGATCATGTGCATAGCGGTCTTCTGAAAGCGTGTAGCGACCACCGCCGCCGCCGCCTCCACCGCCGCCGCCACCGCCACCACCGCCAAAGCTGACGGTGCCGTTGAGGTCGTTGAACGCGGACTTGTAAACACTTGACATATTCTTGTCTTCCTTTGGTTTGTAGGCCTGTGCTAAAATACCTACCGTTGGTGTTTGCCGGACTTTCCTTTGTCCGGCGGCTCTGCAGGCGGAAGAAGCTGCAATCTTCTTCCGCCATCTACGCCCGTTTTATGGTCGGGCGTATCTGATGTCGGCGACGATGATCGCCGGGAAATCTTTGCTGTTCAAATGCTCCTCATGCGACTGACCGCAGCTTCGGTCGCTGCAGGTTGACGCCTGCCCAGCGGCAGACCCGTCTGACGCTGCCGTCAGAGTTACGCCGCAGGCTGGTCGCCGTGCTGTCGGGGAACACGTTTTGTTTCATGTCGCGCGCGATTTCGCGGATGTTGTTGTAGGGCGTGATCCAATCGTTCACGAACATCTGGTTGCCGCAGTTCCATTCGTCATGGGTAAGCGCCCGACCGGTTTTATGAATCTCTGCCTCAACTTTTGGGGTGACCCAAGCCCATGTAACAAGTGCGGTGGGAATGCCCTCATCGGAGAGGTAAAATCGCGCTTGATTGGCCCAGAGCGCCGGTAAAACTTCGACATCGAAGTATTCCCCAACCGGATATTGCCGGTGGTATTCAGATTGTGCCAGCAGTTCGAGCGCATAGCCGGTGGCTGCGAAATAGTTCAGGTCTGGGGTCATGCCACTTCCTCCGACTTTGCTGGTGTATGGTGTTCAAGGTGCGCCTTGAGAATACTGCGCAAAGTGTCCGCGCTGCCGAAAGGCGTTGTTTCATGTGTTGACGCGCGATCTTTGGTCTGGCCATTTGCCCAAGTCGTGTACCCAAACGGTTTGTTGTTGGCGTCCAGCCCCACAAAGGCGGTCTGGTGCTGCATATGGTTCAGCAGTTCTGCATAGTATGCCGATATTGTACTTTCTGCCTTGTCTTCACCGGCTGCCATGTCCAGCAAAACCATAGCCCCAAGCGATTGATAGGCCTCTTGCGCCGGCGAGGTCGCTTTTGGAAAGACAGGCAAGGGATTTTGGGCATTGGCCATCTGCGCCAGCGCAATGTGGGTCATGGCGTCGGGGCCACTGGCAAAGAGGTCTCGGATCACGCTTGGATCTTCGGCATCGAAAAGGTGGACCGCTGCAAGCCGCGCGATGGGGTAGTTCTGGCGATACTCGTAAGGCGTGTCCGGATCGATCAGGGACTGGGTCAGGTGATTGAGGTCATCTCTGAGGTAGATGTCGTTTTCTGCGTGCCATATTGTGCAGGCTGCATCGAAGAGGTCTGGCGCGTGATCTTGAAGATGGTGAAGCACAAGCAACTCTGCCAGAAATGCGCAGGTTTCACGTCCGATGGGCGGCATAGCTACGGCCTTGCTAAGCAAAATGTGGGCCACATGTCCGGCCTCGTGGCTGAGGGTCAACAGATCATTGATGCTGCCGGTCCATGTCATTGCGATAGAGAGGTTTTCCGCAAAATAGGTGTGATCCACATGAGGGGTGGCGTACCCGGTTGTTGCGAGGTCCCGAATTTCTGTTCGTCGCAGGCGTGCTTCAAAGTGATCCACCCCGTGCGGGTCCAAAGCGCCGCAAAGAGCCGGAATAACGTAGTCCAAAAAGACTTGGTCTTTGGTCCCCAATCTGTGAGCAGTTTGCCCGGCCTTCTTGATACCATTCCACTGAATCGGAAAGGTCAGTAGTGCCGAGGTCTGATGTGCCCGCAGCACTGTCTGAACCGTCTTGATGTCTGTTTGATGATGACGCGCCCAGTCTGCAATCCTGTGCATCGATCCCTCCCAAAGCCGTTTCGAATAAATCACCTTTGACGTGTAAAAGTGCCAGTCCAACACACAATGTCAACAGGATTAAGTAACTGTTAACGCTAAATAAATCACATAAGATACATGCTCAAGTTGCATTACCTAAGGTCAGCGCTGAGGGTTTCAAGTGCTTCCCATGTGGTTTGCGACGGTGTCACAAGGCTTGGCGGTTTTCTGCGCCGCGATACGGCAGTTTCATGCCGACGGGAACCTTTTCGCGCTTTGCGAATGGCGGCGGTTTCGTCGGGTGACCGAATCTCCGAACGGCCTCATCCAACTACGGGCCGCCCGGTTTCAGTCGATGGGTCCTACCAGCTGGGATAGGGATACGGCCATAGATGTCAGCGCGATAGGCAGCATCGTTCCGACCATACGGCCAGAACGAAAGCGAAGTATGTGTAGCGTGAATTTCTGAATGGGTCTGGTATCGGTTTCAGGTCACTCATAAGTGCTGAGGTAGGCTATCAAGTTCAGCGTATCTTCCTCCTTGCGCATGCCCGGATAAGACATGTTCGTGCCGGGCAGAAAGTCGGTGGGTTTGGTGATGAAGGCGGTCAACGCCACTTCGTCCCAACGAGCCCCTCTGCCGCGCGGGCCAGCAACGCGTCGGAATAGCGAAAGTCTGAGATTTGGCTTGCTTCGCGTCCCACGATCCCGTCCAGGATCGGCCCGACTTTGTTGGCCGCACCGTCACCGACCGCGTGGCAGGCCTTGCAGCGATTGACCACACGTTCGCCCTTAGCGGGGTCGCCTTCGGCCAGAACGGTCATTGGGGCCAATAGGGCAAAGCCAAGGGCGGCGGTTGATAGGCGTTTCATAAGGGTGATCCTTGTTCTTGGAGGGAGGTGATGTGTGTGTCCGGGAACGCCGTGACTACTGATTGCAAGTCATCTGAGGACAGCAAGATACCCGCTGTCGATAGCGCGTCAGCGATATCCGCCTGTGGAGAGGAGATTGCGATGAGGCTGTTTTTGACGCTGTGCCTTGGGTGCAGAATGTGGCCCGTATTGCTGTCGGGATCGATCAGAAGTCTGTCAGTCCGTGTTCGCCAAGCAGTAGGTTGACCCGGTCGGTGATGTAGCCCTGCGCGACGCCATTGAGGGTGAGCGCCATGTCCGGCTTGCCGAGAATAACCGCGTCTGTGTCGCACCGCACGGATGACCAATCCACCCGGTGATTTGCAGCATGAGGATCGGGGGCCTCGCCCTTGGTCAGCGCATCTGCGTAGATCTTCCATATGGGTTGAATGGTCGGGTCGAACGCGCCGTCGGTAGACCGGTAGACAGTATCGCTGAGGCTGAGGACAGTCAGCATGTCAGCGGATGGTGCATCGAGCCGTCCGTTTGCATCAAGGCGAGCCAGTTCGGAATTGGGCCGGAACAGACTAAAAATCCGTTCCAGACGTGTGATTTCAGCGTCGACTGCCACGAAGATCGGTGCTGCTTTCGCCGCGCTTAGACCCACAAGGTGCATTGCCGCAGGCGCGCCCAATGCCCGGCCGGACCACTGCGCTTTTGCGGATGCACCCGTGCCAACACAGCTTGCCAACGCCTCTTCGGTCATCGCCACCCCTTCGGAGCCTGCGATGTTTCAAACCCGGAACGCATCCGCCGGGTTCGCCACCATGACCCACGGGAACAGGTTTTGCGTGAACCAGCCCCCGTTATCTGCCACAACCGCGCCGAGCGAGGAGGCCCAGATCGTATAGGACGACGAAGACCAACCAGGTGCCGGCGCACAGGCCCGCCGCGCTGCTGGCTTTGACTGAGGCGACATAGCCAATCGCAAGAAAGCTGGCGCCGAGGATGATTGACGTGATGATCAGGCGCGCAAGGGCCGCGAGAGTGTCGTTCGCCACAAGCTTGCCGTCGCGCAGGATGGCGATGCGATCCGTCTGCGCCTCGACCTCGGTCAACGTATGGCTGGTGATCAGGACGGCGGTGCCTTGGGCCGCGAGTTCGTCTATGATGGCGTACAGCACGTAGCGCGAGATTGGGTCGAGGCCACTTGCCGGTTCGTCCAGCAACGCCAGTTTCGGCTTCCCCAACAACACCTGAGCCAGTCCAAGGCGTTGCCGCATCCCCTAGGAATAGGTGCTGATGCATTGGTCTTTCGCGTTACCCAGACCGATGCGATCCAGTATGTCGGCAACCTGTTTTGCGTTTGTCCCTGACAGCCGCGCAAACAGCGCGAGTTGCTCCTTGCTTTTCAGAGCTTTGCGAAAACACGGCCTCTGGCAGGTAAGCGGTCGCAGCACGGGCCGCAGCGATGCCGGGACCGTGGCCTGCGACGGTGATCTGACCTGCGTCATATGTGGTCAGTCCAAGGATGGCCTTCATCAACGTCGGTTTGCCCGCCCCGTTATGACCCAACAAGGCAATCCGCTGGCCTGCGTCCGCGCGCAGCGAGACATCGTGCAAGACGGTATTAGTCTTGCGGGCCTTTGTCGCGTTTGTGACCTGTAGGGCGGTGCTACTCATCAAACCCTCCTGTGAAATCGGGGGCCGTCCATGCGGGGGGGCATCAGCGGATAGCTGTCGACAATCCCACCAGTAAGGAGGGCGGGAAAGGATGATTGCGACCAACGCACCAGCGATACTGCGGGCGATCCTAGCAACAACGTGGCAGAGGGTTGCGACCACAAGACATGGTCCATAGCATCGTTAGGCCGGTAAGGCGCATCAGCCACGCCGTCTGCGTTTAGGTCGAAGGACGCAAGGTCGGACCAGTAATCGCCGCGCCGGTCTTCCGACTATTCTGTCCGGCGGGTGTCGATGTATTTGACCTGCGCTTGGTTGCCGACAAAAGCGTTGCCCACGATCTCGTTGTTCTGGGATCCTGCGGTGATCTTGGCCGCCTTCGATACGTTTGGTCTGGACGAGCGCGTCTTCGGCCCCGTGCACATCAATGCCGTACAGGTTTCCAGTCAGCAGGTTGTCGCGAATGATGCCCCTCGTGGCGGTGTGTGTCAGTTTGATGTCGGAGTCGATTTCGCTGTGGTCGGACCCGGAGCCTATGACCGTCAGGCCTTACACAACAACAACTGGCACGGTCACCAGCACCACCGTGCCGGTATCGCCACCGTCAATCGTCGCATGCCCCTGACCGTCCAGCGTCACCGGTTTGTCCAGCACGACGTTGTCTGAATATGTCCCCGCCGACAGCAACAGCGTGTCGCCGGAGTTCGCGTTTTCCAAGGCCTCTGCGATGGCCCCTACCCGTGCCGGCACGACCAGCTCTGCCGGGAAAGACGGCAGACCGATCAGTGACAGCAGAAAGGCGAGGGGTAGGCGCATCAGGTTGCCCGTGGCTCGACGAACATGCGGCCGCGCATTTCCATATGCAGCGCGTGGCAGAACCATTGGCAGTAGACCCAATGCACGCCGGGCCGCTCCGCCATGAAGGTGACCGAGGCCGTCGCTTGTGGGCCGACCTCCATCGCGACGCCGTAGTTCGCCAGACAGAAACCGTGGGTCACGTCGTCGATGTCATCCATGTTGGTGACGTACACCTTGACCTCATCGCCTTGTTTAACGGTGAACTTCTCCATGCTGAATTCTGGCGCGATTGACGACATGTAGACCCGCACCTTGTTGCCATCGCGGATCACCTCGTCATGGCCCCAGTCTAGGTCCACGCCATCCGCGTCAGCCTGATCGCGCGCGTCCTGCCACACGGGGTCGTCGCGTTCCCAGATGTTGGCCGGGTTAACGATATCGGCGCGCACGATGATACTGTCGTGCGGTTCTGCAAGGGTTGGCCCGTCGTGCACCACGGTCATCGCGCTGCCGGTGATGTCGATAAATTGCTCGTTCTCTGGTTTCAGCGGTCCGGTGTTCAGGAATCTGTCTTTTGAGAACTTGTTCACCGAGATCAGCCACTTGCCATCTGCCTCTTTGTTTTCACCCAAAGAGGTAGAGTTGTGTCCGGGCTGATAATTCTCATCCACTTTCTCAAGGATTGGATCGACGTCAGCGCCGTTATAAGCCTCGATTGCTGCGTCGATCTTCCACTTGGCGACCTGGCTGTCGAGGAACAGGGTGGTGAAGCAGATGTCCTGACCATCAAAGGCCGTGTGAAGCGGGCCAAGACCCAGTTGCGGCTCTGCCACGATGCAGGACCGAGGGACAGCATCGCTGTCGAACAAGGCATCGACCTTTTCGACGTCGATGACAGATACCGTTAGTGATAGCTTGCCGTTGATCATGATGTGCTTGCCATCGGGGGCCATGTTCACGCCATGCGGGCTATTGGGGATTGGGATGTAGCGGGTGTTATTGCCGCTAGCCCCTTTGCGACCGTCAATGACTGGCACGCCCTTGAGCATCTGGACGTCACCATTGGCTACCCCCCTCTTCGATGGCCTTGATGTTGAAAACAACGACGTGGTCCATCTCGTTGGCTGTCATCTCTGACAGGTTCATGCCCATTTCAGAGTTGTAGGACGTCGAGAAGGCATATTTGCCCTGATAGTCGCAATCTGTGTTGTCCAGGTTGCCGGACAGGATTACCTGCCAAGACACTGCCATCTCGTCACCGTCAATGGCGGTGAAGATATTGACGTATCGATCCAGATCATCGAGCACGTCGCCGTTACTGACCAACGGGGTCTCGTGTTCGCCATTGGCAAAGACATAGCCGGTACGCGCGTATTTCTGCGGCCGCATACCGTGGATGTCGTGGGCATTAGTGATCTCGATGATCTTGTCGCATTTCATGACGTCGCAGCGCACACGAGCCACACGGGTGTTCGCTTTGTCGTTCATGAACAGATAGCGGCCATCATAGGTGCCGTCTGTGAAAGACATATGCGGGTGGTGCAAGTCGCCGTTATCCTAGGTTTCCTTGCCGTTGGCGGCCAGAAACGCCTTGGTCTCCGGCAGCAGGCCTTCTGTCAGAAACTTGCGTGACCCGTTGGTCTGGCCCCAACCG
>CALILP010000013.1 GCA_938016515.1 uncultured Paracoccaceae bacterium
CGGACCGGCAAAGGCACGGGCCTTGCCACCCTTTGCATCGCATCCGGCATGGGGGCCGCTACAATCATCGAACGCGTGTGATTTGGATAGGGCCGGTAATGGATCAATCCGTATTTCAAGAATGGCTCGATACCGTTGGTGACGCGTTCTTCAACGATGACTTCGAGACTTACTTCAAAGCCGTAGCACTGCCTCTAATCGTGAAAACTGCAACTGCTGAAATGCAGGTTGTGGACGCGGCGGGGTTGCGCAAGGGCTTTGACGCTTGGCAGGCGATGCTTACGACGTACCATGCGACAGACATGATCCGGACCTGCCGAGGCGTGCACGATATCAGCGATACGGAAATCACAGGGCTCTACGATACTGAAATCCTTGCGAATGGGCAGCGCGCCGTGCCGCCCTTCACCTCCAAAATGACACTTCGAAAGACGGATAAGTGGCGTGCCACTTACGTGGAGAGCGGCATGACGGCGCAGACCTTGCAAACCGGAATTCCCGGATACACCCGTCTGAGCACGCAATGCCGAATGACGCCCTCGAACAAAGGAAACATCCAATGACCGATTTCACCATGACAACAGATGCCGACGGCGTGGCCACCATTACGTGGGACGTGAAAGGCAAGTCGATGAACGTCCTTAGCCTGCAAGGGTGGGACGACCTGGACGCTTGCGTTGATGCAGCCCTTGGCGATGACACCGTGAAGGGCATCATCATCACCTCCGGTAAGAAAGACAGCTTTGCGGGTGGGATGGACCTGAACGTTATCGCCAAAATGAAAGAAGCCGCTGGTGACAATCCTGCGAAGGGTTTGATGGACGGTCTGATGGCCTCGCATGCGATTTTACGCAAGATTGAGCGTGCTGGCATGGATCCAAAGACCAACAAAGGCGGCAAGCCGATTGCGGCCGCCCTGCCCGGCACGGCACTTGGCATCGGTCTGGAAATTCCGCTCGCCTGTCACCGGATTTTTGCCGCTGATAATCCCAAGGCGAAGATCGGTCTGCCCGAGATCATGGTCGGCATTTTCCCCGGCATGGGCGGGACAACCCGTCTGGTGCGCAAGATGGGCGCTATGGCGGCATCTCCGCTGTTGCTTGAAGGCAAGATGAACAATCCACAAAAGGCCAAAGCGGCCGGTGTTGTGGATGAGGTTGTTGCTGCGAAAGATCTGCTTGCCAAGGCCAAAGAATGGGTTCTGTCTGAACCGAAGATCGTGAAGCCATGGGATGAGAAGGGCTACAAGATGCCCGGCGGTGCGCCGTATCATCCGGCTGGTTTCATGACATTCGTCGGTGCCTCTGCGATGGTGAACGGCAAGACGCAGGGGGTTTATCCTGCTGCGAAAGCGTTGCTGTCTGCTGTCTATGAAGGGGCATTGGTGCCTTTCGACACGGCCCTGAAAATCGAGGCCCGATGGTTCACCAACGTTCTGATGAACCCATCATCCGAAGCGATGATCCGGTCGCTCTTCATCAACAAGGAAGCGTTGGAAAAAGGCGCGAACCGCCCCTCCGTGGACGACCAGAAGGTCAGTCAGGTCGGCATTATCGGCGCGGGTATGATGGGCGCGGGCATTGCGCTTGTCTCGGCCATGGCGGGCATCAAAGTTGTCTTGATCGATGCCAAGCAAGAAGCCGCAGACAAAGGCAAAGCCTACACCGAAGCCCATATGGACAAGGGCATTGCGCGCAAGAAAGCGACACCAGAGAAGAAAGAGGCCGTTTTGGGCCTGATCAACGCGACGACGGATTATGCGGCCTTGAAAGACTGCGATCTGATTGTGGAAGCCGTCTTCGAGGACGTCGGTGTGAAAGCGGACGTCACGGCGCAAGTACAAGCTGCCTGTCCTGACGCGATCTTTGCGACCAACACCTCCACACTGCCGATCACGGAACTGGCGAAGGCCGCGAACGATGCTGAAAAGTTCATCGGCATCCACTTCTTCAGCCCTGTCGACAAGATGCTGCTGGTAGAGATCATCAAAGGCAAAAAAACCGGCGATGTGGCTGTGGCCAAGGCGCTCGACTTCGTGCGCCAGATCAAGAAGACCCCGATTGTCGTGAACGACGAACGGTTCTTCTATGCGAACCGCTGCATCATCCCTTACATCAATGAAGGCATTCGGATGGTGAAGGAAGGGGTCTCTCCTGCCCTCATCGAGAACGCCGCCAAACTTGTGGGCATGCCACTGGGGCCGCTGCAGTTGACGGATGAGACCTCTATCGATCTTGGCGTGAAGATTGCCAAGGCGACGAAGACGGCGATGGGCGATGCATACGATGATGCGCAGGACGAGGTGTTGTTCTGGATGTTTGATGAGGGCCGGTTGGGCCGCAAGTCCAACAGCGGGTTCTATGCTTACGACGAGAAGGGCAAGCGTCAAGGCTTGTGGGAAGGCCTATCTGCCAAGTACCCGGAAGCAGACGAGCAGCCTGATCTGATCGACGTGCAGCACCGCCTGCTGTTCGCCCAGACTTTAGAAGCGGTCCGTGCGTTGGAAGAAGGCGTTCTGGAGGATATCCGCGAAGGCGACGTGGGCGCGATCCTTGGCTGGGGCTTTGCACCTTGGTCTGGTGGTCCATTCAGCTGGCTGGATATTATCGGATCGCCTTATGCGGCAGAGCGGTGTGATCAGTTGACGGCACAATACGGTGAGCGGTTCACAACTCCTGCCCTGCTGCGCGAGATGGCTGATAAGACGCAGACCTTTTACGGACGGTTCGGGCCGCAGGCGAGCAAGGCCGCCTAGACCAAAAAAGCGCGGGCGATCATTTGGACTGCCCGCGCCTAACGCGCAGACTTTGTCCCAAAGTCTGAACACAAATTCTCCCAGAGAATTTGCCCCAATTTCTATTCTAGAAATTGTCGACCCGCCGCGCTTCGATAACGACGAAGGCCTGCGCCCATGGATGGTCATCAGTCAACGTCACATGAATAATCGCTTCATGACCCTCTGGCGTCATCTCAGCCAATCGGTCCTTGGCCCATCCCGTCACTGCCATCACCGGTTGACCTGTCCGCAAATTGCTGACGGCCATATCCTTCCAGGAAATCCCCATCGCCAAGCCGGTCCCTAGCGCCTTGGAACAAGCCTCCTTGGCGGCCCAGCGTTTCGCATAGGTCCCGGCGACATCCTTGCGCCGCTCTGCTTTGGCCTGTTCGATTTCGGTGAAGACCCGATTTTTGAACCGATCCCCAAACCGATCCAGCGTGCCTTGGATCCGCTCGATATTTGCCAAATCCGTGCCAACGCCAAGGATCATTCGTTACCCAGTTCCATAAACGTTGTGATCTCACCGGAGGACTGATTGATGGTCACCCACAGGTTCATACCATTCGTGAAATCATATTCCGGGGCCGCAATCCGCCCCAACATCTGCAACTCTAATCCGCGCTCTGCAGAGTAGTCAGCGATCAATGTATCAAACTCCAGAAAGGTGAAGCCGACACCTCCATCAAAACCAATCACCTGACATTGTCGCCCACCCACCTCATCATAAGGCGGCGAAAGCACCAACAAGTAATAGGACCCAAGCGTCGGCTCGATCACATCAAGCAAGGCCACCCGCACGTCGCCATTCGCAAATGTTCTGGTGTGTTTGTCCCAAGGCTCGACAATTGCATCCGCACGGGCTTGCCAGTCACAAGGCAAGACCTGTTGGGCGGTCACCGGCGCTGCCAACAGCGAAAGAAGCACTCCATGCTTGATCACACGTCCAGATCCATCACCATAATTCCATCACCGCCGCCACATAGCGCCACAAGCCGCGCGCCCAACGCCTGATGGCCCAGGTCGGCAGCATAGGCCTGCAAAGCAACTTCGTCTGCGAACGAGCAAACAAAACCATAAGGATAGTCTGGCGTTTTGTTCTCTAGGTCACGGTTCGGTCCATGTTCGAACCCAACAAAGTCCGGCAAATCTAGGGCCGCCAATCCGGACATGACGGCACTCAATTCGCCCGGATCGTATCCATCCACCAATCGCAACATCACGACATGTCGGATCATGCGCGGGCCGCGTCCATCACCCGGCGCATTTCCTGGATCGACGCATCAAGCCCGCGGAAAATAGCCTCACCGATCAAAAAGTGACCGATGTTCAGCTCTACAACCTCTGGCAATGCGGCGATCGGGGACACATTGTCATAGCTCAACCCATGACCTGCATGGACTTCCAGCCCTAAGCCATGCGCATGTGTTGCCATCGCGGTAAGGCGTCCCAATTCAGCGTCGCGTTCATCAAACCGACCCTCGTCGTGCAAATCGCAATAGAGACCGCAGTGCAATTCAATGATATCTGCACCAATTCGCGCTGCTGCTTCAACCTGCCGTTGGTCCGGAGCGATAAAAAGCGACACCCGTGTTCCGGCCTCTTTGAAAGGTCCGATGTAATCGGTCAGGCGGTTGTCGTCGCCCGCGACCTCAAGCCCCCCTTCGGTCGTGCGCTCCTCGCGCCGTTCTGGCACCAAACAGACCGCATGGGGCTTGGTGGCCATGGCGATTTTGTGCATCTCCGCGGTCGCTGCCATCTCAAAGTTCAGCGGAATGCTGATGGCATCCTTAATCGCGGCCATATCCGCGTCCCGGATATGACGGCGATCTTCGCGCAGGTGGGCGGTGATCCCGTCGGCCCCAGCGGCCTGAGCTATCATAGCAGCACGGACGGGGTCCGGAACGGCACCGCCACGGGCGTTCCGCACTGTGGCGACATGGTCAATATTGATCCCAAGGCGCAGTTTTTCGGCAATCATGGTGGCGTCCTTTATGCGTGTGCCTGCCAAAGACTAGCCCGCACCAGGGCCCCCGTCATCCACGTTTGCGGTTTTCTTTTGCAGTTGGGCAAGTTTTGCGCGCAAGGCCTTCTGGCGGCGCTTTTGGTAGGCGGCAATCAATGGCACCGACAGGTAGTAGCAGAAGGTGGCAGATACGACGCCCGGAAGGATGCCGCCAATCATGTAGGGAAAGAACACTTCATCATAAAAGATGCTGAGCCCATGCCAATCTGCCTTCTTGGCCGAAAACAGAGCCAGGAAATTGTGCCAAAGATCGCTTGCCGCAGCAGCAAAGTTCTTCCCCAGCGAACGGTCCATGTTTGCGTCAGGTTGCGTGCCCAGCAACCAATGCCCGGTCCACAACGCAGAAACACCGATGGGGACATACGTCAGCGGATTACCAAAGAAAGTCGCCATCAGGGCTGCAAGGATATTGCCCCGCATCAGTTTGGCCAGCACAGCTGCAATTACAAAGTGGATGCCATAAAACGGAGTGAACGCCGTAAAAACGCCGGCCCAGACCCCGCGAGAAATCTTTTCAGGTGTATCCGGCAGCCTGCGCACCCGGTGTTTTACGTATTGCGCAGCCCGAGACCATCCACCGCGCGGGTAGATAAAGTCGACCACCACCTGCCAGATGGGGCGCCTGTCCCTGCGCTTAAAGACCAAACCTCACACCTTTCAGGTTGCGACCCGACCTGCGCTGGCCAGACCCGGATCGCGATGCCGTCCAATCGACGACACGTTGCTTTCTGCCTCAAGAGCCGTTTGCACCCGGTGAAAGTGCTCTGCGTCCCTGACATCAATATCCATCATAAGACGGTAATAATCAGGCTTTCTTTCGATAAATTTGAGGTTTGAGATATTTGCGGATTGTTCGCCGATCAATGTGCAAATTCGCCCCAGCACACCCGCGTCGTTGGTAATCGTCATATCAAGCGTCACACCATTGATCGCGGCATGCACACCTTCCTGCCATTGCAGGTCGATCCAACGCTCTGGTTGATCCTCGTAATCCGCCAAGGCGTCACAATCGATCGCATGCACAACCACGCCCTGTCCACGAAAAGTGATTCCCATAATCCGCTCACCTGGCACAGGTTGGCAACAGGCGGCCCGGTGATGCTGTTGATCAGGGGCAAGGCCCACAACGGCGCGATGTTCTGCAACGACTTCGCCTTCCTTCTCCATCAGATCAGGGTAAATCGCGCCCACAACATATCGTCCTGAAATCTCTGCACTGCCCAATCGGCTGAGCATCTCATCGACGCTTTCAATCGCCAAGGCCTTGGCCGCAGTCCGCAACGCCTTATCCGTCGCTTTTTTACCAACGTTTTCAAAGGCGACACGGGCCAGTTCCTGCCCTAGTTTGATAAATCTTTCGCGGTCTTCCTCTTTCAGGGACTTGCGAATGGCGGTTTTTGCACGGCCCGTGACCGCGATATCCATCCATGTGGCCTGCGGGGTTTGGCCTTCTGCTGTAATCGCCTCGACCGACTGACCGTTTTTTAGCCGGGTCCACAATGGCACCCGTAGCCCATCCACCTTGGCCCCAACAATGGCAGAGCCTATGCGGGTGTGGATCGCGTAGGCGAAATCAATTGGCGTGGCCCCGCGCGGCAACTTGATCACATCGCCTTTGGGCGTGAAGCAAAACACTTGATCAGTGTACATTTCCAGCTTTACGGCTTCGAGGAATTCCTCGTGGTCCTGATCGTCGTCAAGGCGTTCCGTCAGCTTGTTGATCCACTCTACCGGATCAACAGCAAAACGGTTCTCAACCCGCTCGCCGTTCTTGTAGGACCAATGGGCAGCCACACCTGTCTCGGCCACTTCATGCATTTCACGGGTGCGGATCTGGACCTCGACGCGTTTCCCATCACGCCCCGACACGGTGGTATGGATAGAGCGATAGCCGTTCGACTTGGGTTGGCTGATGTAATCCTTGAACCGACCGGGTACCGCCCGCCAGCGTTGGTGGATGGCCCCCAGAACCCGGTAGCAATCTGCTTCGGTCGCGGTAACGATCCGAAAGCCATAGATGTCAGAGAGACGCGAAAACGACTGCTCTTTCTCCTGCATCTTGCGCCAGATCGAATAAGGTTTCTTGGCGCGACCCATGACTTCGGCGGTCACACCCGCCTTGTCCAATTCGTGGCGCATATCGGCGGTAATCTTTTGAACCACATCACCAGTTTCGCGCTGCAGAGTAATAAAGCGGCGAATAATCGAGTTGCGGCCTTCGGGGTTCAGAACCCGAAACGCGAGATCCTCTAACTCTTCACGCATCCACTGCATCCCCATGCGGCCAGCAAGGGGGGCGAAGATCTCCATCGTTTCGTGGGACTTCTGAGCCTGCTTTTCGGGACGCATCGACTTGATCGTGCGCATGTTGTGCAACCGGTCGGCCAGCTTGACCAAGGTGACCCGCAGATCGCGGGAGGTCGCCATGAACAGCTTGCGGAAATTTTCGGCCTGTTTGGTCTGGGTCGAGGTTAGCTGCAAGTTTGTCAGCTTGGTGACACCATCAACCAAATCGGCGATCTCGCGGCTGAACAGCTTTTCGACTTCTGCAAAGGACGCTTTCGTATCCTCAATCGTGTCGTGCAGTAAGGCAGTCACAAGGGTGGCGTCATCCATTTGCTGCTCAGCAAGGATCACGGTGACAGCGACGGGATGTGTAAAGTATGGCTCGCCAGAGTGGCGAAACTGACCGTCGTGCATCTCTGCGCCGAACGCATAAGCGTCCCGCAGCATCTGTTCATTTGTACGAGGGTTGTAGGCACGGACCAGCGCGATCAGATCATCTGCAGTCGTCATCTGGTCCGTTGCCTTATCTTTGGGCTGTGGCCCGGCTTATCGCTGGCCCTGTGCTTCCATCAGGGCGCGCAGCAGCTTTTCTTCAGACATGTCGTCTTCTGCTGGCTTGTCGGCTTCGGCACCCATCAGCAAGGACATGCTGTCCTCTTCAGGCTCATCAACTTCGATCTGAGTCTGGTTGGCCTCGATCATCCGCTCGCGCAGGTCATCAGCCGTCTGGGTTTCGTCTGCAATCTCGCGCAGGGACACAACAGGGTTCTTGTCGTTGTCGCGGCCCACTGTAATGGCAGAGCCAGACGCGATTTCACGGGCACGATGGGCGGCAAGCATCACCAACTCAAAACGGTTGGGAACTTTGTCGACACAATCTTCTACGGTCACGCGGGCCATGGCTGCACTCCGAATAGGTTAGGATTCCTAGGAAGCCCTGTCTTTAGGGGCTATCATCCGCATTGACAAGCGGATTCACGGCATTTGAAGCGGTCTTACGGCACGTATCTCTGACGCTGGCAATTGTTCCAGCATCTGAGCGGTCGTCAGGCCCAAAACCGGGTGCCTCCAATCAGGGGCCACGTCCATCATCGGGACAAGGACAAAGGGCCGATCCTGCAGACGGGGATGAGGCACGATCATGTCGACCGGCGAGGACTTTATCTGCTCACCCAGAGGGAGAGTGCGCCAAAAGTTGTGCTGCTCTAAATTCGGCAAGATCAGGTCGCCGCAAGCGATCACATCAATATCAAGCGTGCGCGGCCCCCAGCGCGTGTCGCGGGCACGTCGCGCGTCTGCTTCAATTCTGTGGCAAATATCCAACAGATGACGCGGCGACACGTCAGCATCCAAGGCCCATACGGCATTCACAAATTCCGGTCCGCTGCCCAAAGGATAGGCAGGTGTCGCAAAAAATCGGCTGGATCTGGCCGTCACCCCTACCCGTTCGGATAGGTGAACTATCGCTTGGGATAGGGTTTCGGCAGGTTTCCCCCATACGGATGGCAGGTTCGCCCCTAAGGCGAGTAATATTTTCACTTTTTACCCTTTTCCCTAGGCGTATTGTCGGGTCACATTATATGTATTAACGCATCAGTTCGGTTCGCACCACACAACCACTCACACTCACTCACGGACAGCGAACCTATATTTTGAAAGGACGCATTCATGTTTTATCGTGATGAGCGCTTGGCGCTCTTCATTGATGGCTCTAACCTATACGCAGCGGCGAAATCACTCGGGTTCGACATCGACTACAAACTTCTTCGGGCAGAATTCATGCGACGCGGCAAGATGCTGCGCGCATTTTATTACACTGCGCTGTTGGAAAATGACGAATACTCACCGATCCGGCCTTTGGTCGATTGGCTGCATTACAACGGCTATTCAATGGTTACAAAGCCCGCCAAGGAATACACCGACAGCATGGGACGGCGGAAGGTTAAAGGGAATATGGACATCGAACTAACGGTCGATGCTATGGAACTGGCCCCGCATGTTGATCATATCGTTCTGTTCTCCGGTGACGGTGACTTCCGCCCGCTCGTTGAAAGCCTGCAGCGCAAAGGCGTGCGAGTCTCGGTTGTTTCTACGATCCGCAGTCAGCCTCCGATGATTGCAGACGAATTGCGCCGTCAGTGCGACAACTTCATTGAGCTCGACGAGCTGCGCGACGTTATCGGCCGCCCCACCCGTGAGCCGCGTGCGGCGGAACCGGTGGACGCTGAAGTCACGACTGACGCCTGAACTTTTGCGCGGCGCGGCATCTGATCGCGCCGCCATCACCGTTCGAACGCTGGACCTCGCGCGCCAGAGCGCTTAACTGAGTGCTGTGCCGACGTGGAGACTGCGATGAACAATCCCCCCCTCACCCTTTATCTTGCTGCCCCGCGCGGATTTTGCGCAGGCGTTGACCGCGCCATCAAGATTGTCGAGATGGCCTTGGATAAATGGGGGGCGCCCGTCTATGTCCGCCACGAGATTGTCCATAACAAGTTTGTGGTCGATGGGTTGCGCGACAAAGGTGCGGTCTTTGTCGAAGAACTGGATGAATGCCCCGATGACAAACCCGTCATCTTTTCTGCCCATGGCGTTCCCAAAGCTGTTCCAGCCGCAGCTGCCAAGCGTGAAATGGTCTACGTCGATGCCACATGCCCCTTGGTGTCCAAGGTTCATATCGAGGCCCAGCGCCACGCGGACAACGGCCTGCAAATGGTCATGATCGGCCACGAGGGCCACCCCGAAACTGTTGGTACCATGGGCCAGCTGCCTGAAGGCGAAGTGCTGCTGGTCGAAACCGTCGCTGACGTGGCCACGGTCACGCCGCGCGATCCGGGCAAGCTGGCGTTCGTGACCCAAACGACCCTGTCAGTTGACGACACCAAAGATATCGTGGCTGCCCTGCATGAAAGGTTCCCAGCTATCATTGGGCCCCACAAAGAAGACATCTGCTACGCCACCACCAACCGCCAGGAGGCCGTCAAAGCGATGGCCCCCAAATGCGATGCCATGCTGGTGGTTGGCGCGCCCAATTCGTCCAACTCCAAACGTCTTGTCGAAGTTGGGGCGCGGGCGGGATGCGACTATGCGCAATTGGTGCAGCGGGCGACGGATATCGACTGGCGGGCGCTGGAAGGAATTACCTCGATGGGGATCACGGCCGGGGCCTCAGCACCGGAAGTTTTGATCAATGAGGTCATCGACGCTTTCCGAGATCGCTTTGACGTCACCGTCGAGATGGTGGAAACCGCCGTCGAAAACGTCGAGTTCAAAGTCCCCCGCGTTCTGCGCGAACCGGCTTAATGGGCCAAATCCCAAGATCCGCCCTTCTGCTGGGACTTGCAGGGGTGTTGCCCTTTCTATGGGGTGCGCTGACAACGTTGATGCCGGCCTTTGGCCTAGAGATGTCAGGGATCATCGGCAGCCGTTTCATCGGACCCTATGTGCAACTGTACTACGGCGCGATCATCCTGTCGTTCATGTCTGGGGTCCTGTGGGGCTTTGCAACAAAGGCAGAAGGCCAGGCAGCAACGGCAGGTTACACGCTGTCTGTCCTGCCTGCGTTGTGGGCGTTCTTCATGACGGGCGGCGGGCCTGTTACGGCCAGCATTAACCTGATTGCGGGGTTCATCGGATTGTTGCTGCTGGATTGGCAGTTCTGGCGCATGAAGCTTGCCCCACCATGGTGGATGCACCTGCGGGTCTTACTGACAGCCCTGGTCATTTTATGCCTCCTGACCGGAATTGTCTGATGGTCGATGACAAAACCATCGCATTCTATGACGATGCATCCTTCGACTACGCCGAGAAATTCGCGCAGTCCAAGCCCGACGCGCAACTTTTGGCGTTTATGGACTTGCTGCCACCAGGCGCAGACGTCCTTGACCTTGGCTGTGGTCCGGCCTTTGCATCGGCACATATGCGCGATGCAGGGTTCACTTGCGATCCGGTTGATGCCAGCGACGGTATGATCAAAGCGGCGAACGAACTGCATGATATCGGAGCACGCAAACTGACGTTTGATCAACTGGATATGGTCGCAGCCTACGATGGGGTTTGGGCCAACTTTTCTTTGCTGCACGCAAACCGATCAGACATGCCCCGCTACCTCGCGGCCATTGCGACAACCCTGCGGCCCGGTGGGGTCTTTCACATAGGCTTGAAAACCGGTGAAGGGTCCGAACGAGACAAGATTGATCGGTTCTACACCTACGTCACACAGACAGAACTGACTGACCTCCTTACAAACGCAGGCTTTACGATCCTGCAAACTGATCACGGACAAGGTGCAGGTATGGCTGGAACGGTCGAGCCGTGGATCGTGATACGCGCAAGGAAACCCAACAATGCCTGACCTTTACGCCTATACAGACGGTGCCTGCTCGGGCAATCCGGGTCCCGGTGGCTGGGGCGCTATCCTGATCGCACGAGACGGTAAAACCGTCCTTAAAGAGCGCGAACTTAACGGTGGCGATGCCCTGACCACCAACAACAAAATGGAACTGATGGCCGCGATCGCAGCCTTAGAGGCATTGGATCGGCCCACCAGCGTGACGGTTGTCACCGACAGTTCATATGTCAAAGATGGGATCACAAGCTGGATACACGGCTGGAAAAAGCGCGGTTGGAAAACTGCAGGCAAGAAGCCGGTCAAGAACGAAGACCTCTGGAAACGACTGGATGCTGCACAGGCCCGCCACGACGTGACTTGGGAATGGGTCAAAGGCCACGCAGGCCACCCCGAGAACGAGCGGGCAGACGCATTGGCACGGGCTGGCATGGCGCCTTACAAACCCGCCGCCGCCTCCTGACATGCGCAGAAACATCGAACATCAGGCCAAAAAGTAACAAAACAACAACAAATACATGGGTATGGTTGACCAAGCCCGTCGCAACTCATCCATAAAGTTACCACATTTCGCCGCGATATATGCGGTAGAGGAATCGGTAGGGGACATTCGCAGCTGGTGTGCGATAAGGGTATTGATGACAGAGGCTAAAGCACTCACAGAGCAATCGCTGTCCGCAGTGGCACTTCCTGTGGGCACGAATCTATCTGGCGATCAGTTCACCATTACAAGCCGCCTGAACGCTGGTGGCTTTGGCATTACCTACCGGGCCAAAGACAATTTCCTTGGCCGAACCATTGTCATCAAAGAATGCTTTTCAGACGACTTTTGCCTGCGTAGCGGCAAACATGTCATCCCGCGCAACGAAGCTTCAGCCGTCCATTTCAAATCCATCGCCGAGATGTTCATCCGCGAGGCCCGCAGCCTTGCCAAGTTGCGCCATCCTAACATCGTGGGTGTCCACCGGGCTTTTGAAGAGAACGGAACAGCCTACATGGCGCTTGACCTGATTGACGGATGCGATCTGGATCAGGTGCTGGAAGTCAACAAAACGACATTGCCACCCAAGGGTGTCAAGGACATGCTGCTGCGGCTGTTGGATGCGATCGAAACGATCCATGATCAGGACCTGCTGCACCGCGATATTTCGCCGGACAACATTGTCATCGAAAAAGATGGCAATCCCGTTCTCATCGACTTTGGCGCTGCACGCGGTGACGCAAGCCGTCGCACCCGTGCTGTATCGTCCCTGCTTGTGGTGAAAGACGGGTATTCGCCACAGGAATTTTATATGGCGGGCAGCATTCAGGCGCCCTGCAGCGATCTTTATGCGCTCGCCGCAACCTTCTATCACGTCCTAAGCGGTGTGGCCCCGCCAAACAGCCAGGTCCGCATGGTCGAGGTGGCAAGCCAGAAAGCTGACCCTTGCAAACCCCTCGCCGGGCGCATTGAAGGATACGCACCCGAATTTCTTGAGGCAATCGACGCCGCGATGCGGCCCCTGCCCCGTGACCGGCTACAGTCAGCAGCTGAATGGATCGACATGATCCTGGGCTCCGAGATTGAAGATGCATTGCCGTCCACACCGGTATCAATCGTGGACACAGCACCAGAGCTTCCGCCAGCAGCGCTTGCGGCATCGTTGACCCAGTTGGTTGAAGAAACCAACAAAGAGGTTCGCAAAACAAGAGCGATCATCCCAGAACCTGAACCAGAGCCCGTCGTACACCAGCGCCAAACCTCTGCGCCAGAATGGGTCGAAGAATTCAACCAAGAAGCACTTGAGACAGACCAACCAGAAACCAAAGATGGTTTTGAAGACATCTTCGAAGATGACGATCCGGTAGACGCGGCCCAAGACGCTGCAGCATCACAAGCCGCTCAAGCTGCGCCCTCGGCGAATTCGGCTGACCAAGGGCCGGATTGGATTGGCCGCATTCGTGAAAAGCAGGAACGCTCGCGCCTGATCATGATGGGCGAAGCAGAGGCGGGATCAACGCCGTCTCAGCCAAAGGTCACGACATCGTCTGGCGTATCTACCCCGCCGTTCGAAGACGCGCCTGCGACAGAAGAAGTGCCACCACAGATGTCTCAGATGATTGGGCCGATGCTAAAATACCTCTCAGCCGGGATGGCGCTGGGATTGTGTCTGATGATGGCGTTTATTTATCTTTAGACAGACTGCCCGTTTCGCCCAATTGATCATCGTCCGCTAAGCTGGAAGGTCCCGCAAGAACGCGCGTGTCTCGGCTGTCACCAAATCCGGGACTTCTTCCGCCAGATAGTGACCACCGGGCAAATTATGTCCGGTCACCACATCCGCGCGCGCGCGCCACAGCGCCAAACAGTCAAAACACCGCTCAATGACCCCGTTCGCACCCCACATCACATGGATCGGACATAGAACCCGACCACCTTCGTCATCGTGGCGTATATCGATGGACGCGGCCGCCCGATAATCTTCGCACATCGCATGAACGGTCTCGGGGTTCTGGATCGCCGCCTCATAGGCTGCCATCGCCTCTTGCGCGAAAGGCGTTGTAGCCCCCCAAGAGCCCAGCTTTTTGCGCAGGTAAAACAGCGGGTCGGCATTAATCTGGGTTTCCGGAAAGGGCGCAGGCTGGATCAACCAGAACCAATGCCAGTAGGCGGTCGCAAAAGCGGCATTGGTATTCGCATACATCTCACGGGTTGGGGCAATATCAAGGATCACCATGCCCCGCACAAGATCCGGATGATCCACTGCCAACCGATGAGCGACACGACCGCCTCGATCATGCGCTAAAACGGCAAAACGCTTGTGACCCAGCAGCGTCATTAACCCTACCATATCAGTGGCCATCGCACGCTTGGAATAGGGGGTATGATCGGCATCTGTCGGTGGCTTCGCTGATGCGCCATACCCCCGCAAATCCGGGATCACCAAGGTATACTGCTTGGACAGTTCTGGGGCCACCTTATGCCACATCACATGGGTCTGCGGATAGCCATGAAGCAGCAACAAGGGCGGACCATTGCCACCCGTCACACCGTGGATGGCAATGCCGTCAATATCGTGGGTAAAGCTGTTAGATCCGGGAAACATAAGCCCAGCCTAACCCGGTTTCATCGCGACCGCCAAGTCAGTTAGACACCGTATCGGCCACGGATCGGGAAACCCTTTTCACGGGTAAAGATGATCCCATTCAACACACCTTCCAAGTCAGGACGCAAGAACGGTGCGCTACCGATATCAACAAGGCTTAGCAAACCTTCCTCGTTCACGAAAAACAGGCCGGGTTCTGGAAACACATGGTCTGTTTCAGGGGGTGTGCGCGGGGCCGAAAGGTGCAATCCAAGGCTCTGCATCTGAGGAATGGTCAAGCCAAAGGCGACATCGCCCGTATAACCAATCTCGTCCATAAAGCCCTTCGCCTGCTCCTCAGAATCAGCAGAAGCCACCACAACAGAGATATTCTCGGCAGAAAAACGGGGCAGCAAGGCCTCCAGCTTGCCAAGATAGGTCTTGCAGACCGGACAATGCTGGCCGCGATACACAATGATCAATTGCGCGGCTGGCGCGTCGCCCAGTGTGATCTCGCCCCCACCCAAGCGAGATGCCGTCGTTTGCGGAAATGGTTGGCCGGTTGAAAGCTTGGTGGACATCTGTAGACCTTTCTAATTGGATTTACGCGACACTATGCGCATTCCAGCCTTAGGCCAACCACATCACAACCCATTGATCACAAAGAAAAACCCCCGCAGCCAAAGCTCCGGGGGTTCGTGTCATCGCATCAATCAAAGGTGCTTTACAGCATCCCTTCGCGCTGAGCTTTCTTCCGAGCCAACTTGCGCTGACGACGGATCGCTTCGGCCTTCTCACGCGCCTTGCGGACGGAGGGCTTTTCGAAATGTTGCTTAAGCTTCATCTCACGGAACACACCTTCGCGCTGAAGCTTCTTCTTCAGAGCACGGAGCGCCTGATCGACGTTGTTATCACGAACACTAACCTGCATGTGGTTTTCACCACCTCTCTAAGTTGGATTTGCAATAAGTTGCAGGAGGTGGGCATATAGCAACGCAGGTCTATGTTGTCTAGTGACCTGACCCATTGATCGGAGCCCCGTGATGCAAGCCCCATTTGATCCGCGACTAAGCACTCTTATCGACGCAGCCCTCCCCCATGTGGCGTTTGACGGCTGGGGACCAGAAGCCTTTAAGGCAGCCATAGAGGACTGCGACATCGACCCGGCCGAAGCGCGGCTTTTGTGCCCACGTGGGGCGATTGATCTGGCGATTGGATATCATAAGCTGGGTGACCAGCAGATGATCGCGGCATTAAATGCTGCCACACTGGACGGTCTGCGGTTTCGCGACAAAGTGGCCGAAGCTGTGCGCCTGCGTCTTGCAGCTGTCGACGACAAAGAAGCGGTGCGTCGGGGCACCACCCTGTTCGCCCTGCCCCATATGGCACCAGAGGGGGCAAAACTGATCTGGGGAACGGCGGATGCAGTCTGGACAGCCCTTGGTGATACCTCTGACGACGTGAACTGGTACACCAAGCGCGCGACGCTGTCGGCAGTTTACAGTTCAGTCATCTTGTTTTGGCTGGGCGATGACAGCATTGACGAACAGGCCACAGATGCCTTTATCGACCGGCGCATCGACGACGTGATGAAATTCGAACGGGTCAAGGCTGCAGTACGCGACAACCCGGCCCTCAAACCCTTCACCGCAACGCTGGGCAGGGTCGCATCCATGATCAAACCACCCCGGCAGCCCGCTGCAACCGACCTGCCTGGGGTATGGCGCGACCCGGACTAACGACGCAGCAAGATTAGCGTCAATGTCACTACATGAAGGATAGCGATCGGTAGATTGGCCACCACGACAGGATTTGCCATGCCGACCGCCAAGACTGTCATCAACTTATAGATGATCTGTACGCTGAACAGGCCAATAGCCAAGGTCACAGCCTGCTCTACCCGTCCGGTCATGGTCGCTATGATGGCGATTAGGCTAGTCATCCAAATAGCCGCATAGACACAAGTCAGAGTACGACGGGCCGGCGTGTTGGGGCCAAAAGCCGCATCCATACCCGCAGTCCCGGACCACAGTTGCGGCACCACAAAGGCCAACACCACAAGGTTCACACAAAACGAAATTGTCATCATCACGGTCATCGGCCATAGCTAGGACAAATACGACGTACAACAAGGACCCAACTGATGACCCTGCCAGCCACCGCTCGTGTGATCGAAATCAGCCAACATGGCGGCCCAGAGGTCCTGACCCCGACCATCAGACCAGTTCCTGAACCGGGCCATGGAGACGTCCTTATTAAGATCGCCTACGCCGGGGTGAACCGACCTGATGCCCTGCAACGCGCAGGCCTTTACAATCCGCCCAAAGGGGCCAGCGACTTGCCCGGTCTCGAATGTGCGGGCGAAGTGGTTGCAACGGGCCCCGGCGTCCATTCACCCAGGGTTGGCGACCAGATCTGTGCCCTCATGCCCGGTGGCGCCTATGCGGACTATGCAACAACCCCCGCAGCGCATTGTCTGCCAATTCCAGCCGGGCTGACCCTGAAACAAGCGGCCTGCCTGCCCGAGACGTTCTTCACTGTTTGGTCCAACGTTTTTCTACGGGGCAACTTGCAAGCCGGGGAACGCTTTCTTGTACACGGCGGTTCGTCAGGCATCGGGACCACTGCGATTCAACTGGCCAATGCGTTCGGAGCACGGGTGTTTACTACCGCGGGATCAGACGAAAAGTGCGCGGCTTGCAAGGACCTTGGCGCAGAAGATGCCATCAACTATCGGGACGCGGATTTTGTAGACACCATGCGTGCGCACGGCGGAGCGGACGTGATCCTGGACATGGTCGGCGGACCCTACATGCAACGTAACCTCAAAGCATTGGCAGACGACGGACGCCTTGTACAAATTGCGTTTCTGCAAGGGCCCAAAGCAGACCTAAACCTCGTTCAATTGATGACCCGGCGCCTCACATTAACCGGCTCCACGTTGCGGCCTCAATCGGACATGGCAAAAGCCAACATCGCGACAGCCCTGAAAGAAAAGGTCTGGCCGCTAATCGTATCAGGAAAAATTGCGCCGGTCATGGATCAAACGTTCGATCTGGCCGATGCAGCAGCTGCCCACACGCGCATGGAAAGCAGCCAGCATATCGGCAAGATCGTTCTACGTGTTGGCGCATTAGCCTAAAGAAGGTTCGTTCGGTATCCAAGGAAGGCAAAGCCGGGTTCAACCACCCCAAGCAACACTGCAGTCCACGCGTGATGCGGAGCAGGTGCCGCAGAATTTTCCTTAAAATTCTGTCACAAGTTTTTCCTTCAAAAATTTGGCGCTACCGCGGCGGCGTCCGTCCGGTCAAACGCATATAAAGTGACACGCGCGGCACAGTCCCTGTCTCAGCACGGGAACGGCTGCGCAGCACCGGTGTATTCTCTGAATTGCCCGACCTGCTTTCGCGCAGAACGATGTACATGCCCGAAGCAATAATGATCCCGGTCCCCGCAGCCGTCGGCAAATCAATCACTTCATCAAAGAAGAAGTACCCATAGATACTCGCCCAGATAATCTGAGAGTACTGCATCGGGGCAATGATCGCAGCTTCACCTGATTGATAGGCCGCAATGATCATGCGGCCTGCAATCCAGGCGAAACAGGCCGTGACGCCCAGCAAGCCCAAGTGTTCAATCGGCATCGGCACATACACAAACGGCAACAAAACAGCCATCACCGCAAAGTTCACAACCATTGGATACAGTAGCATTACGACCGGGCGTTCTTCCGCGCCAATTTTACGCACAACAATGGCCGCAATCGCCCCACCAAAGGCCGCAACCAAAGCGGCGGCGTGCCCCAGCGTCAGATCCGTCGTCCCCGGTCGCAACACAACCAACACCCCGGCAAGCCCGACAAGCACGGCCAACCACCGCCGAAACCGCACAACCTCGCCCAGGACCGGGATCGCAAGGACTGTGATAATCAGCGGTGACGCAAAGATAATCGCATAGACCTGGGCCAAGGGTAGCACCGAAAACGCATAGAACGCAGAGGTCCCGGTCGCCACAGCCGCACCTGTCCGCAAGGCCAGCCACCAAGGATGGCGCGGGATCAATGTCCCAGGCGACGCGTCCCGCATCAGCATGATCGTCGCCAAAGGAAAGCTGAGCAGGACCGAGAAGAACACGATCTGGATCGGGGAATAGCTGCCGCCCAGCACCTTGATCGCCACGTCATGCGTTGCATAAATCCCGAAGGCTGCAAGCGCAATCAGCGCTCCTCTGGCATTGGGGGTCATGATCAACTCCTTGATCCGTCGTTGACGATGTGTTGCAGCGCTTCGCATCTCACGTCAAGAACCCAAGGAAAAAGGCCGCCCAAGACTGGCGGCCTTTCCAAAATCGCATAGGTCAACTTGGATCAGAGTGAGGCGTCAAGCGCACCCAAAATCACATCGCCCATCTGCGTGGTGCTCAGTGGTGTCCCACCTTCCGGCCCCATTAGGTCAGCGGTACGTGCGCCGTCGGCCAACACTTTTTCGATAGCAGCTTCCAGACGATCCGCCTCGGCGCCTTGATCAAAGGAATAGCGCAGGGCCATTGCAAAGCTTAGGATACAGGCAATCGGGTTCGCTTTGCCTTGACCCGTAATGTCTGGGGCGGACCCGTGGACCGGCTCATACATCGCTTTGGGACGCCCGTTCGCCATTGGCAAGCCCAACGATGCAGACGGCAACATGCCCAGCGATCCGGTTAGCATTGCCGCGCAATCCGACAGGATGTCGCCGAACAAGTTATCCGTATAAATCACGTCAAACTGTTTAGGCGCGCGAACCAACTGCATGGCACCGTTATCGGCATACATATGGGACAGTGCGACCTCCGGGTAATCGGCATGAACTTCGGTCACAACATCACGCCACAGGATACCGCTTTCCATGACATTGGCCTTTTCCATGGAGCACAGCTTTTTGTCGCGCTTCATTGCCAGTTCAAAGGCAGCGCGGGCACCGCGTTCAATCTCGGCCTCTGTATAGCGCTGGGTGTTCACGCCAACGCGCATATTGTCTTCGGTGTGAATACCGCGCGGCTCGCCAAAATAGACGCCAGAGGTCAGCTCGCGCACAATCATGATGTCGAGGCCCGCAACGATGTCCTTTTTCAACGACGAGAAGTCAGCCAAAGCGTCGAAACACTGGGCCGGGCGCAGGTTCGCAAACAGGTCCATCTCCTTGCGCAGTCGCAAAAGGCCCCGTTCTGGCTTTACCGAAAAGTCGAGGTTGTCATACGCAGGACCACCAACAGCACCCAGCAAAACGGCATCGACCTCTTGGGCCTTTGCCATCGTTTCGTCCGACAATGGAACACCATGTTTGTCGTATGCCGCCCCGCCCACAAGGTCTTCTGACACGTCGAAGGTCAGGTCACGCTTGGCACCAAACCAATCGATGATCCGCTTTACTTCGGTCATGACTTCGGGGCCGATGCCGTCGCCGGGCAGGATCAAAAGGGATGGGTTCGCCATGGGGTTGTTCCTCGAAAGTTTGGGTTCCCTGCGCCCTAGCCTGTCACGCCAAAAGGTTCAAGATACGAGGGGTTTCAGACCGTCCACCAACAGGTCCCATACCCGCCTGATCCGGGGCGTTTGTCGCATCGCCTGATGGGCTGTCAACCAAACCGGTAAGGTAGGCAACGGAAAGCCCATGTCGACCTCTATAATCTCTGGGTCTGTCTCGCCCATATGCCTTTGCGCAAACCCAATCCCACACCCGGCCCGCACCAATTCCCAATAGGCGATGTTGTCGTCACAGCGCACTGCAAAGAAGTCACGATCAATCGGCATGCCGGCATCCCGAAATCCGTCAATGATCCGGGTATCACTGTCGTAGCCGACAAAGTCATGGAATTTCAGATCATCCTGTCCTGTCGGCACACCACGTTTTGCAACATAGGATTTGGCCGCATACATCCCCAATGGCAGCTCTCCCAAATGACGGGTCACGAGATCCAATTGCGTAGGCTGATACATCCGCACAGCGATATCGGCTTCGCGGTACAGCAGGTTGCGGGTGTCATCGGATGAGACCAACTCGATCTCGATTTCAGGTTCAGCCGCACGAATATCCGCAATAATCTGTGGCAGATGGTAGACAGAGGCCGCAACGCTGGCCGTCACGCGCACAGTTCCTGCAAGACTGGCGGTTTGACCAGCAGCCGTAAGAGCCAGCGCATTCGCGGCGTCCCGCATCGCCTTGGCTGCTGGCACTAGCGCAGTGCCTGTATCCGTCAGACTGAACCCACGCCTTTGTCGTTGAAACAGCGTGACGCCAAGTTGATCTTCAAGCGCCTTGATCTGACGCCCAAGCGTTGGCTGCGTGCTGCCGAGCATCCGCGCGGCCGCGGACAGGCTGCCCGTTTCGGCGACGGCCACAAAGGCCGCGATCAATGACCAGTCCAATTCCCGCAAACGCACATCCATACGTTTGTGTATATCTTATGTGCACTTTCAGGCAATTTCTTTTCACATGCGTATGGGCGAGACCTGTCGCAGCAAAAGGAGACACACCATGAAACAGACCGTACTGATCCTCGGCGGGACCGGCAAAATCGGCAAACATGCAGCAGAGGCATTCTGGAACGCAGGCTGGACTGTGCGCCACTATACGCGCGGCACAGACATGACGTCGGCCGCCCAAGGGGCCGATGTGATCGTAAACGGCCTAAACCCCCCAAAGTATAACAACTGGGCCAAAAACATCCCTGCTATCACAAAGCAGGTTATTGCTGCCGCTCAATCCAGTGGGGCAACCGTCATCATCCCCGGCAATGTCTACAACTTTGGTGACAATGCCGGTGTTTGGGATGAAACAACCCCACATCGCCCCGTGACTGAAAAGGGTCAGATCCGGGTGGACATGGAAGCGGCCTATCACGCCTCGGGCGTTCAGACGATTATCTTGCGGGCTGGTCATTTCATTGACCCTAACCGCGACGGAGATGTCTATTCGATGCTTACAGTTGCGAAAGCAGGCAGCGGCAAGATCACGTCACTTGGGGATGTGAATGCGCAGCAAGCCCATGCTTACCTTCCCGATTGGGCGCGGGCTGCGGTGATGCTTGCTGAAATGCGCAGCGATCTGGCGCACTTTGAAGACATTCCCTTCCCCGGCCATGCCTTCACCGTAAACGACCTGCAAAGGATCCTGTCAGATGCGCTGTCGCGTCCCATGAAAATCACAACCTTTCCTTGGTGGGCGACGGCCTTCATGGCGCCGTTCTCAGAGATGATCCGCGAGTTTCGCAAGATGCGTTACCTGTCGGATACGTCGCACACCTTGGGTTCAGCTAAGTTCAACCGGCTGTTGCCCGACTTTCAGGCGACTGACCTGCGCACGGTCCTTCTGTCTGGTCTAGCGCCCGACGTCGACCCAAACGAGGTGGTGGGGACCAGCAACCAGCCCATCGTCGCCGAGTAAGGTGGCGGCGGGTGTCCCAGACTCAGGCCAGAAAACCCCACTATCCAGCACCTTCCAAGATGTTGCTGGCAAAACGTAGGATACCCGCAAATTGCCCGGCCCCGTCTCTGCCCAATCTGCCGTATCTGTGCCCGGATCGCCGATGTGATCCGGGCTATTTGCGGCCCGCCCTCCCTCACTGGTCGGCCATGGGTCCTGCAACCGGGGGTCTGCCAGAAACGCCTGCAGCGCCTCTAGCAGCCCCTCTCCGTCTTTCGGATCGAGGTTAAGGTTAGCAGCCAGGACGAAATCCGCCGGGGCCGCCCCAAAGCGGCCATCCAGAACCGCCAACCACATGCGCAACTCATCGCGGTTTCGCAAACCATTGCGGTCTTCTGGTCCATCAAAAACCGGCGGCGTGTGCGACGAGGCCAAGACGTGCACCGGTCCATCGGGTGCCATGACTGGAATAATCCAATGGCCTGCACTGGACAAGCGCTGCACGGCGGCCACCTCTGGCGTCATGGTGTCGGGCAATTGCGCACCGGGCTGATCTGCCCACAACGCCTCGGACAAGTCTGTCACACCTGCGCTGTCTATCGGATACCGCGACAAAACGGCCATCCCACCATCGCCTAAGAAACGTCCATATCCTTGCATATCGCGGGCCTCGCCGAGGCGACCATTCCCGTCAAGGTCCAATCCAGTTGGGACGCCCCCATTCGTGGCGCGGCTATAGGCATATGGATATGCGGCGGCCTTTGCGAAGGCCGTCAAAGCCACCTGATCGTAGTCAAAGTCAAAATCGGTCAGGACCAGTATGTCAGGGCTGTTCGCGGCGATAACCTCTAGAATAGCTGTGATCTGAGGATCGTCATACTTGCGGATATCTCGCAACAAAAGACCGGGGCCATCGCGGCTGAGAGGTGCAGCATATGTGGCTATGCGCAGGGTTTCTGCAAAAGCAGGGCCGCATAGGGCAAGCCAGATTAAACCGGCAACATCCCATCGGCAGCAGCAGCGGCGTACGCCTTTTTGCGCTGGACATGGATCATGCCAGCCACGCGGGACAAGGCCACGCCACGCATCAACAAACTGGAAGGCAAGAACGCCCATATCGCAACTGTCCAGATCAATGTCTGAGGATCTTCAAAACGGATCGGACCCACTAAGGCCGAGGTCGCTTTGATGACGGCTGGGATCAGGAATGGCAGTAGGAACCCTAATATAAGGTTAATGTTGCTATCACGGTTTAGGCGATCAACAACGTCACCGCCGGCAGTCGGGTCAAACGTTGGCAGGTTCACCCAGAAATTAAAGGACTTTGTTTTGCGTGGCCACGCATGGCTGCGCAAAATGACGATGAACAGAACGATAGACAGGCACGAGATGACATAGCATAGGCCCGCTGCCGTCCGCAGATCTTGAATCACGGAAAGCGGTGTATCCGCCGGCATCATCACCAAAATCAGGCGCACAGGCGAGTATGGGAAATCGATTGCGCTGCCAATCTTTTCGCCCACCACGTCAAAGAACATCGAGAACGTTGACTGGGTGCCTGTATTGTCAAGGATCACCGACAAGGAAAATACAGTCACAAACAACGCGCCAAATCGGATGCGGTTAAACGGCGGCGCATCGCGGAATTCGACAAGGCTGGGGCTGGCAACGCTATATTCTGCAGCTGTGAAAAGACCTGCAAAAATTGCGACAACCATCACCACTAAAGCCCCATCGCCAACAGACGATGGAATCATTGTGGATGGAAGAATGATCAATGTGATCACCAAAAGTGCGCGCGCCAACGCGCCTGGCAGCCTGGAAAGCACCGTGTCTCTACCCTTCTTCCGGCCGCGCACAGTACTTCGCCGTACGCTTTTTCCGGTCTGGTCCCGCGGCTTTGGCACGGGTTGCCTCAATGTTGCCACGTTTTTGCCCAACTTCCGAAACTCATGCAATCCAACGGTGATGTTAGACAGGACAACTGAGGCGCTTTTGCGACACAATCATAGCAGTATTGCGCCAATTATTCCGTTTAGTATGAGGACAGTACCCATTGACGTGAACGCGATTTGCGCCTTACATCTTAAGCGTGTAAATCCGCACTTTGGACTGTAAGTCATTCATAATAAGTCGTTTTTACTGCAGGCCCCTACCGCCAGACCAAGCCGCAATGCAGAAAATCACCGCTGCGCTGCAGAATTCAAATACGGCAGAAACAAGGCAAAGCGCGATCTACAAAGTGCTTGCCTCATCGACGCAATTTCCACCCCCTGACGCGACAAAATTCACCATATGACACGCACAGATTGTGGCAGTGGTTTCTCAAATAGAAAAAGCCCGGCCAAAAGACCGGGCTTTGACGCACACTGTTGACGTGTTGTCGCTAAACCCAAGGCCGCGCAGCGGATGCCTGTGCCTCAAACGTGTCAATTGAGGCCGCCTTTTCCATTGTCAGACCGATATCGTCCAAACCATTCAGTAAGCAGTGCTTCTTGAAGGTATCAACCTCAAACGAGAAAACTTCGCCATCCGAAGAGGTCACCGTTTGGGCCTCAAGGTCCACTTCGATCCGGGCGTTAGCCCCCTTTTCGGCGTCTTTCATCAAAGCGTCCCGCTGATCTTCGGGCAACACGATGGGCAGGATGCCGTTCTTAAAGCAATTGCTATAGAAAATGTCGGCAAAGCTGGTTGAGATCACACACCGGATTCCGAAATCAGCAATCGCCCACGGCGCATGCTCGCGTGACGATCCACAGCCAAAGTTATCGCCGGCCACAAGAATCTGTGCGGCGCGATAAGCAGGTTGGTTCAAGATAAACTCAGGAATTTCATCACCGTCCAGCGTGAACCGCATTTCGTCAAAAAGGTTGGCTCCAAGGCCAGAGCGTTTGATCGTCTTCAGGAATTGCTTTGGGATGATCATATCCGTGTCGATATTCACTAGCGGCATCGGCGCGGCAATCCCGCTGAGTGTTGTGAACTTTTCCATTTTCTTTTCCTCTATGCGCCCACAAAGGGCGACTTTCTTGTCTCTAGATTATGCAGTGGCCAACGGTCGTTGGCTTTCATAGCGCGCTTGAATGGTGCGCAGGCGCGCGTTGAGCTTTGTTAGATCAATGTTGAAATGCAGCTTCTGGCCCTTCTTGGTCTTCGCGGCCCATGCACGCGCGATCCGTGCGGCGCGGGCTTTGGCAAGCATATCTGTTTGCCAGACCTTGCTAGTGACCCAACGCCCACCATGAGACGTCCCTTGCAACGGCCCCAGAATGCCCCGTTCGGCAAGGTGTTCCATCACCGCGACCGCCTGCTCTGGAGACATATTCGCGGCCTTGGCCAACCCCCACACGCTGAATACAGACCGCGTTTGCGCATGCATGATCGCAGCATGCACAGAGGCCTTGCTGACTGGCGCAACCCTGGCGGCTTTTGCTAAAATCGGCGCGGGCAAGAACGGCGTTGTCGCTGCCGCCCCAAATAGCCCAAGGAACTTCCGGCGTTTCATGCATGCACCCCGCTATGGCACCGCGGAGATAAAATCAGACCATTCTGGGTGCAGATGTCATGCAAGTGCGCAAACAATGCAGAAACCTTTGGCTGTGCCTGTTTCTGTGCGTTTCTCTCTTGGGTCTTGCGCGCCTGATCCGGGCGCTTTTGCGAAGTCCGTTTCAAGCCCCAGATGTCGTTTGTGAAAATCCTGCTAGAGGCACGCACCGTCCCCGGCCGTGTCGGGTTCAGAACCCCAAGCAACCCTTCCGAGGACATCTGACGCACGATGGCGTCTGCCTGTGCGGTCGAAATCCCGATATGCTTGGACATGCCGGTTACGCTGACCAGCGGAAACCGCTTGGCATGTGCAATTGCCAACTCATAGCTGGTGCGCGAATAGCCCGATGCCGATCCGACCGCTGGTATCATTGGAGCCGCAATCGCAGACCCAATCAGCCTTAGAAAGCTACGTCTTTGCATCGTCTCTTCTCCTCAAATCGCGACTGGCACACGCAATGGCATCCCATGCCCCACGCAAATCCGGCGCAGATGCGCCAGAAGCTCTGACAAATCAGGTTCACCAAAACGCCGTTCGTGCGACGCCTCTGACATCCGCGACCGCCGCGCATCCGATCGCGCTTTCCGCCGGCCCGCATCAAGCCCCCATGCATCAGGCTTCAGAATGTTGCTGACCGCCCGTACGTTGCTGCCAGTGATACCGACCGGCTTCACAAGCCCTGCCGATGACATTTCGGAAATCATTGCCTTGGCTTGAGCAGGTGTCACCCGCAAACGCCGCGCGATACCTGCAGCGGACACATGCGCATGGGTGCGCGCATGAAAAACCGCCAGCCCGTAGGTATAGCGATTGTAGACCGCAGCAGCAGGTGCCGGTGACGCAGCCACTGGCAAGGCGGGTGCAGCCACAGCCGCCCCCAGCATTGTCAAAAAACTGCGCCGCTTCATGGTCATGACCTACATCATCTCCCGCACGTCAGTCAGCTTGCCGGTGATCGCAGCAGCCGCCGCCATCTGTGGTGACATCAGGTGCGTGCGTCCACCCCGGCCCTGACGGCCCTCAAAGTTGCGGTTGGATGTGGCTGCACACCGCTCTCCCGGTGCCAATTGATCTGGGTTCATCGCCAGACACATGGAACAACCCGCCAGACGCCATTCGAAACCGGCGTCCTTGAAGATATCGGCAAGGCCCTCTTCTTCGGCTTGCGCGCGCACAAGGCCGGACCCCGGAACGACCATCGCCCGGCTGACAGCTATTTTCTTGCCCTTCAGGATCGCAGCAGCGGCGCGCAAATCCTCGATCCGGCCATTGGTGCATGACCCAATAAAGACCGTGTCGATGACGATGTCAGACAACGGAGTGCCCGGCGTCAAGTCCATATAGTCAAGCGACCGCTGGGCCGCGCCAACTTTGCCGCCCTCAAAATCGGCGGCGGCGGGTACAGTTGCAGTGATCGGCAGGACATCCTCGGGCGAGGTGCCCCACGTCACGACGGGTGCGATGTCTTCGCCTTTAATCGTCACCACTTTATCGAAGTGTGCGCCTTCATCGGTGAATAGCGTTTTCCAATACGCGACTGCTGCTTCCCACTCTGCACCCTTGGGTGCCTGCGGGCGGCCCATGCAATACGCGAAAGTCTTTTCGTCCGGGGCGATCAAGCCTGCACGTGCGCCGCCTTCAATGGCCATGTTGCAGACGGTCATACGACCTTCCATCGACAGATCACGGATAGCTTCGCCACAATATTCAATGACATAGCCAGTACCGCCAGCCGTCCCGGTCTCGCCGATCACGGAAAGGGTGATGTCTTTGGCAGTCACACCGGGGCGCAGTTTGCCAGTGATCTCGACCTTCATGTTCTTGGATTTCTTCTGGATCAGCGTTTGCGTGGCCAGAACGTGTTCCACCTCAGAGGTCCCGATCCCGTGGGCCAGCGCGCCGAATGCACCATGGGTGGCTGTGTGGCTGTCGCCGCACACGACAGTCATGCCGGGCAAAGTCCAGCCCTGCTCTGGCCCCACGATATGCACGATGCCCTGACGGACGTCAGAGACCGGGTAATAGTGAATACCGAAGTCCTTGGCGTTTTTGTCCAAAGCTTCGACCTGCACGCGGCTATCCTCGGTCATAGTAGCGGCGTTCGCGCGGTCCAACGTCGTTGGAACGTTGTGATCCGGAACAGCAATCGTTTTATCCGGCGCGCGCACAGACCGACCTGCCATGCGCAGACCCTCAAAGGCCTGCGGCGAGGTCACCTCGTGAACCAGGTGCCGGTCGATATACAGCAGGCAGGTGCCATCCTCGGCCTCATGCGCCAGATGCGCGTCCCAGATTTTATCGTATAGCGTTTTGGGGGACATGGTCCTCTCCCGTAGATTGGTGATGTCAGAAGGCGTGTAAGGTCAGTGGCGCAAGGCCGCTTAGACGAGACGTGCGAGGATCGCAGTGCTGGACGCACCGAAAAACCGCCAAGGCAGGCGGGCGCGATCATCCATGTCGAAAATAGGTTTCATGAGAGCATCAGATACATCGCAAGGGTCAGCACTGCAAGGCTTAGCGGTGTGTGACCATCTCAATTGTTTGTTCCGATCCAACCCAATGATCACGCAATTTGCGAAAGCCCAGACGGGCGTAGAACCTTTCGGCGTATAACGAGGATCGGACAATGATCCGGGTTCCCGGTGCGACATCGCAGGTCAAGTGGTCATACATAGCACGGCCGATGCCTTGACCGTGCGCCTGAGGGCAGACAAAAACGGTGCGCAGTGAAAACCCGCCCCCATTGGTTGCGGTCGTCAATCTTGCGGTCCCGACAACGGTATCGTTTCGGATTGCCACAATCGTGGTCTTGTCGGCCAATCGTGCGGCCACATCATCCGGGACAAAATGAGAGACAGTGCGCGCGATATCAGCAGGTGCGTAATCCTGCGCATTCGAGATTTCCAATGTCCGGATGACAAGGTCAGAAATTGCCTGAGCATCCTTTTCGGTCGCAATCCTGATGACAAGGGTGTGCATCATCACGTTCCAACTTTCCAAACGTCACAACGAAGTGTGGACCACCGCGCGATCGTAGGAAACTGTTAAGATGCGCGCGACATCCGGGCGGGGCTTGGGTCTTCGGCCTGCAGGCCCTGTGGGGGTATGTTGCGTGACAAGACCAGCTCGGTCACGACGCTCGCGTTTGTATCGGTTGGGCGCGCAGCTTTACCCAAACACAGGCGCACACCCAATGTCAGACATGTCGCAGACGAGGCCAGCAGCAGCACCCCAATGGCAATGGCAATCTGACCGCTAAGTGGATCAGCAAAGCCGGTGGCAACCACGGCACTCAAGGCCACAAAAACATAGAGAACCGGCAGGATAATATGCGCCGAGATCATCGGGACCAAGTGTTTACGCGCTTTCGGGCGTCGCAGCCAGCTTGGCGTCAGAAAGGGCCAAAGGCAACCAAGCCCAATGACACCGGCAACGACACCAAAAATCAGCGGTGCACTAGCATATTGCCCCCGACCCAAAACCATGCTGATCAACCATGACGCCAACATCAGGCCAACCAAGGCCTGCACCCGAAAAATCGCGGTGTAAATGATGTGGGTCGTACCACGCATGTATAAGATCTCCTGAACCACAGAACCTAGAAACCTTCGCAGATCGCTGATGTGATTCTGTGACATGATTGGGGCGGCAGCACGGCAGCCGTTCTCAACTTGGCACAAATCCGCTGGTGACTTGATTGGTTGTTCACGAAGTGTAAGGTTTTCAGAAACTTCTTTTGTGGGGATCAATGGCAGGCCATTTCAACATCGGATCACCTGACGAAGCCGGACGGGCCGAAGCCCCGCCACAGGATGTGCAGGTCGAACAGATTCTGGATGTTGGTGAAAGCCTGCTGGCGCAAGGCGAACGCTTTCTGCGCAGCCTATTGCAAGAGTGGAATTACTACCAAATCCTGATCGCCATCGGCTTGTTTGTTCTGGCCCACTTTTTGCGCGCATGGCTTGGCCCCAGCATCCGGACGTGGATGGGCAATCGCGAAAACTGGCCCAAGTGGCGGATCCGCATACTGGTTGTGATCCACCAGCGCCTGCGCCCGATCTTCTTCGTCCTGCTGATCTGGCTGGCAGTTTACGTGATGCGCGAGGCCACTTGGAACCATCGCAGCGCTATTCTGAGTATCATCGCAACACTTGCCAGCGCGTGGCTATTCATCGTCTTCGTGACCCGGTTGATCAAAAGCCCGGTCCTGCGCAAGTTCGTCCGTTATGGCGCATGGACCTATGCGACCCTATCTATTCTGAACCTTGTCGATGAGGCGGAAACCCTGCTGGACAGTGCAGGCTTTTCGTTTGGAACGGTCCGGTTTTCGTTGCTGTTACTGGTGCAGGCTGTCGTCATTCTTGGTGCCCTGATCACCATTGCGCGCCTTGTCACCACCACAACCGCCAGCCGGATCCGGCAGAATGACGATATCTCGCCGTCGATGCAGGTGCTGATCGTCAAGATCATGCAAATCGCCTTTTACGGCATGGCCTTCTACGTCGGGGTCAAGGCGATTGGGATCGACCTGACAGGCCTTGCGGTACTGTCTGGTGCCATCGGTGTCGGCCTTGGTTTCGGCCTGCAAAAGGTGGTGTCCAACCTTGTTTCCGGCGTGATTATTCTGCTGGATAAATCTGTCAAACCGGGGGATGTCATCAGCCTTGGGCAGACCTTTGGCTGGATCAATTCTCTGGGCGCCCGCTATGTCTCCGTGGTGACGCGGGACGGCAAAGAATACCTGATCCCGAACGAAGATCTAATCACGGGTCAGGTGGTAAACTGGTCGCATTCCAACGATTTTGTGCGACTCGATATCTACTTTGGAACAGCCTATCACGACAATCCGCATGATGTTCGCCAGATCGCCATTGAGGCCGCCAAAAGCGTGGATCGCGTGCTGACCGTGCGCCCACCTGTGTGCCATATCGTGGGTTTCGGTGACAGTTCCGTGGATTATATCCTGCGTTTCTGGATTACAGACCCGACCGGCGGCCTGACCAATATCAGGGGCAACGTGTATCTGGCGCTTTGGGATGCGTTCAAAGACAACGACATCTCAATCCCCTTCCCACAACGCGAAGTGAAGGTCTTACAGGGCGAGGCATTGCAACCCGCAGCCCTCGACTAGGGGGAAAACCCATATCTGTGGTATTCTTCGGTGCAATGCAGATAGAGGGGCGCAAGATGACCACACTCTTGATCGGGACAACCAAGGGCGCCTTCCTCTTGGCCTCTGATGACAGGCAAAACTGGCGTGTGACCGGGCCGCATTGCGACGGGTGGTGCATCAATCACATGATCGCGGCCCCTGACAGCGGGACAATCTGGGCAGGCGGCGGTGGCGATTGGCACGGGGCTGGTATCTGGCACAGCACGGACGCAGGAACAACGTGGGAACTGGTAAAGCTTACGACCGGTGAGATGGACCAATGGGCCGCCAACGACCCGGACTTCGCGGCAATGATCGGCTGGACCGACGCCCCCCGGCCCTTCACCAATCAATTCAAGCAAATATGGTCGCTGGGCTATGCGCACGGCAAACTTTATGCAGGTGCCAAACCAGCAACGCTTTTGGTCAGTACAGATCATGGGGCGACTTGGCAGAAGGTGGACGGGCTGACCAACCACCCCTCTTCTGACAGTTGGAACCCCGGTGCAGCAGGCCTGACCCTGCACACTCTTTTGTTCGACCCAAACAACGAAAAAAAGATGTGGGCCGGGATCTCAGCGGCAGGTGTTTTCGCGACCGAAGATGGCGGTAAAAGCTGGGATCGGCGCAATCGGATGTCAAACGCAGAGGCCTGCACAGAACCTGAATACTCAGACCCCGCAGCCCCCAGCGGTGGGGAAACAGGGCATTGCGTCCACAACATGGTTCGGGCGGATGTGGCCGGTGACTTGCTGTATCAGCAAAACCACCAAGGTGTCTGGCGCTCAACGGACGGTGGTCGTAGTTGGGACGACATCACAGACGGCCTGCCATCAACATTCGGTTTTCCGATTGGTGTGCACCCCGACAAGCCAGACACGATCTGGACGGTTCCACTGAATGGCGACAGCGCCGGGCGGTTCCCACCGGATGCGGCAGCGGCGGTCTGGCGGTCGCAGGACGGTGGTGCCACTTGGAAGGCGATGCGTCATGGGCTACCGCAAGAGGCCTGCTATTTCACGGTGCTGCGGCAAGCGATGACAGTGGAAAAAGCGCCAGAGGTCGGGGTGTACTTCGGCACCAACACCGGATCGGTCTTTGCAAGCTTCGACGAAGGGGAAAGCTGGTCAGAAATCGCGCGACACCTGCCCACCATCCTTGGGGTGGAAGCGGCTTAGACTTCGGCCTCCAGCAAATCGCCGGGCTGACAGTCAAGCTCTTTGCAAATCTTAGCCAAAGTCTCGAACCGGATCCCCTTCACCTTGCCGGATTTCAGCAGGCTGAGATTCTGCTCAGTGATTCCAATTGCAGCGGCCAATTCGCGGGATTTCATTTTGCGACGGGCCAACATCACATCAAGACGGACGATAATCTGCATCAGACGAAGGCCTCGTTCTCAGCTTTCACGGCGGATACATCTCGCATCACCCAGCCAATGAGGGTCATCAATCCAGCTGCGATGAAAAAGCCCATCATCTCGGTGTTCAGACCAACGGACAGACTGCGTTCACCTGCGCCATTTGCGCTGGTCAACAATACAGATAGCAGCGGTGCAGACACAAACTGCACCGCACCAAGGCACAAAAACCCCTGACCTAGGCGCTGAATATGGCGTGCGGGTTGATCTGTCATCACCTCGCCGTCGCGGTAACAGGCGAACAAGCGACGCATCCGGTCCAGAACCCAAAGCCAGATCAGACCGGGCAGCAGGCTGACGACAATAACAGCTACGTAAGCCCCGCCAGGCAGTTCGGGCGAAATCGTCAAACCAGGAAACTGGGCTTGAAATTCAGCAACAGCCGGCGGGGCAACCACCCAGACACCGGCCAAGGTCACGGCGACCACCCCCATCACACCTGCAGTGACATAGTACAGCACATTGGCCAGTCGGCGGACACGATTCAGTTGCGACATCAGAAACCTCTTTTCAAGTTTATAATTTAATGTAAAACAATAAAATATATCTGTCAAAGGAGATTCGCATGTTTCATCCACTCACCCTCATTTTCCTGTGCTGCGCCAGTGCGTGCACGTCTTTTGTTCCCAGCACGCTCGGCAGGGTTGCAGGGCTTTCACCCTTAACAGCAGACCCAGCCGCCATTGCGCTGCGGGTTGCATTGCCAGACGGGGTTGGGATAGCACCCGGGTCGGCGCGCATGATCCTCAGCAGTACAGACGGCGCGATCACAACCACGGATGTCTTTGTGCTGGAACAAGCGGGCGACGTTTATGCGATCGCAGCGGCAGACATCGGACCATTGCAGTCACGTCAGGCCGAACTTTCAGCAATTGAGAATTCTCGCGGCGATGAAGTGTCAGGATCACTTGGACTGTCACTCACCCCCTGCAGGATCGGGGATGGGCCGGCACCAGATGCAAATGCCAGCGTCGACCTGCGGCTGACCAGCGACGGACCCTTCCTGCCGTTGATCCGAAACGGACCCATTTCGGCAATCACCGAAGACGCAGATACCAGCCTATGGCCCGACTGTGCGCAATAGCGGCGACGGCAAACAACTTTGCGTCACACCCGTTGAGATGCTGCGCGTGCAGTGTTATCTATTGCGTACGCTTTGCGCCGGGGCGATCCACCGGCGCACAACCTTTGGAGGACAATGATCTGTCTTTTTCCGGTACGGCTGGCCAGCCAGCCACCCATGGGCACACTTCAATGAGTGCCCCGCAGACCGCGACAAGCGACGCGCTTCTTGCGGCAATCCTTACATCTCTTGACGAAGACAAAGGCGAGGACATCGTGCAGATCAATCTGCGCGGCAAGTCCGAGATCGGCGACTATATGGTCATCGCATCCGGCCGTTCGACCCGTCAGGTCTCTGCTATGGCTGAAAAGCTGACCGACAAGCTGAAGGCAGAGTTTGGCGTTTTGTCCAAGATCGAGGGCAAAGACACCGGTGATTGGGTCTTGATCGACACCGGCGACGTCATTGTGCACATCTTCCGACCGGAAGTCCGCGAGTTCTATCAGCTTGAGAAAATGTGGGTGCCCGGCGCGGACAACACCGCGGGTTCCACCCCTGCTGCGGCTGACTAAGGACCAATGCGGGTTCAAATTTGCGCTGTGGGCCGTTTGCGCAAAGGGCCCGAGCGCGACCTATACGACGACTACCTGACCCGGTTTGACCGAACTGGCCGGGCCCTTGCACTTGGCCCTGCCCAGCTGATCGAGGTTGAAGACAGAAAAGGCGGCGGCATGCCTGCCGAGGCCGCCTTGCTGGAGCGCGCAATCCCGGATGGCGCCCTGATGTGCACGATGGACGAACGGGGTGATGTAATGTCCTCGCCCGCATTCGCTAAGAAGCTGGGCACATGGCGTGATCAGGGGCGACAGGACGTGGCCTTTGTCATTGGGGGGGCGGATGGCATTGACCCTGACTTGCGCGCCAAGGCGGATGCATCCTTGAGTTTTGGCAAAATGGTCTGGCCCCACATGCTGGTCCGGGTGATGCTGGCAGAACAATTGTATCGGGCGGCTTCTATCCTCTCTGGCGGTCCGTATCACCGCAGCTGATCCGCAGCCTCCGGCGGCCATATTTTTGGATCAAAGAAACCGGGATGTTGGTTTTCCTTCTGCATCGGATCGGCTAGACCGCAGGCATACCCCCAATAGGAGTTTCCACGATGTCTGCACCCAAACCCGTTGTCCTGTGTATTCTTGATGGCTGGGGTTTGCAGGATGCGCACGAGGGGAACGCGCCTTTGCAGGCAAAGACGCCCAACTTTGACCGGATCATGCAGGGGCCGCATGCCCAGCTTTTGACCCACGGCCGTGATGCTGGCCTGCCGACCGGGCAAATGGGCAATTCCGAAGTGGGGCACACCAACATTGGGGCGGGCCGCGTGGTTGCAATGGACCTTGGGCAGATTGATCTGTCGATCGAGGAAGACACCTTTGCCACACAGGACGCGCTACAGGATTTCATCAAGACACTCCAAGGCAACGAGGGCACTGCGCATCTGATGGGCGTGGTATCTGACGGGGGGGTTCACGGCCATATCGCCCATGTCATTGCTGCCGCAGAAGCGCTGAGCGATGCGGGCGTCCCGACAGTTTTACATGCCATCACAGATGGGCGCGATGTGGCACCGTCATCCGCCCTCGACTTTATGGAAAACCTGCTGGCAGACCTGCCAGACGGTGTTGAAATCGGGACCGTCATTGGTCGCTACTTTGCTATGGACCGCGATAACCGCTGGGAGCGGGTCGAAACCGCATATGACGCGATGGTCAACGCCAAGGGTGTCACCGCCGAAGAGCCCCGCGCAGCAATCGAACAAGCCTATGACGCTGAGACAACGGATGAATTCATCCCGGCCACCGTCATCGACGGATACGCCGGTTTTCAGGACGGGGATGGTTTGTTCTGCCTTAATTTCCGCTCTGATCGGGCCCGCGAAATTCTTGCGGCTATCGCTGACCCCAACTTCGACGGGTTCGTCCGCAAGATGCCGCAGTTGTCAGCCCGACTGGGCATGGTCGCGTATTCGGACAAACACGTCGATTGGTATGCCACCGTTTTTCCCAAACGCGTGATCCCCAATACCCTTGGCGCGTGGGTATCAAAACACGGCAAAACGCAGTTCCGCCTTGCTGAGACCGAAAAATATCCCCATGTGACTTTCTTTCTGAACGGCGGGATCGAGACGCCCTACGCGGGCGAAGACCGCTTCATGCCCAAGTCACCCAAAGTCGCAACCTACAATATGCAGCCGGAAATGTCGGCGAGCGAGGTCACGGACAGCTTTGTGAAAGCCATCGAAAACGGGTATGACCTGATCGTTACCAACTTCGCCAATCCCGACATGGTCGGGCACACCGGCGATTTGGACGCAGCCATCAAAGCCTGCGAAGCGGTGGACGATGGCCTCGGTAAAGTTCTGACAGCACTTGAAAAAGCAGGCGGCGCTATGATCGTCACCGCCGACCACGGCAATTGCGAAACGATGATTGATCCCGAAACCGGCGGGCCGCACACGGCCCATACGCTGAACCCCGTGCCCGTGGCCTTGGTCGGCGGGCCGGACGGTGCGGCATTGCGCGAAGGCCGTTTGGCTGACCTTGCCCCGACGGTGCTGGAGCTGATGGGCCTGCCACAGCCCGATGAGATGACCGGGCAAAGCCTGATCACCACATGATCCGCTGGCTCGGTCTTTGCCTGCTTCTTGCCGGACCTGCCGCTGCGCAGGACACACTTGCCACGCGGGCAGCAGCGGCAGCCGAGAAGCTGGCAGAGGCTCAGCTGACCTTGCAAGCTGCAGGCGGCGCGCGCGACCAGATTGCAGCCCTGACAGATGCGGTGCGCGCCTATGAAGACGGGTTGATCGCTGTGCGCGCAGGTCTGCGTGATGCCACCGCCCAATACGAGAACCTTGCCGCCGATCTGGATAGCAAAAGCGCTGAAGTCGGGCAAATTCTGGGGGTCTTGCAAACGATCAGCAGAACTCCGGCACCTGTGATGCTACTTCATCCAGACGGCGCAACCGGGACAGCGCGGTCGGGGATGATTGTCGCGGATGTGACACCGGGCTTGCAGGCCGACGTCGATGCCCTTCGCGCTGAGATGGCGGCCGTGAAGCAGATGCGAGACCTACAGGAAAACACGGCCGATGCCCTGCGCGACGGTCTTGAAGGCGTCCAGACTGCGCGTGCAGCACTTAGCCTTGCCTTGCAAAATCGCACCCCGCTGCCCGCCCGCTTCAGCGACGATCCGGTACAAACCGCCCTGCTGATAGCTAGCGCCGAGACGCTTGACGGTTTCGCGCAAAGCCTTGTCGATCTCCGCGGGAGCGGCCTGCCAAATGATGCCACGTTGGCTGCAAAAGGTGCTTTGCCCCTGCCCGTCACAGGACGCGTGCTGCGCCGATTCAATGAGGCAGATGCCGCTGGCGTCACCCGACCCGGCATTTTGGTGGCAACCCCGCCTCGCGCCTTGGTCGTGTCCCCTACCCCGGCGACAATCCTGTTTCAGGGCCCGCTTTTGACCTACGGCAATGTGGTCATTGTGGAACCGACGGCCGGTGTCATGGTTGTTTTTGCAGGCTTGGCCGAATTGTACGGTGAGACGGGCCAGATCATCCCCGGCGGCACACCTTTGGGTCTGATGGGCGGTCAAACGCCCAATGCTGACGCGAATTTGACCACATTCCCGACCGCGTTAGGTGGCGGAGCGTCGCAGGCCCTTTATCTTGAGGTCAGAGACGGGCAAACTCCGGTCGACCCCGCAACGTGGTTTGCGCTGGAACAACAAGTGGAAGAAGAATGAAAAAGCTGATGATGGCGGCCGTAGGCGGCACCGTTTTGGGACTAGTCGCAACCACGCAATTGGCAGGCCCCTTGATCGCGCAGGAGTCAGAGGCGAACGCCTCGGTTTACAAACAGCTTGATCTGTTTGGCGATATCTTTGAGCGGATTCGGGCAGGCTATGTCGAAGACGTCGACGAAAAAGACCTGATTGAGGCGGCGATCAACGGGATGCTGACCTCGCTTGATCCGCATTCCAGCTATTTGTCCGCTGATGATGCCGCGGCAATGCGGGTCCAGACGCGGGGCGAGTTTGGTGGCCTTGGCATCGAGGTCACGCAGGAAGAAGGCTACGTCAAGGTTGTCTCGCCCATCGATGGAACCCCGGCGGATGCGGCTGGTGTTCTTGCGGGCGACTATATCACGGCGGTGGATGGCGAATCTGTTCTTGGCCTGACACTGGATGACGCAGTTGAATTGATGCGCGGCCCGGTTGGGTCCGAAATCATCATCACCATCGTGCGCGAAGGCGAGATTGAACCGCTTGAGGTCTCCATTGTACGTGACACGATCAAACTAACCGCCGTGCGTCACCGAACAGAAGGCAACGCCGTTGTCTTGCGTGTCACGACATTCAACGACCAAACCTTCCCCAACCTTGAGGCAGGCCTGAAAGAACAAGCCGAAGCTGCAGGCGGGATCGACAACGTGGATGGGATCGTACTGGACTTGCGCAACAACCCCGGCGGCTTGTTGAACCAAGCGATCTTTGTCTCTGATGCGTTCCTTGATGCAGGTGAAATCGTCTCGACACGGGGCCGCGACCCCGAAGATGGCGAACGCTTTAATGCGCAGCCCGGTGATCTGGCCGAGGGGAAACCGATTGTTGTGCTGATCAACGGCGGGTCTGCCTCTGCCTCCGAAATTGTGGCTGGCGCCTTGCAGGATCACCGCAGGGCTATCGTCGTGGGAACGAAGTCGTTCGGCAAAGGGTCGGTTCAGACCGTTCTTCCATTGCAGGGCGATGGGGCCATGCGGATCACCACGGCACGGTATTACACGCCGTCGGGCCGATCCATTCAGGCGTTGGGCATCTCGCCCGACATTATTGTGGAACAGCCCCGTCCTGTACCCGTTGACCCAGACGCAGAAGAAGAGGACGACCGCGCAATCCGGTCTGAGGCCGACTTGCGCGGATCTTTGGATAACGACAGCCTGTCGGAAGATGAGATCGACCAGATCGAGGCAGACCGGGCGCGGGCAGAAGCTGCTGCGCAACTGCGCGAGGATGACTACCAACTGGCTTATGCCATCGACATCCTGAAGGGTCTGAACGCGCTGGGGCCTGCAACCGAATAGACCTGCGACAAAATATCTCTGGTTCAAACAAGGGCGCGATGGAACTTCGCGCCCTTGTTATTTGTTAGGGTCGTAAGAAAGCGAATATTGACCACCAAGCATTTGATCAGGAAGCATAAATGACGCTAAAGGGCGTGAACATCTTACTCATTGAAGACAACAATTTCATTCTGCAAGATCTAAAGATGTCATTGACCCGCGAAGGAGCCAACGTGACGACGGCGACATCGGTTTTGGCTGGTATGTCTTTGGTCACTCGTGACTTTGACGTGGCTATTCTGGACATCCGGCTAGGCGATCTGGACGTGACCACGATTGCGGAAAAGCTTTATGAAAAGAACGTTCCTCTGATCTTTCATTCTGCCCTGACTGACCGTGACGACGTGATTAGTGCCTTCCCAAAGGCAAAGGCTTTGTCAAAGCCGGTGCGCGAGTCTACACTACTTGAAGCTGTGCTGGAGTCGGCTAAAGGAACATAAGTCATGTCTGATCCAAACCGGCCCAAGGTCATCAGTCTCGGGCAGATGGATCAAAATGCGCGTGCGTTTTTTGGCGACAACAGCGATCCTGCGATCAGAGCTGATCTGGCGATGTCCGCCGCCCGCATGGGAAGTTGGTATCACTATATCCAAGATAATCAGGTTTGGGGCGACGCCGTCGCGCTCGACTTGCTTGGCTTTGAAACGACCGCGCAACCATGGACGATGCAAGACTTCGTCGATGTCGTTCATCCGGATGATCGCGAACGGGTCGGCCTTGCGGTCCAATCAGCGTATGATGGACAAACCCCCTTTTACGACGTCACATTCAGGGTCATATCGCGCCAACAGGATGTCGCCCGCCAAGTGCCCCGTTGGGTCAGTGCCCGAGGTCAAGTCATTGCCCGTGATGCTGAAAATAACCCGGTGAAACTATATGGTGTGGTGTGGGATGTCACAGCTTCCAAGTTAGCCGAGCAACGCATGTCTTTGCTGGCATCCGAGATGGACCACCGCGTCAAGAACGCCTTTGCTGTCATCCGTGCCCTAATCAATATTGGCGCGGACATATCCAGCGACAAATCCAACTTCGCAAACACGCTGCGTGGTCAGGTCGAGGCGATGGCGACCGCCCATACGCTGTCGGCCCAAATCGCACGCAGTCAGAAAGATGCAACTGCATCCGTGGCACTGTCAGAGATTCTAGAAACTGCGCTGTCACCTTGGATTGAAATCGGCACAACCAGCCAGACAACCGTCTCGATAACCTGTGATCCCGAAATCTCTATGCCGCCCGCAAAGGTGTCAGCCTTTGCGATGATGATCTACGAATTATCGACCAACGCCACCAAATACGGACCATTGGGCGAGATCGGTGGATCAGTTGACGTCACCGTCCTGCGCACTGACAAAGGGGGTCTGACGATGTTCTGGCAGGAAACGGTTCCAACCAAGCTAGATCCAGAAATGTTCACCGCCAATGCGCCGGGTTTTGGCCAGGTCCTGCTGGACCACTGCGCGCACACATTGGGGGCGCAAGTAACGCGCAACATCACACCTTACGGCCTACAGTTGCACCTTGATATCCCCTCAATGGTCGTCGCTTAGATCACATCTTGGCCCGTTCACCTTTCGGGTCGTAGAAGGGTTTCAACTGCGCCTCTGCCTGAACTCGCGTACCCATCACATCAATTTCATAGGTGCTGGCCAGCATGTCTGCGACAGGCTCGCCGGGCGCTGCACAAGGCACATATCCCATCCCAATCGCTGCACCAAGATGGTGGCCATATCCACCAGATGACAGATATCCGCACACTTTGCCGTCACGGAGGATCGGCTCATTATGATAAAGCAGCGGTTCGGGATCAGTCAGCTTGAACTGCACGAGCCGTTGAGACAATCCCGCTTCGCGCTTGCGCAGCACGGCATCCCGCCCGATGAAATCGGGCTTGTCGGTCTTCACCGCAAAGCCAAGACCCGCCTCTAAAACATGATCCTCTGAGGTGATGTCATGACCGAAATGGCGAAAGCCCTTTTCCATCCGGCAAGTGTCCATCATATGCATCCCGCACAAGCGCACACCAAAATCGAAACCAGCTGCGGCAAGCGTCTCAAAGACGTGTCCACACATATCGGTCGGAACATAAACCTCCCAGCCCAGCTCGCCGACGTATGTCACACGGTGAACGCGGGCAAGGCCCATGCCAATCTCGACTTCTTGCGCTGTACCAAAGGGATTATTCTCGTTTGAGAAATCGTTCGGCGACACGGCCTCAAGCAATTCGCGCGACCGTGGGCCCATGATCGCCAAAACGCCCTCGCCGGCTGTGACATCGGTGATCACCACGTTGAAGTCGCGCTTGTTGCGCCGCAACCACGTCTGATCCGCTAGACGCGTTGCAGCAGGCGTGACCACGAGAAAGCAGTGTTCTTCGATCCGCGTGACTGTGACATCCGCCTCAATCCCGGCTGCGTTATTGAGGAATTGGGTGTAGACGATCTTGCCAACCGGCACGTCATACTGCCCACCGCCAACATAGTTCATAAAGGCAATCGCATCCGGCCCTTCGACCCGGATCTTACCGAAAGACGACATGTCATACATGCCAACGTTCTGACGCACCGCCATATGTTCTTCGCGCACGTTGTCGAAGAAATTCTGACGCGACCAGCTGTATTCATATTCAGCCTTTTGGGCTTCGCGGGCGAACCAATTGGCGCGCTCCCACCCGGCAAGTTCACCCATCACAGCACCACGTTCCAACAGATGCTCGTGGAACGGGGTCCGGCGGACGCCCCGCGCAGTTGCCTTTTGGCGAAACGGGAAGTGATCGGCATAAAGCAGTCCCAGCGACTCTTTTGACCGCTCAAACAGATAGGTCTTATTGCCCTGAAACGGCTGCATCCGGCTGATATCAACATCGCCCAGATCAAACGGTTTTTCGCCACTGTCCATCCACTGTGACAAGGCCATACCCGCGCCACCCGCAGACTGAATCCCGATCGAGTTAAACCCGGCGGCCACCCACACATTGTCCATCTCGGGGGCGAGGCCAAGGTGATAGGCGTCATCGGGCGTAAAGCTTTCGGGGCCGTTAAAGAACGTATGAATCCCCGCTTCGGCCAGCATCGGCATCCGCTCGACGGCTTGCTCCAAGATCGGCTCAAAGTGGTCGAAATCTTCTGGCAGTTGGTCGAATTCAAAGTCCTTCGGAATGCCGTCCATCGCCCAAGGCTTTGCGTTCGGTTCGAACGCGCCAAGCAGCATCTTGCCCGCGTCTTCCTTATAATACGCGCATTCGTCCGGGACGCGTAGCACCGGCATCTGGGTCAGGTTCGGGATGCTTTCGGTGACAATATAGAAATGCTCACAGGCATGGAGCGGAACGTTTGTGCCCAGCATCTTGCCAACCTGATGGCCCCACATGCCGCCGCAATTCACGACCATGTCGCAGGTCACATGACCGCTCTCAGGGCCTTGCTCCCAATCAACACCGGTGATCCGACGACCCTCTCGGGTCACGCCGGTCACCAGCGTCTTTTCAATGACTTGAGCGCCATTCTGGCGGGCACCTTTCGCCAAAGCCAAGGCAATATTGGCAGGATCGCCCTGCCCGTCCAAAGGCAGGTAAACACCGGCAGTGACGCCATCAATGTTCAGGTGATCATAGCGGGTCTTGACCTCAGCCGGGCTGATCTCTTCAACCTCGACGCCAAAGGCGCGGGCCATGCCAGCTTGGCGATAAATCTCTTCGCGGCGCTCTACGGTCAAGGCCACGGTGATCGAGCCGCACCGCTTGAATCCCGTTGCAACACCTGTCTCGGCTTCCAGATTTCCGTACAGCTCTTGGGAATACTTCGCCAGCTTCGTCATGTTCGCTGTGGCGCGCAGTTGCGCGATCAGACCAGCGGCGTGCCATGTCGTCCCGCTGGTCAATTGTTTGCGTTCCAACAGCACGACATCTTTCCAGCCCAGCTTGGACAGGTGATAGGCAACGGAACAGCCGATAACGCCGCCCCCAATAATGACAACGCGGGCAGAGGACGGAGGTGTAGCCATGACAGAGAATCCCAAGACAGATGTTACCTGAAATCGGTGCCACGAAACCACGCGATGAACCCGACCAAATGCGTCACAGATGGCGCATTTAGACTATTTTCGACGGCCTTTCTGGCGGGCTGCATTGGGCGTCATGCCAAAGGTCTGTTTGTAGATCGACGAGAAACCAGAGGGAAAGCCGCAGGCCAACCCGATCTCATTGATCGACATATCGGTATTCAGCAGCAGATTATTCGCTTTCCCCAACCGCAGCTCGCGGTAATAGCCATTTGGGGTCGTACGTAATACGGCGTGAAACTTGCGTTCCAACGACCTTTTGGAAACGCCGGTTTGGGCTGCAATCTCCGCAATCGGCAGCGGGAATTCGATGTTGTCCTGCATCAAAGAGACACAGGTATCAAGATCCCGGTCGCCCGTCGCCAAAGCAGCCCGCCCCGCAAAGGGCTGCAGGGTGTTATAATGCCGGATCCGCTCGTGCAGCAAAATGTCGGCAACTGTCATCATCGTAGCGGATGACAGATGCTGACTGGCAATCGACAAGGTCACGTCGATGGACGCGCCCATGCCCGCGCAGGTCACGATGGACCCTGCATCAACGACCAGCGCTGATTTCGTTTCAAACAAGCCCAGCCGTTCCAACAATACCGCGCGGTTTTCCCAATGCGTTGTATGACGCTCCCCGCCGCCACGCTTGTCCGCGATGTACCGGCTGGCGGCCTCTGACATCAGGATCACACGGGCCTGACGTGCGGTGTAACTGGACATGATTGGACCAAGGGACAAGGCGGGATGATCCGCGTCAGAATTCCCAAGGACAAAGGCATAGTCAGCCGTCGACCGGGCCGTCAGCAAGTGGGTTTCGACCATGGCTTCGCTGCTTGAACGGACAAGGCCGCCAGACGCAGACCGGTACACCCATTCGAACACGTCTCGGTTTGCGATCCGGTTGGCCAGCCGCAAAACATCAACCACACCCGCCATTTCCGTCAGAATGAACCCGTCGGCGACGATAACATCGCAAACGACCGGCATTTCTGAGGGATTTGCGGCGGTTGTCGTCATGCTAGACGATCCGATGCCCGGCCGCACGCAACGCCTTGGCCAGCTCTGCGATATGGGCAGGGCCGACCTCGCAACAGCCGCCGACAATCGTGGCGCCCTGATCAACCCAGCCCATGACGTGACGTGCATAGCTGCGTGGTCCCATGTCGCGGCGCTCATGCAGAACATCGACAGTTGGCTCGGGGGCAAGGAAGGCCTTGGTGATCTGCTCAAAGGCATTCGCATAGCCACCAAAGGGCTTGCCGGTCGCAGCAAGGATCGGAATCGCAACATCCAGTGCTTCAGGAGCAGAGCAATTGGCAAGGATTGCGTCGACCTCACCCGCGACGGCCACCGCATCTTGTAGTTTTTCGCCAGACCGCAGGACAGTCCCATCTTCGTCATCCAGCGTGTAGGCGATCCATACCGGTTTACCTGTGGTCAGCGCACCGGCAAGGGCTGCCTGCGCATGATCGATAGAGGCAACGGTCTCAACGATGATCAAATCAACGGTGTCAGCCATGATCTGTGCCACCTCGGCATAAAGCGGCGTCGCTGTTGCCACATCGGGGTGCACATCTGGCCGATAAGACCCGATCAGCGGACCGACGGATCCCGCGATGCGTGTCCCGGCCCGTCGCGCCTGTGTTGCTTCGCGCAATGCCGCGGCGTGCAAAGTCTCGAATTGGTTGGACAGGCCCGTGCCCTTTAACCGATCCCGGTGGATCGCGTAAGTGTTGGTCGTGGCAATCGTGGCACCTGCATCGAAATAGGCCGCATGCACGTCACCCACCATACCTGGGTGATCAATCATCACTTGGGTTGACCAAAGCGGTGTCGGACGGTCACCAGCTCTGTGGATCAATTCCTGACCCATCCCGCCGTCCAAAAGTGTGATATCGCGTGCTGTCATTGATCTTCTCTATTGAAAAAGGGCAACCTTAAGTTGCCCCCTTGCGGCGTCTAAATGCGTGGAACCGAAGTCAGGCGCGAATGCGCGCGTTTTCGGCATCCCACAAAGGGGCATCGTTGTGAACGGTAGCCGTAAACTTTTCCCCGTAGATTTCAATCTCTACCTTGGTGCCGGGCGTGTTCACGTCCGTGCGCAACATGCCAAGGGCGATGGACTTATTCACGCGGAAGCCCCAATCGCCAGAAGTCGTCTCACCCACAACTTCGTCCCCGTGCCAAATCGGTGACATGTAAGGGGCGTCGGCAGGACCCGGATTATCGAGCGTCAACGTCGCAAACCCTTTCTTAGAGCCTTGCTGCTTTTCGGCCATCAAGGCAGCCTTGCCCGGGAAATCCTGCTCTTTGTTGAACCGAATGAAACGTTCCATCCCACCTTCCAGCAAGGTGTAGTCGCTGGACAAATCGCCTTTCCAAGACCGATAGCCCTTTTCAACACGCATCGCATTCAGGGCAAACATACCGAACGGTACAGCCCCCGCATCGCGGATCGCGGTATAAGCGTTAGCGCTGTCTTCCATCTTGGTATGCACCTCCCAGCCCAATTCGCCGCAGAAGTTGATGCGGAACAGCTTCGCAGGCTTGCCCGCGAACGTGGCGTCCTGAATGGTCAACCAACCTGTCGACAGATCCGCATCGGTCAGGCCAGACAACAGATCGCGCGATCCAGCACCAGAGACCAAAGCAGTCGACCACTCCCCGGTGATATCCGTCATCGTCAAGCCGGGGGCCAAACGCCCTTTGAGGAACTCAAAGTCATGCCACTGGGCCACAGCAGCTGTCATCAACCAGAATTCATCCTCGCCCCAACGGATGATCGTGACCTCTGTAATAATACGGCCACGGCTATCGGTGAAATAGCCAAGGTTCATGCGACCGGCTTTGGGCAAAGCACCGGCAATCTGGGTCCGCAGCCACTCGGCGGCACCCTCACCAGTCAGGGTGTAGCGCGAGAAACCGGGCATATCGAGAACGGCGGCACCGTTGGTCGCGGCTTCAACTTCGCGCTGAATACCTGCTTTCCAAGGGCCTTCACGCTCCCACGTCTCGGTGGACTCCACAGATGTATCCTCACCGTCATGGGCAAACCACGTCGCGCGTTCCCAGCCATTGTAAGCACCCATCTGCGCACCAGAGGCAATCAAGGCATCATGGTTCGGCGAGTGCTTTTTGTCGCGACCAGCAGGCCACATCTTGTGGGGGAAATGCATGCCGTATTCGTGGCCATAGGTTTCCAGCGCTTTGGCATGGCAATAATCAGCGTCAGCGTAATCGGTAAAGCGGCGGGGATCGACAGACCACATGTCCATCTCGGTCTC
>CALILP010000014.1 GCA_938016515.1 uncultured Paracoccaceae bacterium
CAGCGCCTTGTCCGTGCGAAACGCAAGATTGCGGGGGCCGGTATTCCCTATGAAATCCCGGATACCGAGATGCTGCCGGACCGGATTGAAGGCGTGTTGGCCGTGATCTATCTGATTTTCAATGCGGGCTATACCGGCGCCAATTCCGGCCAATCGCACCTGAGCGATGAAGCCATTCGTCTGGCCCGCATCATGCTGGGTTTGATGCCCGATGAGGCGGAATTGGCAGGGTTGCTCGCGTTGATGCTGCTGCATGATGCGCGAAGGCTGACCCGGAGAACTGATGCGGGCGAGATGGTGCCGCTGAGCGATCAAAACCGCAAAAGATGGGATCGCGCGAAGATTGCCGAGGGGGATGTCTTGTTGAAGACGACGCTGCCCAAAGGCCGCGTTGGTCCCTATCAACTGCAGGCGGCGATTTCTGGGCTGCATGCCCAAGCTGCATCTTGGCAAGAGACGGATTGGGATGAGATCGCAGCGCTTTATGGTCTGCTTTACAAAATGCAGCCATCTTGCGTCGTCCAGATTAATCGCGCGTTGGCAGTGTCTTACGCAACCTCCGTCCAAGCTGGACTTGACCTGTTGGACAGTGTTGCAAGCGACCCGAGCGTCGCCCAGTATCAGCCGTTCTATACCGCGCAGGCCGATTTGCTGGACCGGAAAGGCGATCTGGCCGGTGCGCGCGACGCCTACGCGCGCGCCATCGCGTTGACCAACCATGCGACCGAGAGGGCCTTTTTGCAGGCTAAACGCGACAGGCTTTCCTGAACCGGCATTTGCGCTGTAACGTGAGCGCATATTCAAACAAGGGAGTCGCGTGATGAAACTTGGTGCCTTTTCAATGAGCCTGAATGTGAAGGATCTGGCCGCCTCTATGGCGTTCTATCAAAAGCTTGGGTTCGAGATATTTCATGACATGTCAGAGCATGGGTTTTGCATGCTCAAAAGCGGAGAAACTGTGCTGGGCCTGTTTGCAGGTATGATCCCGGCGAACACGATGACGTTCAATCCGGGGTGGGATCAGAACGCCCAACCGCTTGACGATTTTGAAGACGTGCGGGCAATTCAGGCGCGGCTGAAAGAGGCCGGATTGAAGCTGGAAGCGGAGTGTGATGCGGACGGATCAGGCCCCGCGCATATCATGTTGATGGACCCGGACGACAACGCAATCTTGATAGATCAGCACGTCTGAATCGGCGCGAAAACACGGTACACCACACGTACACAAACGGTACACCGCGCGTACACCGCTGGAACACACGTGCGGCAGGTTTACCAAAAAGAAAACACCCTGCCATACGACAGGGTGCTTTCAGTTCCAGAGCATCGTTTGCTTACGACTGGTTGGCAGCCCGGAACTCGCTGAGGTGGCGCCGGACGATGTTGAACCACTCACCCGTGGATTTCATCTGACGCAAACTGTCGTCGAGTGCCGTAAGGTTGGCTTCCGCGTTTGGATTGGTGTTCGAAGTCACAGCGTGCAACGTCAGAACCTGGCTGAGGCCTTCATTGTAGGTGATGCTTTCAGTCAGCCCTTCCGAACTGATGATCCCTTCCGCAGTGTCAGTGGCAAGGGCAACAACGTCATAGCGACCTTCTGCCAGACCAACAAAACACTCTTGTGGTTTTTCAGCGCGCACGAGTGTCACGTTTGGTTCAACCAGATCATGCTCTTCAATCATGAAGGTCGAATACCCAGCCGGGCGACAGATCGTTTTGCCGAACATGTCGCTGTAGTCTGCAGGTGTCGCCTCGCCTGTCCGCGTGTAGTAGCCGAAGACCTGCTCAAACAAAGTTTCCGACCACATCAGGTTGTTACAACGAAACTTGCTGTCATCGCTCAACCGGTCAACGATTTCGCAGTTTGGACGGAACCACGCCAATGAGAAATCATAGCGGTGATCCGACACCAACGGCGTCAAATGTGCGCCCCAGTCGTTGATGAAGTCGATGCGGTAATCTGGCGTCCCCGCCGCATTTGCCAAGGCGACGTTCACGATCTCGGTGATCATGCCGCCCTGCTCTTGGTCTTCATTCAGGAATGGCGCCCAGTTGCCACCCGCAACAACGCGGATCACGTCAATTTCTGGAGCTGGCAGGCTATCTGTCGTCTCTACCGCTGTGATTGCGGACGCATCTGCGGTGGATTCTGCAACGTCGCCACCCAAACATGGGATTTGCAATTCTGTCCCCACGCGGATGATGCCCGGATTGGACCCGATCGCTGCCGAATTGGCGCTGTAGATGATCTGAAAGTCGCCTGCAGAGCCGTAAACATCGGCCGCAATTTGTGACAATGAGTCACCTGATTGGATCGTGTAAGTCGCACCACAGGAGATTTCCTGTGCTTGTGCTGATGTCGCAAATGTCGTGAAGCCAAGGGCGATCATCGCGCAGGCCGTCGCTGTTTGTGGGGTCGTGATTTTCATGGGGGGTCTCCATTAGATGAAACATGAATAGATCGCGGGTGTGGGGCCGTTGATCGTCGCGTATGACTGTGAAGGGCACGCAAGTATCAGCACTGGTCAGTGCCCAACGTGCACAGCAGTCGGTTAGGAATCTGGGGTCAATTCAGGCGGACACGCCGCGCCAAAACACTCCAGACCGAAAGTCTCGACGCCGACGACGCCAAAGGAGGTTTTGATTGTGATCAGTGACTCGTCGAAATGCAGAATGACGCCTTCCAACGAAACAAGCCCATCAGGCGACCGCAATTCGATGTCCTGAGAAACTGGTGTTGCGACCTTCGGCGGAAAAATCCCTCTTAGCGAAGACGCCGTCCTGGAATGCATGCGTTGATCAAAAGCAGCGCGCTGTTCCAGTGGCACGGCAGCGCGGACAGCGCCAAGTGCGATTGTCGCGTGCTGAGCATCAACTGGCTCGGCCTGTGCGGGAGATACTGCAAGGGCAAGGCAACTAACAACCGCAGCCCGAATCGATGACTTTTTGTGCGAATTGCTCATTTTTTCACCATTTTTTTACGCAAGATACAAAATACGAGGCAAGATTTAGATAAATATCGCGTCCGAATTGTGACCTAACTGCGCCGAAATAGGGTGAACGTGCATCATGGCGCGGGGAAAATCCCCAAAAGCGCCGCAGGAAATAGCGAAATGTCCTTTTTGAAATCGTATGCACGCGCCATTTGACCTGCTTCAGATCGGCCTGCAAAATTGGCTGTTTGGCCGCCCATCCCAGACATCACAGCGGAATCTGAATATTCGGCTTCGTGTCGCGAGCGGAATTTTGCTTAGGTGAACTTGTTGTCCCGTGGGAAGCCGCGTGGCGCCATGCGGCCTGCTGAGGCACGTTTGCCGGTCCATTCAGCCAGTTCGACTTCGGTGCGCGTCCGGCCTGCGGGGTCGGACCAACTCAGGCCGTCTGCAAGCGTGAAGGTCGTCGCATCAGACAGCCCCCCATCCTTGTACTTTTGCAGCCGCACGCCTTTGCCCCGACCCATTTCAGGAAGTTCGTCGAGAGAGAACACCAACACTTTACGGTTTTCGCCCACTGTCGCCACGCTGTCCCCGTTGACCCGTTTGCAAACCAGCGCTTGCGCGGAACCCACGTTGAGCACCTGTTTGCCAGAGCGGGTTTGGGCCACGACATCATCCTCGGGGACGACAAAACCGTTGCCTTCCGTCGATGCGACAAGGATGCGCATCCCCGGCTTGTGGATCAGAATATCGATGATTTCGACGTCATTGGGCAGGTCGATCATCAGGCGCAATGGCTCGCCCATGCCGCGCCCACCAGGTAGGTTGGCCGCAGAGACCGTGTAGAAACGCCCGTTGGCCCCGAAGACCAGCAAACGATCCGTGGTCTCGGCGTGGAAAATGAAGCGGGGACCGTCGCCGTCTTTGAATTTCAACTCGCGCGCTAGATCAATGTGGCCGGTCATGGCCCGAACCCAGCCCATTTTAGAGCAGACGACCGTGATCGGTTCCTTGTCGATCATCGCTTCGAGCGGCACATCCACAACTTCCGCCGCTTCCGCGAATTGCGTGCGCCGCGCCCCACCCTCGCTATCGCGGCCCATGATCTTGCGGGTCTCGCGCAGCTGTTCTGCGATCTTCGCCCATTGCTTTTCGACGCTGCCCAGCAAGGCCAGCAGTTCGTCGCGTTCGCCCGCCAGCCCGTCACGCTCGTTCTTCAGCTCGATCTCTTCGAGGCGGCGCAAGGAGCGCAGGCGCATGTTCAGGATGGCTTCGACTTGGAGATCGGTCAGGGCGATTTCGGGATCGTCGACCACCCCGATGGGCGAGCGGTAGTCGCTTTCCGATGTCGCCTTGGCGTGTTCTTCTGCCCAATCTTC
>CALILP010000015.1 GCA_938016515.1 uncultured Paracoccaceae bacterium
TGCATTCCGCGCCTTCATGCTGTCGGACCGCTCCAAGACCCTTGGCAGCACCCAAGAAGAAGGCCCGGCATGGCGCATTTTTGCGTCCGAGTTGGGCCATTGGGAAATCTGCGGCCATGGCATGTGGGCTGTGACCAAGACAGGCGACGACACCGCTTTGGCGTTGATCGGCCCCTGGACCCCTGTGGATTGGCCGGAGAAGGAAATCGGCTGGATGGTCCTCGACGCGGCAATCGAAGGGACAGGCATCGCCGCCGAGGCCGCCGCCGCTGCCGTGAAACACGCCTATGATGTTCTCGGCTGGGACACGGTTGTCAGCTATATCGCGCCGGATAACACGCGGTCTATTGCACTGGCCGAACGTCTTGGGGCCACGCATGACACTGCGGCCACCGCACCGGCCCGTTACCCGAATTCCCGCGTCTACCGTCATCCCAAGCCAGAGGTCGCCGCATGACCCCGCAAATGACAACCTTCCAAATCCCGACCCTGACCACAGAACGTCTTGTCCTGCGCCCCTACCAGCGCCGCGACTTTGACGCTTATTTCGGATTGATGTCAGCGGACCGCGCCCAGTACATGGGTGGCCCCTATAGCCGCAGTGAAGCGTGGGATTGGTTCACAAACGATACGGTGACCTGGCAGTTCCACAGCTTTGGCACGCTCGCGATCGAGTTTGAGGGTCAGTTGGCTGGATTTGCAGGTCTGATCTATCCCCCAAGTTTTCCAGAGCCGGAATGCGGCTGGGCGCTATATGATGGGTTCACCGGCAAAGGCATCGCAACCGAGGCTGGTCGCGCCATGCTCGACCACACCTTTGCGACCACTGACCTAAAAACCATCGTCAGCTACACCCATCCAGACAACCATGCCTCGCAGCGCGTGGCCGAACGTCTGGGCGGTGTGCATGACCCCGATGCGGCCACGTGTAACAACGACCCTGACCGCGTTTACCGCCACCACCCGTTGGGAGCCTCCGCATGACCGATACCGCCGCCAAAGCCGCCGAGATCCTCAAAGGTCACCGCGACAGCATCGACCGGCTGGATGCGATCCTCGTTTATACGCTTGGTGAGCGATTCAAGCACACCCAGGCTGTTGGCGCACTCAAAGCCACACACGACCTTCCCCCGTCCGATCCCACCCGCGAAGCGGCCCAGATCGCGCGGCTTGAAGATTTGGCAAACCGGGCCGATCTCGACCCGGAATTTGCCAAGAAGTTCCTCAACTTCATCATCGCTGAAGTCATTCAGCACCACAAACAACACCAATCGTAGGGTGTGCATTCATGCGCACCTTCCATGACCCAAAGGAAAACATCTCATGGCTATGAAAATTCGTCTCGCCCGCGGCGGCTCTAAGAAGCGCCCGTTTTATTCCATCGTTGCCGCCGACAGCCGCATGCCACGCGACGGTCGCTTCATCGAAAAGCTGGGCACCTATAACCCCATGCTGCCTAAAGACAGCGAAGAGCGCGTGAAAATGAACATGGAGCGCGTGAAGTACTGGCTGGGCGAAGGCGCACAGGTTACCGACCGTGTGTCCCGTATGCTGGAAGCCGCGGGCGAGCTGCCAAAGAAAGACCGTTCCAACCCTAAGAAGGGCACACCGGGCAAAGCTGCTCAAGAACGTGCTGAAGAAAAGGCGCAGAAGGCCGCAGACGCTGCCGAAGCTGCAAAGGCACCTGCTGAAGAGGCTCCCGCTGAGGAAGCACCGGCAGAAGAAGCCGCTGCTGAAGAAGCAAAAGCTGAAGAGTAAGCTGATCTTTGGGCGGTCCTTTCTGGGCCGCCCTTCACCAGCGCACCTGACATGTTCAAACCCATCCGCACCCTCTTCCTGATTGGTTTTGCCTTCCTCGGCGGTGTTCTTTTCGAACGCTACAACGCCAGTGAGACCTGTTTGGACGGTGGTGGCACATGGAACCGCGCCACCTGTTTTGGACTGGAGCCTGCCAATGACTGACACATCCACAGACCGCGTGATCGTCGGTTCTTTCGGCGGATCATTCGGCGTAAAAGGCGAGGTTCGCCTGAAATCGTTCTGTGCCGATCCGGCCGCCATTGCCGACTATGTCCCGCTTTACAGCGAAGACGGTCGCGCCTTTGCCCAGATTGTTCTGACCGGTCAATTGAAGAACGGGTTTTCCGCCCAAGTCTCTGGGATCATTACCAAAGAGGACGCAGACGCCCTGCGCAATGTCACCCTCTATGCCGACCGCAGCGCAATGCCACCTGCCGAGGATGACGAGTATTACTATGCCGACCTGATTGGCCTTACGGTCAAAGACACCGGTGGCGCCACCCTTGGCGTCGTAAAAACCGTTGTGGACCATGGTGCAGGCGATCTGCTGGAAATCACCCTGCCCGGCGCGTCCGAGACGACGTTTCTGCCTTTCACCCAGGCCGCCGTTCCAACCGTTGATCTGGCCGCAAAGACGATCATCGCCGATCCGCCCGAAGGTCTGTTCCCCGAAGGCTGATCGCACCCCGGTCTGGCCCTGCCTGCCCGACTTTCGTAAAAGGCTGCCATGACAGACACACCCAAATCCCGCGCCACAAAATCTCACGGCTCTCCTGCCAGCCGGGCCCAGGGCCGCAAGTCGATCCGCCCGACGTTGCAGCCCCGCGAGTTGATGACCGATACGCCGGCACTCGCGGGCGCGTGGCGGGCGCAGGTGCTGACGTTGTTCCCAGATGCCTTTCCCGGTTTGCTGGGCGAAAGCCTGATGGGTCGCGCGTTGAAAGACGGGCTGTGGCAATTGGAAACCTATGACCTGCGCACCCACGGGATCGGCAAGCATCGCAACGTGGATGACACGCCTGCGGGTGGCGGTGCTGGCATGGTGTTGCGCGCAGATGTTTTGGAGGCCGCGATTGCGCAGGCCCGTGCGGGCGCCAAAGGTGTGATGCCGCTGATTTACCTGAGCCCGCGGGGTCGGAAGATGGATCAGGCGTTGATGCAGGATTTGGCGCGGGCTGACGGCGTCACTTTGCTCTGCGGTCGGTTCGAAGGCGTGGACGAACGTGTGCTGGAGCACTTTGACATCATGGAGGTCAGCCTTGGGGACTTTGTGATGACCGGGGGCGAGTTGGCAGCTCAGGCGCTGATTGACGCAACGGTCCGGTTGTTGCCGGGGGTGCTGGGCAATCAGGCGTCGACGCAAGAAGAGAGTTTTTCCAACGGGTTACTGGAACATCCGCAATATACAAAGCCTGCGGAGTGGCAGGGTCACGCGGTACCACAGGTGCTGTTGTCGGGCAATCACGCGAAGATTGAAGCCTGGCGGCGGGCACAGTCTGAGGAGATCACCAAGGCGCGACGGCCAGACCTGTGGCAGGCCTATCAGGGGCGCAAAACCTCTGAGTAAGGCGTCAATTTCTGTTCCAGAAATTGGGAACAAATCCTCTACGAGGATTTGGGGACAGACTTTGATCAAAGTCTGTGGGTTCGGACCATCGGAAAGGCTTGATCCAGTGGGCATTCCCCCTTAGGAAGCGACATCCCCGGGCGCCTTAGGCGATTCTGGGGTGTGGTTTATGGCAACCAGCTGGAACTTGAGCGCGTCTTCGTTGGCGTATCCCTCACCCGCTTGGCCGGACAACCAACCAAGAATGGACGACGTACTCTCTGGCGGGCGCATCATGCGGACCCGGAAACGACACAGAGCTCTGGCCGACGGATCAACGCAACGGGACAACCCGTGCATGACATAGGAGCGTATCATGAACCTGATCGCAGAAATCGAAGCCGAGCAAATCGCTCAGCTGGGGGCAACCATCCCCGACTTTAAGGCGGGTGACACCATCCGCGTTGGTTACAAAGTAACCGAGGGCACCCGCACCCGTGTGCAGAACTACGAAGGCGTCTGCATCGCCCGCAAGAACGGCAAAGGCATCGCCGGCTCTTTCACAGTGCGCAAGATTTCCTTTGGTGAAGGCGTGGAACGTGTGTTCCCCCTCTATTCCACCAACATCGACAGCATCACAGTTGTGCGCCGTGGCCGTGTACGCCGCGCCAAGCTGTACTATCTCCGCAGCCGTCGCGGTAAGTCCGCGCGTATCGCAGAAGTCACCAACTACAAAGCGCCTAAGGCGTAAGGGGTCCAGATCCATGAAAAAAGATACACATCCCGATTACCACTTCATCACCGTCAAAATGACAGACGGCACCGAAGTGCAGATGAAATCCACCTGGGGCAAAGAAGGCGACGTGATGTCGCTGGACGTTGACCCATCTGTGCACCCAGCATGGACTGGTGGCGGCACACGTCTGATGGACGCCGGCGGCCGCGTGTCCAAGTTCAAGAACAAGTACGCTGGTTTGGGCTTCTAAACCGCGTTGGGGCGTGGGTTTCACCCACCCTACGATTTGCGCCGCTCCTTTCGGGGGCGGCGTTTTGCGTTTGGGGCGAGCCGATGGTAGAAGAGTGACATGGCACATCCGTTGGACAGTTTGATTGATCAGATCGTAGCAAACGCCGCCCGTAAGGGCGATTTCGACAACTTGCCCGGTGCAGGCAAACCCTTACCCCCTGTTGAAAATGCCCAAGATGCGGTCCTGAGCCGGATCATGCGAGAGGCTGAAGCAACGTCGCCCGTGGTTGTTCTTCGGCACCAGATATTGGCGGCACAGAAGCGGCTGAAAGGCCTGACTGATGCGGACGGCCGCAAAGCCTTGATGCTTGAGATTTCAGCCCTGCAAACAAAGCTCGCCATCGAGATGGAAGCATTCCGCAAATACGGGTGAGACGATTTTTCTGGAAAAATCAGGGGATCAACCCAAGAAAAGCACATAGCCAATGACCCGTTTTGCCAAGGTCCCGGACAGTTTGCAGTCGTTGCTTTACAACGACATGAACCGACATAAGACTTTGCGGCTGTCCCACTGATCCGCCGGGACTTGCAGGCAGACCGCCACAGATTGGAGAATACACATGGCCGGATATCTCACGACGCATGTTCTGGACACCGCCCGTGGCTGCCCGGCCGGGGGCCTGCGGATCGACCTCTATAAAGTCGAAGGCGAGACGCGCTCGCACCTCAAGACCCTGACAACAAACGCTGATGGCCGGACCGACGAACAAATCCTGCCGCAGGATGCCTTTGAAACCGGCACTTACGAGCTTGTCTTTCACGCCGGGGATTATCTCGATGCAAGCGGCATCCCACCAGAGTCACCTCGGTTTCTCGACGTCATCCCATTGCGCTTTGGCATGTCCGAGGCTGCGCATTACCACGTTCCTTTGCTGCTTTCACCCTTTGGCTATTCCACTTACCGCGGCAGCTAGACCTGCTGTGCACAGGCAAGGACCGACGCAGGCGCGCCGCATATTTGCGCATCCCACATCTTTTCGGTGGATTTGACGCAGCTTTGTGTTTCAGAGCGATAGCAGACCACTCTATCACCACATAGTCTGGCAAAAGCGCGAATCTTTGGGAGATCGATCATGTATGATCTGGCGATACTGTGGGACTGGATCGCCTTTTCGGTGCGGTGGTTACACGTCATCACGGCGATGGCCTGGATCGGCGCGTCGTTCTATTTCATCGCCCTGGATTTAATGCTCAAGCCCGCCCCAGACATGCCAGAAGGCGCCTCAGGCGAGGAGTGGGAAGTCCACGGGGGCGGCTTTTACCACACCACCAAGTTTCTCGTGGCCCCTGATCGCATGCCAGAGCACCTGACCTGGCATAAGTGGCAAAGCTATTCCACCTGGCTGTCAGGTGCCGCCTTGCTGATGATCATCTATTGGGTTGGCGGAGAATTGTACCTGCTTGACCCGACCAAGGCCGAACTGGCGCTTTGGCAGGGTATCGTGATTTCTGCCGGGTCCCTGACGATTGGCTGGATTGCATACGACTTTATGTGCAAATCGAAGCTAAGCGATCATCCAACCGTCTTGATGCTCCTGCTGTTTGTGATCCTTGTGATCATGTCATGGGGATACAACCAGATTTTCACAGGACGGGCCGCCTTGCTGCATCTGGGCGCGTTCACCGCCACGATCATGACCGCCAATGTGTTCTTTCAGATCATGCCGAACCAGCGCATTGTGGTGGCTGACCTCAAGGCCGGTCGCACCCCGGATGCCAAATACGGCAAGATCGCCAAGGTCCGGTCCACCCACAACAACTACCTGACCTTGCCGGTCGTGTTCTTGATGCTGTCGAACCATTATCCGCTGGCCTTTGGCACGGAATATGCCTGGATCATCGCCAGCCTTATCTTTCTGACAGGCGTCACGATCCGCCATTACTTCAATACAATGCACAAGACCGGCGCCGGGCCGCATTGGACATGGGGCGTGACGGTGTTGTTGATGATAGCGATTGCCTGGCTGTCGAGCGTGCGCCCGACCGAGACATGGGAAGACGCTCAAAACCGTCCACTTACAGCCTATGAACAGCAATTTGCGTTAGCACCCGGATTTGACGCCGCCTACACGACGGTCATTGGCAATTGCTCGATGTGCCATGCCCGCGAGCCGGTTTGGGGCAATATGCAATGGGCCCCCAAGGGTGTGCATCTGGAAACCCCCGGCGATGTCGCCCGCCACGCCGACCAGATTTACCTGCAAGCCGGTGTCAGCCACGCAATGCCGCCGCCTAACGCCATCCAAATGGACACAGAGGCCCGCGAGACGATTATCGCATGGGTACGTGCGGCGCGGTCGGGGGATTGATCTTGGGCTTCCAGATCATCGCTACGTGGCCTGTCGGTGTAGCGGCAGCCCCATGCGACTGGGGGGGGGTGCGGCGATGTATCGAGGGCGTCGTTCAGGCGCAGCAACTAGAAACTTACAAGGTCAGCCTAAGATGGATTTCCGCTGTGCGGACAAACCGGACTTGTGCGGTTGCGGCTATTGCTGCCGCAGCATTTCCTCGTATGTGCAGCGGCACAGATATTGCAGCGCAGCGGATTTCACCAGAGCAGCCATTGAGAGAGTCAAAAGTTGGGGATTCCCAAACCACGTTTTCGCCGCAAGGGGTTCTAACAATCGGGTCGCGGACAGAGCTGCACTTCATGTTTTGCTCCAGAACGGAGGCTATGCGCTTCATCTTGCTAGAAGCGGTTCTCATCAGTTTCATAACTGGTGTCATGCAAAGGGTTGTGTTTGGTTCCATCGCGCGCACAAAAGGCAAAACGTGTCGGCTGCAAGGCTTCCTGTTTTGAAACGAACCTGCCTAGTCTCATGAAGCTTCTACTCTGACGCCTTGCTGACTTGTATAGCTACTTGAGGGCATCAGTAGATGCGAACTCGGCGCCAAAGTAGCAGTGCTAAGTCACTTCGGCACCATTCATTTGCGCAACGCGTCGTTCAATCTCCAGCCGCAGGCGCAGGTTGCGTTCAAATTGCCGTTTATTCTGAAGCTCAATGAACATGACTGTTGCCACCCCTCCAATGAGGGCAGCCCCCATCTCGAAAATCAAATCAACGACCACCCCATTGATAAATTGGGAAATCTCGTCGTTGTAGACTTGGGTCAGATAGCGTGACGTCCCTACGAGAACGATGGCGGCCATCAGGATCACGACATATTTGCCAATAGAGAAATCTTCGCGATCGCTGATCAATTCGAGCTTATCAGGGTTCTTCTTGAAGTATTGGAGATGCTCTTGCGTCAGGTCTTGAAGGTTGGTTATCGCAACGGGATTGTCGAGCTTTGCCATGGATTCCATCTTTCTTTTTTCAGGTCACCTTACCTTGCCACTGCTTTGATGGCCTAAGCCTTCGCCAATAGCTTTTCGACGGTATGCTTGACCTGATCTTTCAGCGATTCCGTTTCTTTCAAAATCTCGCGCGCCTTGTGGAATTCGAGCGAAAAGACCGCATCCACAGGCGGGTGTAGCAGAACAGTATTGGGGTATGTCGGCAGTTTGGCTTGCAAGATTGACCGTTGCATCATCTGACCCGCCGCATAGCTGACGTTCATTTTACTTGGCCGCTTTGTCGGGTCGCCAAACGACCCACCGGATACATCAATGGCGATGACAGTCGTTGTAGCAGAATGCAAAAGATCAAAGGGGCAAGGATCGGTTGCGTTGCCATCGATATAGAACCGTCCATCTCGTTCTATCGGCAGGAAAACGGCGGGTATCGCAGAGGACGCAGCCATTGCAAAACGCAGGTCGCCACTGTTGAAAACCGTGCGATGCTGGCCATAGTAATCCGTCGTCACAATTTGCAACGGGATTTTCAAATCAGAAAAGTCGTGCGGTATTGAATCAGGCAGCACACCTGCCAGAATCCGTTCTAGGTTCAGTTCACCGATCCTTGGGCCGCCTTCTTCTAAGAAGGTGTCTAAGCTGTCCGGCCCAAACCGAAACATATCGCGCAAAAGGCCCAATGGATCATTCAACGTCTCTTCGATATGCGCAATCATCTCGTCCGCTGTCATACCCGCGCAATATGCGGCCCCGATGACAGAGCCGATGGATGTCCCCGCAACACCGGTGGGTTGCACGCCCAATTCGTTGAGCGCTTTGATTGCGTGAATATGTGCAAGGCCACGCGCACCGCCCGCGCCAAGCGCAATCGCAAATTCTGTCATCTTCTTTCTCCTCGTTAGAAATGCATGCGGTCTGGCGTCATGCGAACGCAAGCATGTCGCGCCGGACGCTCGCAATGAACTGCGCCTGCATCGCAGCTGCTGTGGCGTCATCGACAGAGGCTGATATGCGCGCAACCGATCCGGTGAGATGTGAATTGAGAAAACACATCACGCGAAACGCATCATGATCCGCGACTTGAATGTAGGTCTTGAGTTGATCAAACAGCATGTCGCCGTTGCGCTTGCTGTCTTCTCGGTCCAGTGCTTGCAGGTTTTTGTCGCCCTGTGTCGATGACAGGATGTCACTGACCACGGGTGCGTCGCGGAGATACTGGCAGTACCCGGAAATTGCGCCCTCCAGCCGCTCCACCGCGTCCTCAAGGCTCTCGACATCCTGAAACTGTTGTCTCAGCTCTTCGCTGAGGTCATCCATCGTTTCGCGCACCAGCGTGTGTATCACCGCACTCTTGTTTGGGAAAAACTGATAGACTGTGCCAATGGGCACCTCTGCACGTTGGGCAAGTGCATTCATCTTCATCCCGTCGCTGCCCACATCCGAGATGATTTCTTTTGCCGCATTCAGGATTGCCTCCACCCGCGCTTTGCTACGGGCCTGCACGGGCTGTTTGCGGACTTCAATTTGCGTCTCAACCATTGGTGCCAATCCACTTTCGAACAAAACTGTTGATTTCCATAACATGAGCATCTATCACGTTATTGAAACATGATCAATACTCACATTAGGAGAAAGCTATGACGCATTCGGTACCTGACAGAGTTTGCATCGTGGGCGCGGGCCCCGGTGGCCTTGCCCTTGCGCGCGCATTCAAGAACCTTGGCATCGCGTTTGATGTGTTTGAACGGCACAGCGAGGTGGGCGGTGTCTGGGATTTGGATAATCCCGGCACGCCCATGTACGATTCAGCGCATTTCATTTCTTCCAAGACGCATTCGTACTTTTCAGATTTCCCGATGCCGGGTCACTACCCTGACTATCCATCCAACCGGCAAATCTTTGATTATATGAAAGACTTCGCCGCTCACTACGGGCTGTATGAGCACATAACTTTCAACACCGAAGTCACCGGTTCGTCGTTTGAGGGCGATCACTGGGTCGTATCGCTCTCCTCGGGTGAAACGCGCCAATATCGTTGGATGGTCTGCGTATCTGGCACCACATGGCACCCCAAGATGCCGGAGTGGGCCACGCAATCCGACCTATTTGATGGCGACGTGCGTCATGCGAACAGCTTTCGGCATATGGATGAATTTCGCGGCAAAAACGTCTTGGTTGTTGGGGCTGGAAACTCTGGCTGCGACATTGCCTGCGATGCAGCGATTGCAGGGGCGAATGCGTTTATCAGTGTGCGGCGCGGCTACCACTTTGTGCCCAAGCATATCATGGGTAAGCCTGCAGACGTCTTTGCCGACGATGGACCAAACTTGCCGATGTGGCTGGCACAGCGCGTCTTTGGTGGGCTGTTACGGTTCTTGAACGGGGACATCACCCGCCTTGGTCTGCCCAAACCGGATCACCGGATTTTTGAAAGCCACCCCATCGTGAATTCGCAATTGCTGCACTACCTTGGACATGGGGATTTGACGGCAAAGGGTGATGTTGACCGGTTTGATGGCAAAGATGTGGTATTTAAAGACGGAAGCCGCGAACAGATTGATATTGTGTTGTGCGCCACAGGGTATGAATGGAAGGTGCCTTATGTCGATCCGGCGGCGTTCAGCTGGAAAGGGGATCGCCCCGACAACTACCTGCATATGTTCTCACGCACCAACCCGCAGCTTTTCGCGCTCGGATTTACCGAAACAAACGGCGGCATCTACAAGTTGTTTGATGGCATGGCTGACTTGATCGGGCGCACGATCCGTGCGCAGCGGGATGATCCCGCCGAATGGGCAAAGCTTAGCACGCGCATACAACAACACACCCCTGACCTGACCGGTGGGGTAAAATATGTCGAGAGTGATCGTCACGCGACCTATGCCAATATCGACGCGCTCAAGCGGGAATACAAAGCCCTGCGCAAACATATGGAGTGGCAAGAGCCGCGTGTTGGTTACTTCAACTCGACCGCAGCGCTTGCGCCAGCACGTCAGTTGGAGGCCGCAGAATGAAAACCGTCTTCATAACCGGTGCCGCCGGCGGTGTCGGACTTGCGCTTGCCAAAGCGTTTGCCGCCCAAGGCTATCTTCTGGTTCTGACCGACCGCGATGCGACGGCTCTTGCTGAAACCGCTTCCCAGATCAGCGGAGACACCGAAGAAATCGTCGCTGACCTGCGGAATTTGGCCGACCTTGAAGGTCTGTCGTCGCGTTTGGAAAGCACCGACACTCCGGTTGATATTCTTGTCAACAATGCAGGAATCATCGTGCCCGGTCCGGTCGGTACGCTAAGCGACGATCTGATGCGTGCGCACGTGGATATCAACATGGTTGCCCCGATGCATCTGTGTGCAGCCGCCGCCCGCGCGATGAAAGCGCGCAAGTCCGGGCATATCGTATCCATCATGTCGATGGCTGCGCTGGGACCAATGAAAGACAGCGCCGCCTATTGCGCGTCCAAGTTCGGCTTGCGCGGGTTCATGGGGGCGCTGGCGCTCGAACTACCCCCCTACGGCGTCGGCGTTAGTGGTATTTTCCCAAGCGCCATCGACACGCCCATGCTTGCCGCTGAAATGGCCAGCCCTGATGGATCACCGCTGAACTTTGTGGGCAACGCAACGCCGATCTCGCCCGAGGCCGTCGCAGATCACGTGCTCAAGGCGATCAAAAAGGGCAAGCTGGAAACCTGGCTGCCGAAAAGTGACGGGTTCATCGCAGGTGTCTTAATGCTGTTTCCAAGCCTGCTGCGCCCTGTGCTTTTGTATCTGGAAAAGGGCGGCATGAAGAAAAAGCGGGCCTATTTGCAAGGGCTGGCCAAAAACCAAGAACGCGTGAGTTAGGGAAGCGCAGAGCAGCGTTTAGGCCAAAAGAAACCTGAGCTGCAGGTCGAGTTGACCTTGCCCCATCTGATCCCCAGACACGGTCGGGACGCCATATAGTGTCGCTATTTCATAAAGTTGGGTGGGGATGCCTCTGGTGACGACATCACAGACTAGCACCGTGCATTTTATGCCTTGATCGTGAAAAACCAAAATATCGTCGCGCGATTTCCCCAGCGTCGTCGCGTTAATCGGGATGGATGCCTGTTTTGGTGCCGTCTTGACGGCTACATCCGGCCAATGTCGCGCCAGTAGGTCTGTCACCGACCGTGCGCGGGTGTGGAGAATACGCCTGATACCGGGCTGCCAATAATTGGGAAAATCTAGGTGGTTCCGGTGATGGGCATCAGCGATCTTTTCAAGAAACGTGTTGACTCACTATCCAAAACATTCCCACTAATATCCAACATTTTCTATAAAGGTGGATAAATTGCTTTTTGGTGGTCGGAAATCTGAAGACGATACCGTTGTTGAGATGCTCGCCTCTGCGATCCGGCGGGACATTTCATTTGGGGTGTTGCGGCCTGACCAAAAATTAAAACTGACAGATCTACGCCAGTCTTACGGCGGATCAAACCACTCTATGCGAGAAACGTTGCGCATTCTCACGTCCGAAGGGGTGGTTGAGGCTACGAACCAGCGCGGGTTTCGTGTGACATCGGCGACAGAAGATGATCTGCGGGACATTCTGTTGGTGCGACTTGAAGTTGAAAAACTTGGTCTCAAGCGATCATTGGAACAGGGTGATGTGGCCTGGGAGAGCCTGGTGGTTGCCGCCTTACACGCGGTCAGTCGTGCCGACGCGATTGTGCAAGAAAGCCCTGATGACGTGACGGCCCTTGAATGGGACGAAGCCTGTCGAGACCTTTGCATGGCCCTGATTTCGGCGAGTGGATCACCGCGCCTGACAGATATGGCCGCGCAGTTCTACGGGCAATCACGGCGTTTTCGGCTCGCTCTCTTGCGAGAAGGGCGCATTGACTTTGCGGCGCGGGCGACACGACGGGCTTTGTTGCAAGAGGCCATCATTGCGCGGGAGGAGACGCGCGCGATGAGCCTTTTAGAGGACGAAATTGGGGCTGACTTAGGAGCCTGACACATACGAAACGATCATCTAGGGAGGAAACAATGGTCACCTTAAACAGACGTCAAACAATGGGTTTGATCGGTGCCGCAGCAGCCACAGGTCTTGCTGCACCAGCGATTGCACAGAACAAGAAAATCGTCGTGGGAGCGTTGCGCTTCACGTCACATTCGGCAAGCTTTATCGCCGCTGAACGCGCCTACTTCGCCGAAGCGGGCCTTGATGTTGAACTGCGCTTTTTCCAGGCGGCACAGCCGATGGCCGTCGCAATTGCCTCTGGCGATGTAGACTATGCCGTGACCGCGATCTCAGGCGGTTTGATTTCGCTGGCGGATAAGGGGGCGATTAAGGTCATCGGTGGTGCGCTTAGCGAAGAGCCGGGTATTGATGGTCAGAAGATCCTTGCCTCTGACGCGGCATTTCAGGCCGGGTTGACGTCGCCTGCAGGGTTGGATGGAAAATCGTTTGGCGTTTCCACTGCCGGGTCGTCCTTCCACTACATGGGATCGCGCATCGCGCAGGCCGAAGGCGTGGACGTTTCGTTTACCCCGCTTCAAAAGGTTGGCGCGATCATTGGTGCGCTCAAAACAGGCCAAATTGATGCATGGTCTATCGTCCCCCATATCGCCAAGCCACTGGCCGGATCCGGTGATGTCCACATCATCGGCAATGTGTCTGATTACTTGCCAAATTATCAGGTCACCACGGTGTTCACCTCGGCCAGCAATGCCGACAACGAACGTCAGCAGACGTCTGATTTCCTGACAGCGTTCAGCCGCGGTGCATCTGATTATAACAGCACCATGATTGACAATGCTGGCGGGCAAGAAGGTGTCGATGAAATGGTCGATCTGATCCACAAGTATGTCTACACGGATCGCGAGCGCGATAAAGCGGCCCCATCCATCATCAATGGTACGATGCGGATCAATGAGGGCGCGCGCCTGAATGTAGCGTCTGTGCAGGATCAGCTAAGCTGGTTCCAGGACGAAGGTTTGCTGGATGCGGACCTGACCCTCGATACTTTTGTTGATCAAAGCTACGTGGAAACGTTCGAAGCGTAATCAAAACAATGGTCTGGCCGCCCTTAGCGGGGACAGATTTTTCTTTCTCAAAGGCTTTTTCATGGACATTCGGCTTGATGCCATCAGCCACTCCTATGGCGACACTGAGGTCTTGCGCGACATCTCGTTGGACATCCCTAATGGCAAGATCGTTTGTTTCGTTGGGCCGTCAGGCTGTGGCAAGTCCACATTGTTGCGCCTGATCGGCGGGCTTGAGCGTGCCTCCAAGGGCCGTATCCTGCAACTTGGCTCTCCGCCAGAAGGCTGCCTGAACCCGTTGACCTACGTTTTTCAGGACTTTGCGCTGCTGCCTTGGCGGTCTGTCCATGGGAACATCTCGCTTGTCCTCGAAGATCGCAACATCAAGGGCGCACAGGCGGATGCGATCATTGCAGATGTCTTGGCGCGCACCAAACTAAGTGACTTTAGCAAAGCCCTGCCTCGCCAACTTTCGGGTGGGATGAAACAACGGGTGGCCATTGCGCGCGCGTTGGCAGTCAAACCCGCGGTGATGCTTATGGATGAACCCCTGTCCGCGCTTGACAGCCAGACCCGCGAATTGCTGATGGATGATCTTGTCGCGCTTTGGACGCGCCAGTCGTTCACGGCGGCCTATGTGACCCACAACCTCGCCGAGGCCGTGCGATTGGGCCACCGCATTGTGGTCCTGTCGCGCAGGCCCGGTGAAATCCGCGAGATCGTTGAAATTGATATTCCCTTGAGAGATCGCACCCACGGGGATGCCAAACTTGAACAGACCCAGAAACACCTTTGGGACATGATGCGCGATGAAGCCCGTGCAGCGGATGAGGAATTGCTTGATGTCTGATACAGGGGCAAAAAACCAACCTATCGAAGTCCGGTTTCGCGGTGGTGGCTTCGCCCCGAAAGCCCGCCGTTCGGTTGGCCTCGCGGTCTTTATCTTCTTGATCGGAATCGCCGAGATCGGAACGCGACAAGGATGGATATCGTCCCTAACCTTGCCCAAACCATCGGACGTTCTGGCCACATTCGGAGAGCTTTGGGAAAGTGGGTTGTTGTTCAAGCATCTCATTCCGTCCCTGAGCCGTCTGGCTGTAGGTGCCGCGATTGGGGCCTCAATCGGGATCGCAGTTGGCATCATGATCGGCCTTTTTTCTTACGTGCGCGCCGGCATGGTGCCACTTGTTGCAGCCATCTTCCCGATTCCCAAAATTGCGCTTTTGCCATTGTTCGTCATTTGGTTTGGGATTGATGAGGCCAGCAAATACGCGCTGATCGCCTTTGGGACCTTCACACCCACGGTTGTGGCCACATACGGCGCGGTGGATAATGTGGACAGGTCGCTGATCCGCATGGGGCAAAGTTTCGGGCTGTCGTGGCTGTCCATTGTGCGCAAGATCGTCTTGCCGGGGGCGATGCCCGGCATTCTCTCAGGGCTGCGCATCTCGCTTGCCATCGCCATCATTCTGCTCGTTGCCGCCGAAATGCTGGGCGCGGAATATGGGATCGGGGCCTACATCCTTGAAGCCGGATCGCTTTATGATCTTGAGCGTCTTTTTGCAGGCGTCGTCATTCTGTCATTGCTGGGTGTTATCCTCAGCACGCTCATCGGCTTTATCGAAGGCCGTTTGCTGAGTTGGCGCGCGTGAGCCGTAAGCAAGCCTGCATGCGACTGTGACGTCGTCATTGCGGGCCGCGGCGCAGGCTGCGTCGGGGACCGCAACCGAAGACAACAATTCGAGCCTCTACCTTGGCATCTGGAAGTAGATGGGCAGTGAATAAACGATGGCAAGGGCAACGGGACAAACGACCTAGGGACTTCGAGGACTTGCTCCGAATTGCGCAAGATTTTCGGTTACTTCGAACCGCAACAAAGTCAGAGACTTGTAAATTCTGGTCAATTCCTGTGCCGCGCCAAGAACGAATAGCGATTATCATGCTGTGAGCGCGCGCAGCGAGAAAACCGAATTTACAGGTTGGGTTCAAACTTGCCGCTCGCCCAAAACTTGCACCATTTAAGAAAAAGGCCCGCCAGAGTAGCAGGCCTTTTTCTTTTCTTTAAACCTCAGGCGCTTAGGCCGCTGACGACCGTCCGCCACCGGCGCCGCCCTTGCGCCGTTTGCGCCGCTGACCACCACCGGGCTTGCCCGCTGGGTTGCCGCCGCTGTTCGCCGCTTTCGGTGCGCCACCGGGCTTGCCGCGTCCGCGACCTCCGCCGCCTCCGCCACCACCACCGCGTCGGCCACCGCCGCCGCCGCCGTTTGGTCGTTTCTTCTGACCCGGCTGGATTTCCCATTCGGTGCCAGAGGCCACGGGGATTTGTTCCTTCATGGCCTTCTCGATATCCTTGAGATCAATGATCTCGTCGGGTGCGCAGAACGCAATCGCGGACCCATCGGCCCCTGCCCGTGCCGTCCGGCCAATCCGGTGCACATAGTTTTCCGCCACGTTCGGCAGGTCGTAGTTATAGACGTGTCGCACACCCGGAATGTCGATGCCGCGTGCGGCCACATCGGTGGCCACGAGAACCCGGACGTCGCCCTTTTTGAAAGCTTCGATGGCCCGTTCGCGCTGGCCTTGGGATTTATTGCCGTGGATGGATGCTGCGGCAAAGCCCTTCTTTTCAAGGAACTTATACAGCTTTTCACAGCCATGCTTTGTCCGGCCAAAGACCAGCGCCAATTCGTCCCGGTGATCGTCCAGCAGTTCAACCAGTAGGTCCGCTTTGGCCGCTTGGGCCACATAATGCAGCGACTGGTTGATCTTTTTGACGGCCTGCCCCGGAGGGTTCACCTGTACCCGGATCGGGTTCGTCAGGTAGCTGTCTGCCAGCTCTGACATCAGTTTTGGCATGGTGGCCGAGAACATCATCGTCTGACGATCTTTCGCCAACAAAGGTGCAATCCGGCGCAGCGCATGGATGAAACCCATGTCGAGCATCTGGTCTGCTTCGTCGAGAACCAGATAGATCGTCTCGTCCAGACGCACCGCGCGGCGGTCGAGCAGGTCGATCAGGCGACCGGGGGTGGCGACCAAAAGGTCGACGCCGCCCGCAAGACGCTTTGTCTGGGCGACGATGCCTGCCCCACCAACCACAAGCGCCACTTTCAGGTGGCTGCCTTTGGTATAGTTCGTCAGATTGTCGGAGATCTGTTTGGCCAACTCGCGCGTCGGTGCAAGGATCAGGCCGCGCACGGTTTTGGCGTTTGGCTTCACGCCCGCTTTCATCAAAGCATCAATCATTGGCAGACCGAAGGCCGCCGTTTTGCCTGTGCCCGTCTGGGCAAGGCCCATCACGTCGCGGCCATTCATGGCGTGCGGGATGGCTTGGGTTTGAATTGGCGTAGGATCGGTGATCCCCTGTTCGGCCAATTTCGCAACAAGGCGGGGCGCAAGGCCCAGCATATCAAAATCCATTATGTATCTTTCTGGCAAGGTTGAGCCTTGCACATTGGGTTCGCGGTCTTTGCCATATGCAAAGGACCAGCGTGCAGGTTGCGCCCATATGCTGACCATCACACACATGTGCGAAAACCGATCAGGCGCTGGACCCCCTGCGTGATGTGGGAACCGGAAATTTAGCGCCGTCTTGTTGGACCTGACTGGTCGAACGCTGCTCACGCGGCAGGGACGGCGGTTGAGGGGGAAGTGGGCCTTTGTGGCTCTCATGTCAACCCGCAATAGAAATTAACGCCGTTGCGTCGCTGGCGCTTTCTTTGGTCGGGCAAGCAACCTATACCACCCCAAAACGACGCATTGAGGGCAAAGCTTTGGCGCATATTATCGTTGTCGGAAACGAAAAAGGCGGGGCGGGGAAATCCACCGTCTCCATGCATATTGCAACCGCTTTGTCCCGGATGGGTCACAAGGTTGGCTGTATTGATCTGGACCTGCGTCAAAAGACGATGGGCCGCTATATCCATAACCGTAAGACGTTTATGGCCAAAGAGAACCTGACCCTGCCGACACCGGGTTACAGCGAACTGCCCGATATCGACCAAGCCTCTGTTCCTGAAGGTGAAAACCTAAGTGATCACCGCCTGTCGATGGCTGTTGCCGGGCTGGAACCTGACAGCGATTTCATCCTGATTGATTGTCCGGGATCACATACTCGCCTGTCACAGGTCGCGCATTCTTTGGCGGATACTTTGGTGACGCCGCTCAATGACAGCTTCATCGACTTTGATTTGCTGGCCCATGTTGATACCGAAGGCGAAGAGATCACCGGGCCGTCTGTTTATTCCGAAATGGTCTGGAATGCCCGCCAATTGCGCGCCCGTGCCGGTCTGACCCCCATTGACTGGATTGTCGTGCGCAATCGGATGGGCGCCCAGCAGATGGTGAACAAGGAAAAGATGGAACGCGTGATTGATAAGCTGGCCCAGCGGATCGGGTTCCGCACCGCCCCCGGCTTTAACGAGCGGGTCATCTTCCGAGAGCTGTTTCCGCGCGGTCTGACCCTGCTGGACCTGCGTGATATTGGGGTGAAGGGCCTGAATATCTCGAATGTCGCAGCACGTAACGAATTGCGGGGCCTTGTGGGTGCGTTGAACCTGCCTGGCGTGACTGTAAACTTCTGATCCACACTTAAATTTACAGAAATCGTAGCACTTTCTTGTCATCCTCTGATGGCAATCAAAGAAAGAGGTTCTCTTTCTCTTTGTAGACTGCCTAATATCAAGGCAGCCAAAGACATGAGGGAACGCTGATGCTGCGCCAGATCTACGAATACCAACGCTATTGGGTCCTGGCCGGGATGGCCGCCCTGACGGTGATCGCTTTGTTATGTTGGGCCATCGACGGTTGGCCGTTTACGCTGGTGGTCATCACGGGTGGCATCACGGCCTTGGGTGTTCGCGACATGATGCAAACCCACCATGCCGTGACCCGGAACTATCCGATTATCGGCCACATGCGGTTTCTGTTCGAAAAGATCCGCCCCGAGATCCGCCAGTATTTCGTCGAAAGCGATCAGGACGAGGTGCCGTTTTCGCGCGAACAACGCGCATTGGTCTATCAGCGCGCCAAAGGTGCCGAGGATAAACGCCCTTTTGGCACCATGCGCAGTGTTTACGAATCCGGCTTTGCCTGGCTGACCCATTCGATCAACCCAACCCATTTTGAGAGTACGGATTTTCGCGTGAAGATCGGCGGGGACAATTGTAAGCAGCCCTATGATGCCTCGCTGTTCAATATTTCCGCGATGAGCTTTGGGTCGCTGTCGGCCAACGCCATTTCCGCCCTCAATAAAGGTGCGAAACTGGGCGGATTTGCCCATGACACCGGCGAAGGCGGGATCAGCAAATACCACAAAGAAGGTGGCGGTGATCTGATCTATGAACTTGGGTCCGGTTACTTTGGCTGTCGCAATGACGACGGGACATTCAACCCTGAAAAGTTCAAAGAGCGCGCGGCTTTGGATCAGGTCAAGATGATCGAGATCAAGCTGTCGCAGGGGGCCAAGCCCGGCCACGGTGGCATGCTGCCAGCCGCGAAGATCACACCAGAGATTGCAGAAGCGCGCGACATTCCAATGGACGTGGATTGTGTGTCGCCTGCCACGCATTCGGCTTTCACTACCCCGATGGAGCTGGTGCAGTTCATCGGTCAGCTACGCGACCTGTCAGATGGCAAGCCAGTCGGGTTCAAACTGTGCATCGGCCACCGGCGCGAATTTATGTGCATTGTCAAAGCGATGCTGGAAACAGGTATCATCCCCGATTTCATCGTTGTAGACGGGGCCGAAGGCGGCACCGGAGCCGCACCGATTGAGTTTTCAAACCATATGGGCATGCCGATGGTCGAAGGGCTGACCTTTGTGCACAACACCCTGCGCGGGGCTGGTATCCGTGATCAGGTCAAGATCGGCGTCGCAGGCAAAGTCACATCCGCCTTCCACATTGCCCGCGCGCTGGCCCTTGGGGCAGATTGGTGCAACGCGGCCCGCGGTTATATGTTCGCCATCGGCTGCATTCAGGCGCAGGCCTGCCACACCAACCACTGCCCCGTTGGTGTGACCACCCAAGATCCGGTCCGACAGAAGGCATTGAACGTTGACGACAAAACCAAACGGGTTGCCCGCTATCACAAGAACACGTTGAAAGCATTGGGTGAAATGGCCGGCGCTGCCGGGCTGGAAGAGCCGGGAGGCTTTTTACCCTATCACTTTATCACCCGCGAGTCGGACAACCAGATGACAGAAGGCTCTGACGCGTTTCCGTATCTGCCCAACGGGTTTCTGGTAGAAGAAGGCGAAGATCACATAGAGTATCGCCAGCGCTGGCGCCGCGCGGATGCGCATAGTTTCGCACCGCCGCACAAGCCAATTTAGCGTTTGTCACTGACGAATTTGCGCTTCGGGTTCCGCAGACGTGGTCTGCGGGGGCTGGCCATCTATCTGTTGAGGTGACAGGTAGACGACACACCAGCAAGGACGCCGCGCATGCCCCCAGAACAGACCCTCGACCCGGACGATTGGGATGCTTTCCGGGCCGCGGCCCACGACATGCTGGATGCAGCAATCACGCAAATACAAACCGCCAAGGACGGGCGGGTCTGGTCCCCCTTACCCGATGATCAAAAGGCGGCGTTTCAGGCGCCCCTGCCCGCCACGGGGACGAATGTAGACGACCAGCTTAAGGCCTTGATGCCTTACGGTGTCGGCAACACCCACCCCCGGTTCTTTGGCTGGGTCCACGGCAGCGGCACACCGTCCAACATGATCGCCGACATCGCGGCTTCGGCGATGAACGCCAACCTCGGCGGACGCGATCATGGGGCGATTTATGTGGAACAACAGGTGGTTGCATGGTGCAGGGACATCTTTGGATTCCCCGAAGACAGCAGCGGCTTGGTCGTCTCGGGTACGTCGATTGCAACCCTGATCGCGCTGAAAGCGGCACGAGATCGGCTGTCAGACTATGCAGGCCGCGAAACCGGACCGGCAAGCGGCTTGGTGGGCTATACCTCGACGCAGACCCACTCTTGCGTGGCGCGGACCTTTGATATCCTTGGGCTGGGCAGCAACGCATTGCGGCGCATCCCGGTGAATGCGGATTTCGAGATGGATTGCACCGCCTTACGGGCAGCCATCGCCGCGGACCGGGCCGCAGGTTTCACACCCTTTACGATCATCGGAACAGCTGGGTCGGTGAACGTGGGGGCGGTTGACGACTTGAACACCCTCGCCGACATCGCAGCCGAAGAAGACCTGTGGCTTCACGTCGACGGGGCGTTCGGCGCACCTGCGGTCTTAAGTGACACACAGCGGCCCCGGCTGGCAGGGATCGAGCGGGTCGACAGCCTTGCGTTTGATTTCCACAAATGGCTGCACGTCACCTATGACGCAGGCATGGTGATGATCCGGTCCGAAGATGTGCACCGCCGGACGTTCTCTGAACGGCCCGACTACCTGAAAGGAACGGATCGGGGCTTGGCGGCTGGTGGCGCCTGGCCGACGGAATTTGGGCCAGAATTGTCGCGCGGATTTCGGGCGCTGAAAGTCTGGTCGCAACTGGCCACCCACGGCACTGAAAAACTGGGCCAGCTGATCACGCAAAACTGCAACCAAGCCAGCTATTTGGCGGACCTTGTTGATGCGGCCCCAGACCTAGAGCGACTGGCCCCGGTGAAAATGCAAATCTGTTGCTTCCGCTTCGCCCCCGGTGGCGTGTCAGAGGAACGGATGGATGCGTTGACCGATGAGATCGTGATCCAGCTTCAAATTCAGGGTATCGCGGCCCCCTCTACGACATTGGTGAACGGCACCAATGCGATCCGGGTGAACATCACGAACCACCGCACCCGGACGTCTGATCTGGACGTTCTGGTGCAGGCTATTCAGGATATCGGCCACACATTGAATGAAGGAACCTGACATGGCCTTGAAAACCACTGCAGCAGAGATGGTCGCACAGGCCCGCGCCCGGATTACGGAAATCGCAACCGAGGACGGCATCAAGATGGTCGATGACCCCAATGTGGTCATCGTCGACATCCGCGACCCCCGCGAACGCGAACGGACGGGTATCATCCCCGGATCGTTTTCATGTCCACGCGGGATGGTCGAGTTTTGGGTCGACCCGCAAAGCCCATATTTCAAGCCGATCTTTGGCGAGGACAAGACGTTTGTGTTCCACTGCGCCTCTGGCTGGCGGTCAGCACTCACCGTGGCCACGCTGCAAGACATGGGGTTTGAGGCGGCACATCTGACCGATGGCTTTGGGGATTGGGTCCAGAAAAACGGGCCGATAGCGGCGCTTGAGCCCCGGTCTTAAACCCGTTTGCGCAACCCGGCGTCTGCTTTCAACACGGCCGCATCGCTGGTCGACAGCTTGCGCCGGGCGTAGCTGCCGTAGGCCATCGGATTACCATTGATCGCAGGCACGCGGGTCAACAGACGGGCCTGCTCTTCGGGTCGGATTGACGCCAAGGCTGCACTGGCGGGATGGAACGTCTCGGTCGCCACGCCGTTGGCAAAGACGATTTCGTGCTGTTCCAGCATCATGTGAATATAGACCACATTGCGTACGTCATGCGCGGTCAGCACGGTTTCGTCGTTGATCAGATCGCGGGCGGTAACCAGCACCTCATCAGCATTGAACAAAGCGCGGGCACGCGGGCCACGCAGCACGATGCGATGATCGGGCGATACCAGCAGGCCGCTATCGGGGATATCGCGGTCCAATGCGCCTTCCAGAAAGCGGACGGGGCGCAGATGGGGATGAACCTCCATTCGGGCGCCGGTGATCACGCGCCGGCCAATCCACAGGATTTCGGCAGCCCCATTGTCTTGGGTCTGCACCATATCCCCTTCCATCAGCGACAGCACATCTCGCGGCCCGTCGGGCGTGGCAATCTGGGTGCCGGGGGTAAAGCAAATCACACCGGTGGGGTCTGCGTCCGGCGCGGTCCGCACGGCGGCTTTGACGTGGTCTTTGACGATCCAAAGCACCGTCTCGTGCGGCGGCAACGCATCCTCAAACAGGGCTAGCGGTTTGCGCCCGGCCCCTGTGCTGATCAAGGTGACGCGCCATTCCCGGCGGCCATCGGTGACCGAGATGTAGCTTGTAAACAAAGAGGTCTCGGCGACCATCGGATCTTTGGGCTGCATCACATTGCGAAACATGCGGCGTACTTTGCGGCGCGCGCGGCGGTGCAATTCCACGCCTGTCAGCGGGTTCTCAAGCAGAAGAATGTCTGATGGTCCGTCGACCCGTGTGGGTGTGCCTGTCCACAACCACCCTGCACCGGGCTTGATCATATCCATCGCCGGGGCGCGTTCCCCGTCGATCACAACCTGTCCCCATGGGATGACGAACGTGCCGCGAAAGCCCGTTTGCATACCTGTATTTCCTTGCCTCTTGCCGCGTCATTGGCGCGCAGCTTATGGCTTAGTGTAAAGCGTGCAGAGTCTGCGGATCAAGCCGCATCAAGCGCAGCGCGCAATTTTCCTGTCAGAAGTTGAAATTGAGTTGCAATGATCCTGTGATCTGCCCCTCTGACTGGTTCGCAAATTCTGGCGAGAGATAGGTCAGACCATAGAAAATACCGGTATTGTCCTGCCCGTGCCACCGCGCCCCCACCCGCAGCCGACCACGCGTGTCATTGCGTGCGCCCTGCCCGGTGTCAGGCAAAAAGATACTGTCCGCGACGAAGGCAAGATCACCGCCGATCACAAACGAAACCCCAGACCAATCGGCCCGCTTTGTGCCCTGATAAAGATGACCTGTGGTGACATCACGGATCATCAGATCGCTTTGCGCGCCCCCACCAAAGAAGACATCAGCCCCGATCCGAAACAGGTCTTCTGGCCCGACCTGCGCTTCTGCAAAGGGGCGCATCGTGATGGCGTCGGAGACCTGCACAATCTCTGCGGTTTCCGCGCTGATGCCGAAGTAGATGCCATCGCCAAGCTGGCTGTCCGTGAACCGCGCCTGACGCATGTCCAGCAATTCATGCACGCGTCGTTGAAAGCCGGAAACCTGCGTTTGTGGGCCGGTCACGGTCACATCCATCCCAATCCGAGATTGGGTCGTGCCCACCCCGTAGTGGCTGTGGACCCCAAACGAGATCGTTCCGGCATAGGGACGGTCACCCGGCGCATCACCCTGCCCGTCAGAGGCCATGACGGACGATCGCAGCCGGTATTCAGTAACAACCCCAAATTCATGCGGCGCACCCGTCCAGACAGCTGGGCTGCGCAGATGGCTGATCACATACGACCCACTTTGCCAACGATCCCGGCCATCCCCAAAGTAATCATTGGTGAACAACCGCCCTGTCCCGATATGCGTCGGGCTTTCCGCTGCCGCGGGCAAGGCAGCAGCCATCAAGAAACAGAGCAAGGCAGCACAGATACGCATCAGCAAGTCCCATCAAGATCGCCGTGCCAAACCGCATACCACCCATAAGATGGTACCGGTTGGCCCACGGCACACTTGAAGGATCGCAGACAGACGCGAATTCTTCGTTAACGGCCCTGTTTACGCCGCTGACGAAATCCGCGGCACCAGCGCCTTGACCAGCTGGCGCATGTCCAACTGCCCAATCGCAACACCATCGTCGACCACACGGTAGCAGATGTCTGTGCGCCCTTCGGACTTGGCAATCAGGCTTTCAAGGTTGTCGTTCGGATCGACGTCCCCTGCAAAGGTCGTGCTTTCGTCCAAGGGCTCCATCACCGACCGAACGCGCAGCACGCGGGCCCGGTTAATGTCGCTGACAAAATCCTCGATGTAGGGATCAGCAGGGTTCAGCAGAATGCCCTGCGGCTCCCCTTGCTGGACCACAGCACCGTCCTTGAGGATCACAAGATGATCAGCCAGTTTCAATGCCTCATCAAGGTCGTGCGTGATGAACACGATGGTCTTCTTCAGCTCGACCTGCAGCTCCAACAGCAAGTTTTGCATGTCGGTCCGGATCAGCGGATCGAGGGCAGAGAACGCCTCGTCCATCAGCATGATGTCGGAATTCGAGGTCAGCGCACGGGCGATGCCCACACGCTGCTGCATGCCACCCGACAGCTCGGACGGATATCGGTTCTCGTAGCCTTCCAGACCCACGCGTGCCAGCCACTTGGTGGCCTCTGCTTCGCGCTCGCCCACTGGCACCTCTTGCACTTCGAGGCCCATCGCCGCGTTCTGCAACACGGTGCGGTGCGGCAGCAGCGCGAACTTTTGAAACACCATCGACATGCGCTTTTGGCGCATGACACGCAGATCGGCTTGGTTCAGCTTCATGACGTCTTCGCCATCCACCAGGATTTCCCCGGCGGTGGGTTCGATCAGACGGTTGAGGTGGCGGATCAGGGTGGATTTGCCAGACCCGGACAGGCCCATCACCACGGTGATCTCACCGGCCTGCATGTCCACATCAATGGCTTGCAGACCCAGCACATGTTTGTGCTTTTCCAGCAGTTCCGGTTTGCCCATACCCTTGGACACGTATTCCATCATGGCCTTATCGCGCGGGCCAAAGATCTTATAGAGCCCGCGCAGGCTGACTTTTGGTGTAGTGCTCATTTAATCAGCCTTTAGTGAGATGTTGCTTTGCTGGCTTTGTCCACGCGGGACAAGGCAGCCTTAGAGACGCGGTCAAGGATCACAGCAAGCAGCACAATGCCGATACCCGCGACGATCCCCACACCCAGTTCCAGGTTCCTGATGCCACGCAATACGTTCACGCCCAAACCGGGTGCAGACACAAGCGAGGCAATCACAACCATCGCCAGCGACATCATGATCGTCTGGTTCACACCGGCCATGATATTGGGCAAGGCCAAGGGCAATTCGACCTTGCGCAGCCGCTGTTGGCTATCCATGCCAAAGGCGTTTGCAGCTTCGATCACGTCCTTATCCACAAGGCGAATGCCAAGGTCTGTCAGACGGATCACAGGAACAATCGCGTAAAGGATGATCGCAATCCCATAGAGCTTGGATTCCGTCACCGAGAAGAGGAAGATCAGTGGGATCAGATAAACAAAGGTCGGCAGCGTCTGAAGCAAATCCAATATGGGCACGACCGACCTTTGCAATCGGTTCGACTTCGACATCGCGATCCCGATGGGCACGCCCAAGGCCACCGATATCGAGGTACAGACAAAGATGATCGACAGGGTTTGCATCGCCACATCGTAGTGATCAACAAAGCCCATCAGCATGATGGAGAAGGCGACAAAGATCGTGACGCCGATGGAGCGGGACGCCCAATAGGCAATGGCAACCAGAATGGGGACCATGATAAACCACGGTGTCGCGCTAAACAGCCACAAGGCCCCGTCCAGCAACCAGCTCAGCGGCTGGGTGATCGGGTCCAACACCTGCTTCAATGCAGGCTTCGCGGCAAGGAAACCTTCTTCGATGCCCTTCGTCACATCGCGTGACTGAATGACGCTCGAACAGCTTTCGTTAAGATTATCCAGTGAGGGGAACGGAAAGAACTGACCCTTCGCCGCTTCGCCTGTGTTTTGTGATAAAAGGTCTGCCATCGACATCGGCGCGGCAGACGAATTGCCCTCGCACCAATCGCTGAGACCAAACATGCGGAAAAGCCCGTCGTAAAAGGCCATTGTGTTTCACTCCCCTGAAACGAGAAACCTCCCCGACCTTGCGGGCGGGGAGGCTTTTATTATTGATTACTGAAGGATGGCTGCAAGCTTGGCAGAAGCATCTTCGCTCAACCAACCGGCCCAAGTGTCCTTGTAGGTTGTCAGGAAGTACACCGCAGCCTCATCGTAGGACGCGTTGTTGTCCAGACGCCATGCCAGCACGTCGCCCATTTCGGCGTTCGTGAAGGACACTTTTGACATCAGATCAGCAACCGCAGGCTCGCGATCGATGAACGCAGCAGACGCAGCTGTCACAACTTTCGCAGCAGGATAGGCAGAGAATGTTGGGGAAGCACAGTCAACATCACCGTTACAGGTGTGCGCCTCGGCATCATATTCACCAACCTGAACCGCAACCATCGGGTACTTGCCCAAGACGGCTGTTGGTGCCCAGTAGTAGCCGAACCACGGCGCCTGCTCGTCATAAGCCGCAGCGATGGATGTCTGCAGTGTCTCGCCGGAACCGTGCTGGAACCGCTCAAGACCGCTGGCCTCTGCGTCCAGTGCTTTCAGGTTGTTGTTGTTGATGATGTCGCAGGCCCAGCCTGACGGACAATCGTGGAACTTGCCGCCAACCAGCTCTGGGTTGGCCATGATGCCTTCCCATGTTGTCAGCTCTGGGTTGCTCTCTGCCAGATACGCAGGGATCCACCATGCTTCGACACCGCCGTCGGACAGGACATTGCCCAGCTCGACCAGTTTGCCTTCTTCGCGCAGCGGCTCGTAAGATGGGGTCGAGTTCGCCCAGACTTCGGTCAGGATGTCAGGCTCGCCAGTTTCGGCCAAAGATGTCAGCGCAGGCACCGTGGATGACGGCACAACCTGTACGTCGCAGCCATAGCCCTGCTCCATCAAGAACTTGGACACAGCGGTCACAACGGCAGAGGACGCCCAGTCCATTTCCGTGATCGACACGGCACCGCAGTCTTCAGCGTATGCCGCAGTCCCGCCAAAAGAGGCCGCCATCAATGCGGCCGCACTTACCAATTTCAATTTCATTATTTTCTCCCGTTGGTGGTGGCACGTCCCAATCGGGACTTCACAACATCGGCCACCGCGATTTCATCTTAAACAGCCCGTGTTGCAGGTGGACTGCCGTTTTAAGGCGCAAGACACAGCCCAGAGCGTTGGGCACCTATCGTCGCTGGCCATAAGCTGCGCCATATCTTGCCGACAATCAATTAAAGAAGAGGTTTTGCGACGAAAAGGTACACCAAACGACACCCGAGCGACTTGAAGCGACGCAGCTTCGCGCTAAATCGGCGCGGCTAAATGATTCGCACTCTTGATACTGACAGTCTCATGACGCCGCCTATACACGCCCAAGGCGACTGTCACTCAGGACAATCCCTTTATGGCAGACTTCATCAGGGGAGCGGAACCGGCCCCACGTCCTTGGGCTGCGCATATCCCCGCTGGAACGCAGGACGAACAGCCAACGCCAGATACCAGCGCTTCACCTCGGGGAAATCATTCAGATCGACCTTGTGGTAATCAAACCGCGACGCCCACGGCCAAATCGCAAAATCGGCGATGCTGAGGTCCGCCGCCACAAAGTCGCGTCCCTTCAAATGCGTGTTCAGCACGCCATACAACCGCAGCGTCTCTTTATGATAGCGCTCCTCGGCATAGGCCAACTTGCCCGGATTATAGTGCAAGAAGTGGTGGGCCTGACCGACCATCGGCCCAAAGCCCCCCATCTGCCACATCAGCCATTGCATGACATCCCAGTGGTCTTGGGTGCCTATTTGGGGGAGGAATTTGCCGGTCTTGTGGGCGAGATAAAGCAAGATAGCCCCACTCTCAAAGATGCTCTGATCCCCATCGACAATGGCGGGTATCTTGTTGTTAGGGCTGATCTTCAGGAACTCCGGGCCAAACTGATCATCCTGAGTAATGTCGATGGCAATCGCCTCATACGGCAGGCCCATCTCTTCGAGGGCAATAGACACCTTACGCCCATTCGGCGTGGTCCATGAATAAAGCTTGATCATCTGGCACTGTCCCCTGCGTTATTCCGTAGGGCGGGGCTTCGACCCGCCGCGCGGTCAGTCTAAGCAGCACACCCCCAAAGGAAAGGGCGCCCCCCCACACAATTCCGTAGGTCGGGGTCACCTGGACTCTGAAAGCGCCAGAATAACCCGCGACCTACACAGCAATCCTCTGTCCCGTCTCCACATCAAAGTAGCTTAATGCGTCCGGGGCCACTGCCAAAGCAATCGTCTCAACGGAATCCTCATCCATCCTTCCTGCCAACCGCGCCGTCACCTGCGCTTCACCCATCGCAAAACTGACGTAGCTATCAGCGCCAGTGTTCTCGATCAGCGTCGGGATCACATCAAACCCCGGCCCTCCTTGCGCCAACCGCAAATCCTCCGGTCTGATCCCCAAGGTCACACGCGCAGGCAAACCGTCTGTGGGAACAGCCAAATGCACGTCACCCACCTGCAACCCATCGCTTCGCACCTCGGCCGCAGTCAGGTTCATTGGCGGCGACCCCATGAAATCAGCCACAAAAGCATTTGCAGGCGTGTCGTAAATCTCTTGCGGTGTGCCGATCTGCTGCACATAGCCGTCCTTCAACACGACAATCCGGGTCGCCAAGGTCATCGCCTCAATCTGGTCATGGGTCACATAAACAATGCTAGCACCGGTCGTTTTATGCAGCCGCTTGATCTCTGCGCGCATCTCCACGCGCAGCTTGGCATCCAAATTCGACAGCGGTTCATCAAACAGGAACAACTTCGGATCACGGACCAAAGCCCGGCCCATCGCCACCCGTTGCCGTTGACCACCAGACAGCTGAGACGGCAAGCGGTCCAGCAAGTGATCGATCTGCAGAAGCGTCGCCACCTCTTTGATCTTCGCTGCCATCTGATCCTTCGGCACCTTCCGGATCTTCATCCCAAAGCCGATGTTTTCGCCAACAGACATCGTCGGGTACAAGGCATACGACTGAAACACCATCGCGATATCGCGGTCTTTGGGTGGCTCTTGGGTCACCACACGGCCACCGATCTTCAGCTCTCCGGCAGTGATCTCTTCCAGCCCGGCAATACAGTTCAGCAAGGTCGATTTTCCACAACCACTTGGCCCAACAAGAACCAGAAACTCACCCTCTTCCATCGCAATATCAATATCATGCAGTACCTGAACCTCGCCATACGACTTCTTCAGGTTCTGCGTCTCCAGCGCTTTTGTCATGTCCACGTTCCTCCCTTCGGCGCAGGCCCCGTCGAGCCGCGCACAATCAAATCCGCCTTCACCGTGACCTGCAGGTCCACGGCGGGCGTTCCGTTCAAATGATCCATCAACATATTGGCCAAGGGCACACAGGCGTCGCGCAAAGGCGCGCGCGTCACCGTCAGTGCCGGATCAAAATTCACCGCACGGGTCAGCGGCATCGCGTCGTCATGGGCGATGACCGAGACGTCCTCAGGCACCCGCAATCCCTTGTCACGGATCGCGCGGATCACCCCGTCGGCAATCGGGGTCGAGGCGCAGATAAAGGCGCTTGGCGCATCGGCCTGCGCCAGCAGTTCCAACGCGGCCAGATACCCTTCGCTATCGAACTTCGTTTCCGTCTTTACCAGATCGCTCGCCAGCCCATGCCGCCCCATCGCTTTCAGGAACCCTTCAAGCCGTTCGTGCGCATAGTGATGATGCAACTTCCCGTTGACCAGCGCGATCCGGCGATGATTAAGGTGTGCAAGCATATCAACGGCATCTGCGGTAACCGCCTGGTTATCAATCGTATAAAACGGATAGTCCGGATCATCGCGATCCGCACCATGCAAGACAAAAGGGATCTTCTGTTTTTGCAGGAACGCGACGCGCGGATCATCGACAATCGGCTCGTTCAGAATGAACCCATCGAGGATATTCTTCTCCAGCATTCGCCGATACGGCCCCACCGGATCATCGCCCTGATCAACCGCCAAAACCAAATCCGTATCGCGCGCAGCCAATCCGGCGGTCAGCCCGGTCAGCACCTCAAAGAACGTCTGGTCGGCACTCATATCCGGCCGGATCTTCACAATCAGACCAACCATGCCCGACCGGCCGGTGACAAGCCGCTGCGCCACACGGTTCGGGCGATAGCCCAATCTGTCCGCCGCTTCCTGCACCTTGTCGCGGGTCTTCTGGTTCACCTCAGGAAAGCCATTCAGGGCACGACTGACCGTGGCCACCGACAGGCCCAATTCCGCGCTGATATCCTTCAAGGTCGCCACAATAGATTTCCAAATCGTTTCAATACAGATATACTCCTACCCCAATTCGCATCATTTTTAAACATAAAATTCAGATTTAAAACGTTTTGAAATTTTCGGAGGCTTTGGTAGTGTCCCCTCGAATCAGGGAGGATTCCAAAATGCGCGAATGGTGGCGGGATGCGGTGATCTATCAGATCTATCCGCGCTCTTTTCAGGACACGACAGGGGATGGCGTGGGCGACTTGCCCGGTATCACGCAGCGCCTGCAACATGTCGCTGACCTTGGCGCTGATGGCGTCTGGCTGTCGCCGATCTTCACCTCTCCGCAGAAAGATATGGGCTACGACGTGTCGGACTACACTGACATTGATCCGCTGTTCGGCACCCTCGCCGATTTTGACGCGATGATCGCCGAGGCGCATAAACTGGGCCTCAAAGTCATCACAGATCAGGTCCTGTCGCACACCTCTGATCAGCACGTCTGGTTCAAGGAAAGCCGCACCAGCCGCGACAACCCAAAGGCCGATTGGTATGTCTGGGCCGACCCCCTGCCCGACGGCAGCCCGCCGACAAACTGGCACAGCCACTTCGGCGGCCCAGCGTGGGAGTTCGACGCGCAGCGTGGCCAATACTATTTGCACAACTTCCTCGCGTCCCAACCGGATCTTAACTTTCACAACCCAGACGTGATTGAAGCGATCCTTGAGACCTGCAAATTCTGGCTCGATCGCGGCCTCGACGGCTTCCGCCTCGACACGGTCAATTACTACTTCCACGACCAGCAGCTGCGCTCGAACCCCCCGGCCCAAGCCAAGCCGCAAGTCATGGCGACCGACCTCTACGGGATGCAAGACAACATCTATAACAAGACCCGGCCCGAAAATATCGCGTTCCTGCAGCAGCTCCGCGCGCTTTGCGACCAATACGACGACATCATGATGGTCGGCGAAGTGGGCGAAGGCGGCAACAAAGCGACCCGGATCATGGGCGAATACACCCAAGGCACTGACAGGCTGCACATGGCGTATTCCTTCGCAATGCTCGGCCCCGATTTCACCGCCGACCATCTGCGATCCTGCGTCGAGGGCTTTCAGCAGGGCGCGCCCGACGGCCACCCCTATTGGTCCTTCTCGAACCACGACGTCTTCCGTCACATCACCCGCTGGGGTGAACATGGCGTCGACGAAGACACCTTCGCCCGGCTGACTTGCATGATGTTGATGTCGTTCGAAGGGACCATCGGGCTCTACCAAGGCGAGGAACTGGGTCTGACCGAAACTGAACTGGTCTTCGAAGAACTCACCGATCCACCAGCCATCCGCTTCTGGCCCGCAGTCAAAGGCCGCGACGGTTGCCGCACCCCGATCCCGTGGGAGAAGGACGCACCAAACGGGGGCTTTTCCACCGGCAACCCTTGGCTGCCCGTCAAAGCCCCGCAAGCGGCCAAAGCGTTGGACCAGCAAACCGGGGATAGCACCCTGAACTTTTACAAAGAGGCGTTGAAATTCCGTAAATCCAGCCCGGCCTTGCGCATGGGGCAAACCCAATTCCTTGACCTACCCGAACCCATCCTCGGGCATACGCGCAGTCTCGACGGCCAACACATGACCTGCCTCTTCAACTTACGCAAAGATCCACGCGTCCTGACCATTGACGGCCCATTCACCCTGGACGGCCCGCAAGAGGTCAGCGTCAAAGATACCACGCTCACGTTGCCCGGAAACGGCTTCGCCTTCCTCGCACATGACGCAAAAATCACTGTAACCCCCTCATAACACACATTCTCTGGGAGGAGAGACCATGAAAAAGCAACTCACCCTGACAGCGATCCTACTCGCAACAGCCATGCCCGCTTACGCCCTCGAAGACGGCGTCATCACCATCTGGACGGGCGACAACCGCGACAAGGCAGCACTTGAGCAAGCCGTTGCAGGCTTCACCGAAGACCTCGGCGTTGAAGTCAAAGTCGAAATCGTCGACCCCGATCTGCCGCAGAAATTCCAGCAAGCAGCCGCAACAGGCGACGGCCCCGACATCGTCCTGTGGGCACACGACCGCTTTGGCGAATGGGCCTCCGGTGGTCTGATCGCCCCGGTGCAGCCATCCGACAGCTGGTCCGAAGATATCCTGCCAGCAGCGATGGACGCGGTGCAGTTCGACGGCAACACATGGGGCTATCCACTGGCGGTTGAGGCGGTCACGCTGATCTACAACAAAGACCTGATTGAGACACCACCTGCGTCTTTCGAAGAGATCGCAACGCTCGAACTCGACGGTGCCAAGATCCTCTGGGACTACAATAACACCTATTTCACCATGCCGATGCTGATGGCGGGCGGCGGTTATGCCTTCCAGAAAGTAGACGGTTCCTTTGACGGCACGACCACCGGCGTGAACACTGACGGCGCGATTGCCGGGGCAGAAGTCCTCAAGTCCCTGTTCGACGACGGCGTCATGCCGCAGGGCGTCGACTACGGCGTCATGGACGGCGCGATGAACAACGGCGAAGTGGCGATGGTGCTGAACGGCCCGTGGTCCTGGGCGGGCTTCGAAGGCTCCGGCCTGAACTTCGGTGTAGCCCCGATCCCGACCGTTGGCGGTGAGGTCTCACCACCCTTCCTCGGCGTGCAAGCTCTTGGGATCAATGCAGCTTCTCCGAACATCGACCTCGCAGTTGAACTGATCGAGAACTACTTGGCCACCGACGAAGGCCTCGCCACATGGAACGCCAAGAACGGTCTGGGCGCACTGGCGGATGCCTCTGCGGCAGAGGCCCAGAACAACCCGCTGGTGTCCGACATGCTGGCCGTCGCGGCTAACGGTGTGCCAATGCCATCGAACCCCGAAATGGGGGCCTTCTGGGCGGCGATGGGGCCCGCGCTGACGAACATCACATCCGGTGCGTCCAGCCCCGCTGATGCGCTGAACGATGCGGCGACGCGGATCTTGGGCGAACAATAAAGCGTCACGTGCGGTGCGCAATAAATGCGCACCCTACACCGCCCGTAGGGTGCGCATTTATTGCGCACCTTCCCCCAGCCATGCACGAGACCCGCCATGACACTCACCGCAGACACACCCATCGCGGAAGGCTCGCCCCTCCCACGGCTGGCCGTCGTCACGGTCATCAGCATCACATTGCTCTGGGTCGCCTTCTACCTTTACCAGATCGCGCAGCCAACCTTCGCAGCGATCGTGCTGGCGCTCACGACAGGCTTTGCGATCACCTTCGGCGCAAAACGTTTCTACAACGGCCGCTTCATCTTTCCGGGGATCGCGGCGGTCCTGATCTTCATCGCCTTCCCGGTAATCTACACGATCTACATCGGCTTCACGAACTACAGCAGCTTCAACCTGTTGACGTATGACCGCACGGTTGAGGTCCTCACCTCCCGCGGCTCCGTCGACAAATCTACAGAACAGCCCTTTGCAGTGGCGCCTGACGGCGACCAATACCGCATCTGGCTCCCTGACAGCGGGCTCTTGTCCGATCCGGTCGCACTCGCAGGCCCCCAAGACGCTACCCTGGCCCCAGCAGACGCACCCGCAGACCTTCTTGAACGCCGCGACGCGATCAAACTGCGGGCAGGCCTCGGCGAGCTGACCCTCACAACGCCCGGCGGCGTCATCATCCAGAACGCTGGCCTGCGTACATTTGCGACCGTCACGCCGGATTATGTGCTAACTGGCCCTGATGAATTGACCAAATCCGATGGCACGGTCCTGACAGCAAACCATTCCACCGGCTTCTTCACCGCCCC
>CALILP010000016.1 GCA_938016515.1 uncultured Paracoccaceae bacterium
GACGCCTTGGCGCCACTGTTCGCGGGTTTGGAAGAAGACCTGACAGAAGAAAACATCCAGTCCCGCCTGCGCGGTTTGCTGTTGATGGCGATGTCGAACAAGTTCGGATCGATGCTGCTGACGACTGGTAACAAATCCGAGGTCGCGGTGGGCTATGCGACCATCTACGGTGATATGAACGGCGGCTATAACCCCATCAAAGACATGTATAAAACGCGAGTCTTCGATGCGTGCCGCTGGCGCAACGCCAACCACCGGCCATGGATGAAAGCGGCCGCCGGAGAGATGATCCCGGTGGCGATCATCGGCAAACCGCCCTCAGCCGAGCTGCGGCCCGACCAACGGGACGACGACAGCCTGCCACCCTACGAAGTACTGGATGGGATCCTGAAGTTGCTCGTCGACGCAGAGGCCTCTGTGGCGGATTGCGTGGCAGCGGGGTACGATCATGACGTGGTCAAACGGGTGGAACATCTGCTCTACATATCCGAATACAAACGTTTCCAGTCGGCCCCCGGAACGCGGTTGTCGAACCGGGCGTTCTGGCTCGATCGACGCTACCCCATTGTGAACGGATATCGGGACGGATCGTAGGGTGCGCACTTGTTGCGCACCTTCGGCTTCAATGGCACGGGCGGTGCGCAACAAGTGCGCACCCTACAACTGCAAAATGCCGTAGGGCGGGGCTTCGACCCGCCGTTCCCAACCGATCAGTCTGAGCACCCCAGCAAAAGAAGAACCGCCATGCCCACACCCAAACAACGCGGCATCGGCGCTGTGATGATCGCTTTCGGGATTATCGGCCTCCTTCTGTGGCTCGCGGTTGCGCGTCTCTCACCGGACACGGCTTTCGCGATGTCCGGCTTGATCATCGCTGCAATGTTCGTCTTTGACATCGGTATGGGCGTCTTCCTCATCCGCCGGAAAAACCGTTAACCATCAATGCGGTGTACAGATGGTGTACGTGCGGTGTACGTGCGGTGCACAGTGTGTTTTGCGCAGAACCGGCAAAGTGTTAACGTCCTCGCACGCACAGGAGGACCCATTATGACAGACCCAGTCACCGTCCCGACCGACCAAGCGGTCGCGGATTTCATCGCATCCGTGGACAACAAAACCCGGCAAGCTGACGCGCTGGTACTCGACAAAATGTTCCGCGAAGTCACCGGCTGGCAACCGCGCATGTGCGGAGCCACGATCATCGGATATGGGTCGTATCACTACAAATACGACAGCGGCCACGAGGGCGATTGTCAGGCCACTGGTTTCAGTCCACGCAAGGCCAATCAGGTGCTCTACATCATGCCCGGCTATCAGGACTACGGCGCAATGATGGACCGGCTTGGTAAGCACAAGCTGGGTAAATCTTGCCTTTACATCAACAAGCTAGCTGATATCGATCTCGACGTTTTGGCCGAAATCGTTAAGGCGGGCGTGACCGATCTGGCAAAGAAATACCCGGTCACGCCCACTTGAAATTCAAAGCAGCTGGTAGCTGTGTGGCACATAGCGGAACCCGTCATCGCGGGTGGCGATATAACCCAGACCGGGGAATGGCATGTGGTATCCGACCATCGGGATCTTATCGGCAGCCAGCATACCAAGGACAGTGCGACGCGTGGCGGCTGCCGCAGCTTTGTCCATGTCAAAACGGACTTCCCAGTCAGGATAGGCCAGTGACCAGACATAGTGGTTGGTCATATCAGCCGCCAAAACCAGCTGTTCGCCACCGCTTTCCAGCATATAAACCATATGCCCCGGCGTATGCCCAAAGGCCGCCATACTGGTCACACCAGATGCCACCGCAGCACCATCGCCGATGAAGGTCATCTGCTCGGCGAGGGGACGGACTTTGGCTTCGAAACCGTCGTTTTCTGCGCCAGCCCAATGGTCGAATTCTGCCTGTCCGGTAACGTAAGCCGCGTTGGCAAAAGTCGCATTGCCATCGTCGCCGGTCAGCCCACCAATGTGATCGCCATGCATGTGGGTGATAACCACATGCGTGATGTCTTCAGCAGCATAGCCGGCAGCCGCAAGGGCAGCTGTTGTGCCTGCTGCGTTCAAACCGGTGTCAAAGAGGATCACTTCGTTGCCTGTGTTCACCACCGTTGGCGTGAAATAAAACTGGGCGACATCGGTGGGGATAAAGTTCTCGGCGCTGACGGAATTGAAGGTGTCTTCGTCAACATTTAGGCCAAAGATACCGTTGGGGCCTTCGACAGGGCGGGTGCCTGCAAGCAGAGTGGTGACGCGGAAGTCGCCGAGGTTGAAATCGCTGTGGACGGGCGCTGGCGCCGCTGTGGCATGGCCATCAGCGCGAAGTGAAGCGGGCAGTGTCGCGGCGAATGGCAGTGTCGCCCCTGAGAGGAGAGTCTGTCGTCGTGTAAGTTTCATTGTGGATACTCCGCTGATGTGGATCGGATCATAGAGTGCGACAAGGTGGCGCAGTGAGCGTGCAGATCAAGGGGGCAGGGATCACATTCTCGATAGGCTTGATCGTCAGAACACTGTGTGCGGAACTGGACAATTCACCGCGCCCATGATCAATGACGCGCAATAGGAGATCCTTGATGACAACGACACGTTTCGCCCCGTCCCCCACTGGTTGGCTGCACATCGGCAATCTGCGTGCTGCCTTGTTCAACTATGCAATCGCCCGGCAGAATGGCGGTACCTTTGTGCTGCGGATTGATGACACAGACCAGGAACGGTCGAAGGATGAATATATCCAGGGCATCAAGGACGATCTGACCTGGTTGGGTCTGGACTGGGACCGGGTAGAGCATCAGTCGGCACGGATGGATCGGTATCTTGAAGCGAAACAGCGGTTGATCGACATGGGCCGTCTGTACGAGTGTTTTGAGACCCCTGTGGAACTGGACCTCAAGCGGAAGAAACAACTAAATATGGGCAAGCCGCCGGTTTATGATCGTGCGGCTTTGGCCTTGTCTGAGGATGAGAAAAACGCCTTACGGTCCGCGCGCGGATCGCACTGGCGGTTCAAGCTGGATCATCAACGGATCGAATGGACGGATGGGATCATCGGGGATATTTCGATTGATGCATCTTCGGTTTCTGATCCGGTTCTGTTCAAGAATGATGGTCAGATTTTGTACACGCTGGCCTCTGTCGTGGATGACACAGAGATGGGGATCACCAATGTCGTGCGCGGCTCTGATCACGTCACGAATACGGCCACCCAGATCCAGATGATCGCAGCTCTTGGTGGGACTGTGCCGGCATTTGCGCATCACTCTTTGTTGACCGGACCGCAGGGTGAGGCCTTGTCGAAGCGGTTGGGTACGCTGGCCCTGAAGGACTTGCGGGCGCAGGGGATCGCGCCGATGGCAGTTTTGTCGCTGATGGCCCGCCTTGGATCGTCTGATCCAGTTGAATTGCGTGAGAACGTTGCACAGGTGGTCGCTGGGTTTGATGTGTCTAAGTTTGGCTCTGCCCCGACAAAGTTTGATGCCGAAGACCTTAAGCCACTGACCGCGCGGGTTTTGGCCGCAAAGGACCACACCGCCGTTAGGGCCGAGATTGCTGCGGCGGGCGTGCCGGATGATCTGGCAGCCGCGTTCTGGGATGTGGTGAAAGGAAACATCGAGACATTGGATGATCTGCCGGGATGGTGGGCACTGTTTCGCGACGGGTCAACACCGCTTGTGGAAGAAGACGATCGTGAGTTTATCACCCAAGCCTTTGATATGCTGGGTGATCCACCTTATGCTGCTGACACATGGGCGACCTGGACAGGAGCCGTGAAAGAGGCCACGGGCCGCAAGGGCAAGGGCTTGTTCATGCCGTTGCGCAAAGCTGTCACTGGCCGCCAGCGCGGACCAGAGATGGCGGATGTGATGCCGTTGTTGCAGGTCAAGCCCGCCCTATAAGTCTGCGCCTCACGCCCGGTTTGATCCAAAGGCGCGCGCAAGCGCGCACGGCATTTTTGGTTTGGTCACGCAGATGTTGCGCGTGGAGGACGTGCGGGACGCCTTCCGCGGGAAAGTATTTTTGACCAAAAGAAGCTGGGGGATGCGGGTGCCGCAGGCTGTGTGATGGGCGCAAGTGGCTCGCCATTAGGGCAATGAGCGGCTAGCGTCCTTTTGAACGTGGGAGCGTGCGATGGCTGAACAAGCGAAGTTTGTAACCGGTAATTTGTTGCACCACATCACCGTGATGTCGCTGACTGCCTCTGTTGGGTTGATGGCCGTGTTTGTCGTCGATTTCGTTGACATGGTTTTCATCTCAATGCTGGGTAAGGCCGAATTGGCTGCGGCGATTGGCTATGCCGGGGCGATCCTGTTTTTCACATCGTCGTTCGGAATTGGGATGGCGATTGCTGCCGGGGCCCTGGTGGCCCGCTCGCTGGGGGCGGGGGACGATGAACTGGCCCGCAGACGGTCGACGAATTCCCTGATATATGGTGTTGTTTTTGGAGCGCTTTTTGCCTTGGCTGTGTGGCTGAACCTTGCGCCCTTGGCGCAGTTGATGGGGGCGTCGGGCGAGACGCTGGATTTGGCTGTGCATTACCTGCAGATTATCGTGCCCTCATTGCCGTTTCTGATTATTGGCATGGTTGGGGGGGCGATCCTGCGCGCCCACGGCGATGCCCGGCGCGCGATGATGGCCACGGTTGTGGGTGGAATTGTGAATGCGGTACTGGACCCGATCCTGATTTTCGGTCTGAACCTGGAGTTGACTGGTGCTGCGATCGCCTCTGTCTGTGCCCGGGTTGCCATTGCTGTCTATGCCTTGCGCCCGTTGATCCAGCATTACGGTGGCTTTGATGCGCCAACCGCCAAGAGCCTTGTGGTGGACCTGAGCCCGATTGTTGCGATTGCCTTTCCAGCCATTCTGACCCAGCTGGCCACACCGATTGGACAGGCCTATGTGACCCGCTCTATGGCGCAGTTTGGCGAAGAAGCGGTGGCCGGCATGGCTATTGTTGGGCGCATGACCCCGATTGCTTTTGGTGTGATCTTTGCGATGTCCGGTGCTGTCGGCCCGATAATTGGGCAGAACGCTGGTGCCAATCAGCCGGACCGGGTCCGTGGCGCGTTTCGTGATGGTATCATCTTCACCGCTGTCGTGGTTTTTGTGATGTCGGGCCTGCTGTATCTGCTGCGCCCCGGCCTGGTCTGGTTGTTTGAGCTGGAGGGGATCACGCTGACGCTGGTGTTCTTGTTTGCTGGTCCCTTGTCGCTTTTGTTCTTCTTTAATGGGGTGATCTTTGTTGGCAATGCTGCCTTCAACAACCTTGGCCATCCCTATTATTCAACCTGGGTGAATTGGGGGCGCCATACGCTGGGCACCGTCCCGTTTGTCTTGCTGGGTGCTGCATGGTTTGGCGCGCCGGGTGTCTTGATCGGCCAAGCCATCGGCGGGCTGGTTTTCGCGGCTTTGACAGTGGTGCTTGCCCGCAAGGTGTTGGCGATGGAACACGCACCGCCGCCTCGCGATCCGTTTCAGCGCCAGTCACGTTTGATGCAGTTGCTGCATTTGCGACGCTAGGTGGTGGTCCACGAGGGCCGCTGCTTTGGCTGATGCCGGGTGATAGCGTGCATAAATGGGAGTTGCCCGATCGTCATGGACCGGTCCCCAATTGGCGGTTGTTGCGAAGAAATGCGCCAATCCGTCTGCGCCGAAATGGTCGATATAGCCTTGGGCGACCACATCAAGGTAGCTGCGCAGGATAGGGTGCGGCGTGGGTGGGGTGACGATGTTGTCCTGCACCTCGTACAGGGCTGTGCCGCAGGTCAGGGTTTGGCGGATGTAGTGCGCCTCGCGTTGATCAAGTGCAGTCCAGTCCGCATTGGGAACATCTGCGATGACGCCGTGCAGTGTTGTGGCAGGATCAGACGTGACTGACAGGGTCGCAAAGTCCCGCCCTGCGATGCTGCGCCAAATGCGCCGCCAGCCGGTGATTTGGGCGGTGCGCGCGTTGGTGTAGTCGTGGGTGCGCAGGTTCACGAGGCTGCCGTAGCCGAAAAAGGATGGATCGCTCATTCGCGTGCCCGCAGCACTTGGGCTGGTTTGGCCGCGAGGGGCCGGATCGCAAAGGCGAGACCTGCCAGCAAGGATGCCGTGACCCCGCCGCCGATGATCAGCAAAGCGTTGGACCAGATGACCGTGTAGTTGGTTTCCATGATATAGGTCGAGACAGCCCAGCCGCCTAAGATGCCAGCGCCAAGCGCCACAGCACCTGCCGCCAAGCCCAGAAGGGCCGCGCGCAAGGCAAAGCTTTGCAGGATGCGGCTGCGTGACGCGCCGACTGTTTTCAGAACGGCCGCTTCGTAGGTGCGGGCCCGTTCGCCCGCCGCTGCCGCCCCGATGAGGACAAGGAAGCCGGTCAACAGGGTGGCGAGCGCCCCGTACCGTGTGGCCGCTGAGATACCGCTGATCAGCGTGACAACCTGATCGATGGCGTCGCGGATACGGATCGCTGTGATGTTGGGATAAGCGGTGGCAAGGTCGCGCAGGATTTGCGCTTCTGCCTGTTCTTCGGCGTAGACCGTGGAAATCCAACTGTGCGGTGCCCCCGCCAATGCCCCTTCATTCATCGCGATAACAAAGCCGATTCCTGCGTCCTCGAACGTGACCTCGCGAAAGCTGCTGACGGTGCCGGTGATGTCCCGACCAAGGATGTTGATGACCATTTCGTCGCCGATGGACAGGCCCATCTCGGCGGCTTCTTCTGCAGAGAAACTGATCAGGGGCGGGCCGCTGTAGTCGGCGGGCCACCATTCGCCATCTGTAATTGTGGTGCCATCGGGGATCTCGTTGGCGTAGGTCACGCCACGGTCGCCTTGCACGACCCAGTGGCCATCGGCAAAGTCGTTGGCGGCTTGTCCGTTGATGGTTGTGATGATGCCACGCAGCATGGGCGCTGTTTCGACCCGGCTAACGGCGGTGTCGTTTGCCAGGCGGTCTTGGAAGCCGTCGATTTGGTCTGGCTGGATGTCGACAAAGAAATAGGACGGCGCGTCTTGCGGCAGTTCTTCGGAGAGCGAGTTGCGCAGGTTGCTGTCGATCTGGCCCACGCTGGCTAGAACAGCGAGGCCAAGGCCAAGGGACAGCACAACCGCCGTTGCTTCGCCGCCGCGTGCCCCGATGGACCCCAGTGCGAGGCGCAGGGCCGGGCGGCCCCGTGTGGGTTTGCGCAGGCGACGCGCGATGAAGCGGATGAGGAAGGCTGCGATGACGAGGATGGTCAGCGCGCCGACGATGCCGCCCGTGGTCCAAAGCGTGAGGAACGCGTTGCCGGAAAACCAGATAGCAGCACCGACGAGGGCTGCCAGCAAAAGGGCAGTGCCGAAAAGGTAGCGCGGGCGCGGGAAGGTGCGTGTCGCACCAAAGGCGTCGCGAAACAGGGTTGCCGCCCGAATGTCCTCTGTTTTTGCAAGCGGCCACAGCGTGAAGATAAGGGCGGTGAGGACACCGTAGAGTGCTGCTTCTGCCAGCGGTCGTGGGTCGAATGAGAATTCTGCCGGGATCGGCAATCGTGCCTCGATCAGGGGCGCGAAAAGGTGGGGCAGGGTGCCGCCGAGGATCAGGCCGAGTGTGACGCCAAGCAGGGTCAGCGCGCCGATTTGCAGGAAATAGGTTTGAAAGATTGTTTGGCGGGTCGCGCCAAGCGTTTTGAGCGTTGCGATCACGCCGGTTTTTCCTGCTAGATAGGATTGTACTGCGGCTGATACGCCGACGCCGCCCACCGCTAGTCCTGCAAGGCCCATGAGGATTAGGAAATTCCCGATCTGTTCGACAAAACGCTCTGTCCCGCCAGCCCCGCGCCTGCTGTCGCGCCAGCGCAGGCCCGCATCGCTGAGGGTGTCTTTGGTTTGGTCCTCGACCGTCTGCAGATCTGCGCCCTCAGGCAAATCAAGCCGATATTGCGTCGAAAATAGCGTGCCCTCTGCGATCAGGCCGGACCCATCCAGCGCATCTGTTCGTACGATGGTGCGCGGACCAAGGCCGAAACCACCCGACGCATTGTCCGGGTATTTCAACAAGATGGCGTTCAAGGTGAAGGTCGCCGTCCCAAGGGCAAACGTATCGCCGGGAGCAAGGCCCAAGCGGTCCACAAGGACGCGTTCCATCACAGCGCCGTTGTTGGAAAGGGCCGTTGCTAAGGGAATTTCCGGGTCAAGCTGGACTTGGCCGACAAGGGGATAGAGGTCATCGACCGCGCGGATTTGTGTAAGTGCCCGGTCTTCCGCTTCCGTCACCGCCATGGACCGGAAATCAACGGTTTCAGAGACGACATCGGCGATGTTGGTCAGGTAGGCCAGCTCATTTTCGCGCGCGAAGCGGTAGGTCAGCTCGACCTCTGCATCCCCGCCTAGAAGGGCCGCCCCTTCGCGGTCAAGACCAGCTTGGATAGCGGCGCGGACGGTTCCGACCGCTGCAATCGCTGCGACCCCTAGGGCGAGGCACGCGAGGAATACGCGAAATCCGCGCAGGCCACCACGCAGCTCTCGCGTGGCAAAGCGAGACGCGACTGACAGGCTCATGCGGCGGCTTTCGTTTGGTCGATCCGTCCGTCGCGCAGGCGGATCACCCGATCGCAGCGGGCCGCAAGATCGGTGGCATGTGTGACCATAATCAGTGTCGCCCCGTGCCGGTCACGCAGATCGAACAGCAGATCCATGATCGCCAGACCATTGGTTTCATCAAGGTTTCCAGTGGGTTCATCCGCCAGCAGAATACGAGGCCGGGGGGCAGAGGCGCGGGCAAGTGCCACGCGCTGTTGCTCGCCACCCGACATCTGGCTGGGGTAATGATCGATCCGATCTGCAAGACCGACGGCTGCCAATTCCGCCTCGGCTTTCTTGAAGGCGTCGTTGTCCCCGGCCAATTCCAGCGGGGTTGCCACGTTTTCTAAAGCCGTCATTGTGGGGATCAGGTGGAAAGACTGGAACACCACCCCCATATTGTCTCTACGAAAGCGCGCGAGACCGTCTTCGTTCATTGCCGTGAGGTCTGCGCCTAATGCATGGACCGAACCCCCGGTGGCTGTCTCTAGCCCGCCCATGACCATAAGGAGTGATGATTTGCCTGACCCGCTTGGCCCCACTAACCCCAGTGTTTCCCCCTGTGGCACTGCCAATGAGATGTCGTGCAGGATGTCGACAGGCCCTGCATTGCCCATCAGGGACAGTGAGACATCGGAAAGGGTCAAGACGGGGTCTGTCATGCGGGCGGCCTTTGGTCGGTTGCTTACAATTGGATATGGGGCGGGACGGGAGCTTCGCAACCTCTGTGTGGCGACTGTGATGACAACAGGTATCGCATCCGCAGATGAACTGATTATTACAGCACTTGGGGATAGTTTGACCGCGGGCTACGGCTTGCAAACGGAACAGGGCCTTGTTCCTCAACTGGATCGCTGGCTGGAAGGGCAGGGCCTGAGCATTGAGTTGCGCAATGCCGGGGTCTCTGGCGACACGACTGCGGGCGGGCTGTCGCGGGTGGATTGGACTCTGACACCTGACGTGGATGCCATGATCGTGGCCCTTGGTGGCAACGATTACCTGCGCGGTTTTGATCCTGCATTGAGCCGCGAAAACCTGACCGGCATTCTGGAGGCCGCACAGGCCAAAAACGTGCCTGTCATGCTGGTCGGTCTGCGGGTCGGGAGCAATTATGGACCTGCCTACAAGGCAGCGTTCGAGGGCATGTATGCAGAGCTTGCAGAGGCCTATGATGTGCCATTTTATCCCGGCTTCTTTGATGGGATGCGGGCTGCTGTAGGCGAGGATGTCCTGACACCGTTTCTGCAGGCCGATGGCATCCATCCCTCTGCCGAGGGAGTTGGGCTGATTGTCGACGATTTTGGTCCCGCAGTGCTGCGTTTTGCCGAAAGTTTGGAGGACTAAGTTATGCCGGGTCGGTTGTTTTTGCAGCGTGATCCGGGGCTGTCGGGTGTTCCAGCGCCGGAACCGCGCAGCAATATTAAGCCTGGCGAAATGATCTGGACCCTGACGGCGCATGGCCCCCGCGCGATGCGATGGGGCATGATCCCCGTTGGTCGTGTCAACGCAAGGGGGCGGCCCGTCATGGAGACGATCATCAACGCACGTTCCGAAACCGTGTTTGACAAAAGCGCTTTCGCGGGCGTGCAGCGTGCGGCAGTACCCGTAGATGGATGGTACGAATGGACTGGTGAAAAGCGCAAAAAGTCGGCCTGGCGGATAGTCCGAAAGGATGGCGCGTTGCTCTGGTTCGCGGCGATCTATGACATTTGGCAAGCGCCGGGTGGGACCGAAGTGGCGCAGGTTGCCACGGTAACTTGCGCGCCCTCAGCGGATGTGCGCGACATTCATCATCGCATGGGTGTGCTTTTGGCCCAAGATCAGTTAGATATTTGGCTGGGCAGCGATCAAGATGCTGCCGCTGCATTGATGCAGCCCTTTCCTGACGGGACACTGTTGGTGGGGCCAGCAGATGATGTGGACCTGTCCTGAATGGGCAGACCAAGAACCAATAAAGGGAGCATTCTTCATGTCAGTCGCAAAAGTCACCGAGATCATCTCATCCTCTAGCAAGTCATTCGATGATGCAGTGGAAAACGGGATCAAACGGGCCTCCAAGACCCTTAAGGGGATCACAGGCGCATGGGTTGCCGACCAGAAAGTCACTGTCGATGACGGCAAGATTTCTGAATATCGCGTGGTCCTGAAAGTGACGTTTATTCTGTCCGACTAAGGCCAAAACGAAAAAGGGCGTCCGCAGCGGACGCCCTTCGAAACTTGTATGTGCGCCGGTTAATCGGCGACAGTCAGGTTGATTGCGCTTTCGCGGCCATCACGTCCTGCTTCGATATCGAAATTGACTTTCTGATCATCGCGCAATCCGGTGAGGCCGGACCGTTCAACCGCTGAAATGTGGACAAACACGTCCTTTGTGCCGCCGTCAGGGGCAATGAAACCATAACCTTTGGTTGTGTTGAACCATTTGACAGTGCCTGAAGCCATGTCCTTCTTCCTTCATTTAGATCCGCTCGCGGGCATGCAGCGGGCTGGCGTGTCGGTGTCAAAGTTCGAGGGCTGGGCCGTGTCGGTGCAGTGGTCGAAAGTGAGTTAACGCGCAGGTCAAGCCTACGCCGAATCGTCCAAAAAGCAAGAAATGTTGGGGTTTGAGGGCTAAGCCACTCTATGTGCAGGCGAAAACCTGTAATGTGGGACGCCCAAATCTGCGCGTCCCCGTCTTAAAACCTAAAGGTTTAGGCCAGTTCGAGGTTGATCGCAGACTCACGTCCATCGCGACCGTTTTCGATGTCGAAGGACACTTTTTGGTCATCCTGCAGGCCAGTCAGGCCAGAACGCTCAACAGCGGAGATGTGAACGAAGACGTCTTTTGCGCCACCATCGGGTGCAATAAAGCCGTAGCCTTTAGTTGTGTTAAACCATTTCACGGTGCCAGTAGCCATCGTGTTTTCCTTTGTATTTTGGGCCATCCGCGAGAGTGCGATGGCTTGGCGGGGGTCAGTGCCAGATCGATGGACTGCAGCCATTTCGGAAAACAGTGGGTCGAGTCGGGTAACGTACGCACTCCGTACATGGGGGCTGATTGTCCAAACAGCAAGGACAATCGTCACTTGTCTTTCTTTGGGCGGAATGTCACTCGCGACCGAGGTGACAGTTACGGAGACGATGATGCGCTGGGATGAACTGATAGATCGCGCTGGGGGTGTCTGTGAATTTTGTGGATCTGGTGACCAGTTGGCGGCTGTAGATGTCACGGATCAGGACCGCATCCTGCAATGTCAGCTGTGTCGATCGGAAGACGCCCCGGGCGTGCACTGGCGTTGCCTTGAGGGGGCCGCTTGGTCGCAAGAGCCTGCTGTACAGATTGCCGCATGGCGCAAACTTGGCGACATCAGCGAGGCTTGGGCTGTTGAAACGCGTGAGAACATGATGATGGATCCGGAGGTCATGACCCGCGCCGTAGGTGAGGTGGCTGTGGTCCATGTGGATAGCAACGGGATGGTGCTGGACCACGGCGATACGGTGGTCTTGATCAAGGATCTGCCTGTGAAGGGGGCTGGGTTCACTGCAAAACGCGGCACGGCTGTGCGGAATATCTCACTGGTTCCGGACAACGCGCATCACATCGAAGGCAAAGTCGAGGGCCAACGGATCGTGATCCTGACAGAGTTCGTGAAGCGCAAGTAGCCGGTTAGCCGGGCGTTAACCGGTTTGGGTGCACCATGCGGGAATGCCCAATTACATTCGTCCCGCAGCCACCGGTGCTGTTGTCTTCTTTACAGTCTACCTTGCAGATCACCGCAAGACATTGCTGACCGACCATATCAACAAACTGCGCCGCGCTGTGCGCGAGGTCCGCAGGGACGCGCCGTTTGGGATAAATGCCTGGGTGGTCCTGCCAGATCACATGCATGCCGTGTGGACACTACCCTCCGGAGA
>CALILP010000017.1 GCA_938016515.1 uncultured Paracoccaceae bacterium
CGCATAGCCGACGTTGCCGACGACTGTGGACTTGCTTGGGTCTTCAAAGCCCGCTGCAAAGGCGATGCTGTCCATGAACATGGCGGCATTCCCTTGCTGGAACGCTGCTGCTGCTTCGGCCGGACCGAATGTTGTGCCGCCCTCTGGGCCGCAATCCACGATGGTTTTCAGCGCATTGGCCGCTGCAACGCCTTCGGCACTGTTAATGGTTGGGTTCCACTCGCTGTCAAACACGCGACCGCCAAGTGGGGCGAGGTGCAAAAGGAAAGCGTGGCTGGCTTGGTGGCCGGATGCCGCACGAGAGGCCATGCCGCCCATACCCGGCTCTAACTCGGGGATTTGGCAGGCGATTTCGAGAAGCTGGTCGTAGTTTGTGGGTACTTCGATACCGTGCTTTTCAAAGATGTCCTTGCGGTAGGCCAAGACGGACGTCTCGGACCCGAACGGGATACCGAAGAGAGAGCCTGTCGCGCCCGGAAGGTAGCCTTTTTCGCCGCCAGCAACGCCGATGTTTGCCACGTAGCCGTCAATCAGGTCGCCCGCGTCGTAGTTTGGATCTGAAAGCTTCGGGTTCATGAAGTACTTTGCAAGGTTTTCCAGCTGATCAGCAAAGACATAGTCAGCTTTAGAGAAGACCACGTACGAGATCAGATCGTAATCGCCGGTGTCTTTGGTCAGTTCCAGCGTCTGACGCTCGCGCATTTTCAGGTACTGCAGCTGGTCGACTTCAACTTCGATGCCGGTTTCTTCTGTAAACTGCGGCAGAACCTGCATCACAGCGTTGTAATGCGGGTGCGCCGGGAAGTTCACAACAAGAGTTGTGCCTTCGTATGGCTCGTATGGATTGGCGAGTGCCGTTGTGCCCATCAGGGCTGCCATAGCGAAACCCGTCATGGTCGTTTTGAAATTCAGCATAGTGTTCCTCCCTAAAATGCTGTCGTTCTTTGTTAAATGCGCAATCCGGTTGAGCGGTCGAAGACCATCAACTCTTCCGTGACAACGCCAAAGTCTTGAATTGTATTTGGTGGAATGGGGGTAGCGCTGGCCGCTTCGACCAGCACATCTGTTTCGCCGCAGCGGGTCACAAGGACCGATTGCGCGCCGAGATATTCAGAGACGATAACGCGCAGTTCGATTGCGGCGCCTTGGGTATTATCAAGGATGATGGAAGAAGGGCGCAGGCCAAGCGAGACGTCTTTGCTGCCATGCTTCGCGACCCGCGCGCCGGTTTCTTCTGACAATGGCAGGAGATAGCCGTTGCCCTGCACCCAGATCTTGCCAGCGTTATCGACGATTTCGCCGTCGAGGAAGTTCATAGTGGGGCTGCCGATAAAGCCTGCTACGAATTTGTTGCGCGGTGTCTTGAACAGCTCCTCAGGCGAGCTTTCCTGCTGGATTTTGCCGTCTGACATCACGACGATCCGGTCGCCCAGCGTCATCGCCTCGACCTGATCGTGGGTCACATAGACCATGTTTTTGTCGATGGTATTACGCATCTCGGCCAGTTCGGTGCGCATTTTGGCGCGTAGCTTGGCATCGAGATTGGACAGGGGTTCGTCGAATAGGAACGTGCCTGCATCACGCACCATCGCGCGGCCCATCGCGACACGCTGGCGCTGGCCGCCGGACAGTTCAGCTGGCTTACGATCGAGCAGGTGAGCAATGTTCAGCAGTTTGGCGACGCGCAGAACCTTTTCGTCGATTTCCGACTTGGACACTTTTGCGAGGCGCAGCGCAAAAGACATGTTCTTGGCGATGTTCATGTGGGGGTAGAGCGCGTAGTCTTGGAAGACCATCGCGATGTCACGGGCCTTTGGATCGAGGTGCGAGATTGGTTTGCCGTCGAACGTGATCTCTCCGCCAGAAAGCGTCTCTAATCCGGCCAAAATGCGCAATGTCGTGGATTTGCCGCAGCCGGAGGGACCGACCAGAACTGTAAATTCGCTATCGTTGAGATGGAGGTTGAAAGGTTCCAACACACGCACGGCGCCGTATGACTTTTCCACGCTATCGAAGATGATTTCTGGCACCAGGTTCCCTCCCAAGAAATGGTATCGATAACAAAGCAGACGCCTTGGCTTCGGGGAACCCGACTTGTGCGGTAACGACGTTAACGTTAACGTATTCCTGCATTCAGTGCGAAAAATCAGGGAGTTGGCGCTTTATGCGCGATGTGGACAAGCAATCCGGGATCTATGCTGTTGCCGCTGAGGCGGGTGTCAGTGTGATGTCTGTCAGCCGCGCGATGCGTGGTGTTGATGGCATTTCGGCAAAGAAGCGCGATGCGATTCTCGAGATTGCCCGTCGCCTGAACTATGTGCCCAACAGCAATGCCCGCGCCTTGTCACAGGCGAATGCTGATCTGATTGGAATATCACTTCCAACATTTGCAAATGACGTGTTTGCCGATGTCCTTGAAGGAACCCGCGGGACCATCCGGCGGGCTGGCTTTTCGACGGTGATCGATACAACCGAATATGATCCGGAAGCAGAGCGGCGATGGGTGGAGCGCTTGCTGAGTTGGCGCCCTGCCGGTCTGATTCTGACAGGTGTCGATCACCACTCCGATGTGCGTAGCATGTTGCGTGACGCGAAAATCCCAACGTTAGAGACTTGGGACTATGACCCGGATCCGATTGATGTAGTCGTGGGGATCGACCATGTGGCCGCGGGTGCGCAGCTCGGCACGGAAATTCGAAAGCTGGGCTATGAAAAACCGGCCTTCATTGGCGTTGCCCGCGGCCATGATGCGCGAGCGGACAAACGGCTATTGGGGTTGCGCTCTGTCTTTGATGTGCCGATTGCGCGGATTGCCACAAAGCCTGCGAATTCCTTTCGGATGGGATCGGAGGCGATGCACCAATTGCTGCAGGACCATGCCCCGGATGTCGTTTTCTTCCTCAATGACCATATGGCGTTTGGTGGTCTGATTGCAGCGCAGTCACAGGGGCTAAAAGTTCCTGATGATATCGGTGTTGTGGGCTTTAACGCTTTGGATCTGAATACGGTTCTGCCAATTCCGCTGACCACCATGCAAACCCCCCGGCGTGTGATGGGGGTCACGGGTGCCCGCAGGCTTTTGGCGCGACTGAACGGCGTTGAAGGTGAAAGGGCCACAGCACTGCCGGTGACATTTGTGCCGGGTGCCACGACGCGGTTGCAGAACCAGCGCTGACGCGGCACTAATGGTATCGTTAACATGAGGGCGATGATGAAGCGCAGTCCGACGATGAAAGATGTCGCCAAAGCGGCCGGTGTTTCTGTCATGACCGTAAGCCGGGCGTTTAAGCGTGACACCTCTGTTGGTGAAATGACACGCAAGAGGATTCAGCAAACTGCCGAAGACTTGGGATATGTCTTTGATAGTACGGCCGCGAACCTGCGATCCCAGCGCAGTAACTTTGTCGCCGTCACGATCCCGTCTTTGAACAACGCCAATTTTGCCGCCACCGTCGAAGCGATGACGACTGAGCTTGCCGAGGGTGGATATCAGGTTTTGCTGGGCCATTCCGACTATAACATGCAGCGAGAAGAAGAGCTGATCGCCGCATTCCTGCCCCGCCGCCCCGAGGCCATTGTTGTCACAGGGGGCCGACATACGGACCGGACCCGCAAGATGCTGAAGGGTGCCGGCGTGCCTGTGATCGAGACGTGGGATTTGCCGGAAGACCCGATTGATCATGTCGTTGGCTTTTCTAATGTGACTGTGCTGCAGCCGTTGATTGAACTGCTGATCGCGCAGGGCCTGCGGAACTTTGGGTTTATTGGTGGCGACACCGACAGCGACTCGCGGGGGGTCGACAGGCGGGCTGGGTTTAAGGCGACGATGCAGGCCCATCAGCTAGAGTCACATCGTCTGATCGGGTCCGGTGTCCCGCAATACCCCATGCAAGAGGGCGCCCGCGCAATGGGCGCGTTGATAGATACATACCCAGAAATGGAAGCCGTGATCTGTGTATCTGACCTGCAGGCCTTTGGTGCTTTGTCAGAATGTCAAAGGCGTGGGATCAGCGTGCCCGATCAGATCGCAATCGCCGGATTTGGGGCCTATGATATTGCAGAGGTTTGCGTTCCGTCCTTGACCACGATTGACCCGCATCCGGCTGATATTGGTCGGCAGACCGCACAGCTTGTCCGAACACTGCTGCAGACTGCGCAAACCCGTACAGTGCACAGGATTGAACCCGCCGTGCGACTGGGTCAGTCGACCAATTCCTAGGCGCTATTTGTCTAGTAGGCTGATTTGTCAAAGCCGACTGCGTCTAAAAATTAGGCATGCCACCACAAAGCGCGACGATTTTGGGCGAATTTCCTGAGGGGCTGGTGGTTGTGCTGAATTTGCTGGCAGAATCTTACCGCCCAAATTCCATTGCAATTGCTCGAAAGAGTTTCAACGCCGCGCAGAGGGCCATCCTGGCAGATCGAACCCTCCACGCGACTACAACATCACTGTTGCGGTGCCATCCTTAATTGGTTGGTACACCGTTGGGAAGGGCAGCAATCGCCCACCGGCGCCTCGCAACGACAACGGGGATTTGACCTATGACCTTGAAAACACCAGCAATTGCTGTGGCCGCCCTGCTGGGCACGACTGCTATGGCCGCCGCCGAATGCGCCGATCCGATCAAAGTGGGTGTGTTGCACTCTTTATCCGGAACGATGGCGATCTCTGAGACGACATTGAAAGATACGATGGAGCTGTTGATCGAAAACCAAAATGCCGCTGGCGGTCTTTTGGATTGCGAGATTGAGGCGGTTGTCGTTGACCCAGCCTCTGACTGGCCGCTGTTCGCGGAGAAAGCCCGCGAATTGCTGACAGTCAGCGAAGTTGATGTCATTTTTGGCAGCTGGACGTCGGTCAGCCGGAAGTCAGCGTTGCCTGTTCTGGAAGAACTGAACGGTCTGATGTTTTACCCCGTCCAGTACGAGGGCGAAGAAAGCTCTAAGAACGTGTTCTACACAGGGGCCGCGCCGAACCAGCAAGCGATCCCCGCCACCGACTACTTCCTTGAAGAGCTTGGCGTCGAAAAGTTTGCGCTGCTGGGCACCGACTATGTTTACCCTCGGACAACCAACAACATTCTCGAAGCTTATCTGCAGGATAACGGCATTCCCGCCGACGATATCTTCGTGAACTACACACCATTTGGCCACTCTGACTGGGCGACCATCGTCGCTGACGTCGTCGCGCTGGGCGCAGACGGTAAGCAGGTCGGCGTGATCTCTACGATCAACGGTGACGCGAACATCGGCTTCTATAAAGAGCTGGCCGCTGCTGGTATCTCTGCGGATGATATTCCTGTCGTCGCCTTCTCCGTAGGTGAAGAAGAGTTGTCTGGCCTCGATACATCCGATCTGGTGGGCCACCTTGCCGCCTGGAACTACTTCCAGTCCGCAGAATCCGAAGCCAACGATGCGTGGGTTGCTGCATGGAAAGCCAAAATGGGCGAAGAGCGGGTGACGAATGACCCAATGGAAGCCCATTACATCGGCTTCAACATGTGGGTGAACGCTGTCACCGAGGCAGGCACGACAGACGTCGATGCGGTTCGTGACGCCATGTATGGTCAGGAATTTCCGAACCTGACAGGTGGTACCGCTGTGATGCTTCCGAACCACCACTTGGCAAAGCCGGTTCTGATTGGCGAAATCACAGCTGATGGTCAGTTCGACATCGTCAGCCAGACAACTGAAGTTCCGGGTGATGCATGGACAGATTATCTGCCTGAGTCCGCCGTGCTGAAGTCTGATTGGCAAGAACTGGGTTGCGGTATGTACAACACCGAGACCGAGACCTGCGTTCAGTTGACGTCGAACTACTAAGACGCTTTTGGCATGGGGCGCGCAGCATAAGCGCCCCATGTCGCAACTGCCTGACAGATCGGCCTGAATACCCATGCGACGCATTCTCTTTTTGGCTCTGGCGCTGTGGCTTATCGTCCCCGTCGCGACAGCCGCCCAAACGCTTCAAGACATTCTGCAAACTCATCAGGAAGAGGTCCTGAAACCCGGTCGCCGCAGCGTTGGCGTTGTACTGGACGACCTCGTCGCAAGTGGATTGCCACAGGCCTTGCCATTTCTAGAGGCGTGGCGCGACCGCGAGATTGTGCAGCGCGACAGTGACGGTCTATTCTTTCGGGCGACCGAAGACGGGGATGCCCTGGCGCTCACCGATCTAGATACCGGCGAAACTGTGCCCGCAGCCGTTAGCGATGACTTCACTGAATCGCGCCCCAACGGTGGCGTCCGCCGCGCCATCGGTGACGCACTCGTCCAGTTCCAACTCTCGGACCCCGACATCACCAAACGCCGCGCCGCAGTTGAGGCTATTGCGCGTAGCATGGACGTCAGTCAACTTAGCCCACTGGAAGGCTCAATCGACACCGAAGAAGACCCTGCTTTGAAAGCACAAAAGACCCGGTTGGTCGGCATGCTGCAAGCGCTGTTCGGCGAGAATACGGAAACGCGGGTCGCTGCCATAGAAGCCCTTTCTGGGGACCTGTCCGTTGACGTGCGCGCCGTATTGAACCGCATCACAGCAACCACACCCAAGATCGCCACCGAAGTTCCGGAAGACGCCAACGTCGCGCAAATTTTGACAGTCGGCGAGGATATCACGCAAGAAGAGGCCTACGCCCGCCTCGTCGCCGCCGAACTGGCCGCACCTTTGATCACCAAGGCAGCCGTGCGCGATGCTTTGCTTGCGAACATCGTGGATGGCAGCGTTGGCGGGATCACGGTCGACAAGCTCGACACAGATGCGGCCCGCGCCTTGGCCTACGATGCTCTGGCTTTGGACGGATTGGTGGCACAGCGGGTCAAAGACACCGAAAAGGTAGAGGCACTTGCTGCCCACACATTCTATCTGGACTACACTGAACCTGACTCAGTCGTCACCGATGCAGCAAGCAAAGCTATCCGGGCCATCGAGACCAATGTCGCACTCAGCCAAACTGCCGACCTCGCATTGGACGCGTTATCGCTCGCCTCGATTTATTTCCTTGCCGCCATCGGCCTTGCGATCACCTTTGGGGTGATGGGCGTCATCAACATGGCGCATGGCGAGTTCATCATGATGGGCGCCTACACCGGCTACGTGATCCAGCTTTTCATCCCGGATTACACCATCGCCATCCTTGTGGCCTTGCCGGTGGCTTTCGCGGTCACCTTCGGGGCGGGGGTCACGATGGAACGCCTTGTGATCCGGCACCTCTACCACCGTCCGTTAGAGACATTGCTCGCAACCTTCGGTATCTCAATTGCGCTTCAACAGCTGGCTAAAAACATCTTCGGGACACAGGCGCGGCCGCTCACGTCACCTGAATGGCTCGACGGGGCGCTCGTCTTCAACGACGTGATCGCGATCAGCTACATCCGCATCGCGATCTTCGTGCTGGCGCTGCTGTTCCTCGCACTGATCCTTTACGTGCTGAAGCGCACCCGTCTCGGCCTCGAAGTGCGGGCGGTGACACAGAACCCTGGCATGGCGGCGTCGATGGGGATCAACCCCGACAAGATCAACATGCTGACCTTCGGCCTCGGTTCCGGCATCGCAGGCATCGCAGGTGTGGCCATCGGGCTCTATGCCAAAGTCACCTCAGAAATGGGGGCCGACTACATCGTCCAAAGCTTCATGACTGTCGTCGTCGGTGGCGTCGGTAACGTCTGGGGCACGCTGGCAGGGGCATCGCTCATTGGCTTCCTGCAAAAAGGGATCGAATGGCTGAACCCCTCCAACACGCTCGCCGCACAAACCTACATGATCCTCTTCATCATCCTCTTCATCCAATTCCGGCCCAAAGGCATCGTCGCCCTCAAAGGCCGGGCAGCCGCGGACTAAAAGAAATGACCAAGCCCGCAACAATCGCTGTTTCTCTTCATTTTGCCAGAACAACTCCGGGGGGTCTGGGGGGCTGGCCCCCCAGCATCGCGACGCCAAAGGCGGCGCAAAACCGCTACAGGACCACTAACAATGCGTAAATCTTTCGTCGCTCAAAACCCGTCGGTCCTGTGGTTCATCGCGATCCTTGCGATCTTCACCATTGGCGTGACGCTTCTGTCAGAGGTGACGGGGGTCAATATGATCTCGACCTCCTTTGTCAAAACCCTTGGGAAAACCCTGTGTTTGTGTCTTGTCGCCATCGCGATGGACGTCGTCTGGGGCTATTGCGGGATCCTGTCGCTGGGGCATTTTGCTTTCTTCGGGATCGGGGGCTACGCGATTGGGATGTGGCTGATGTATGCCCGGACAGAGGGCATCGTCGTCGAAAGCCTCGTGGGGCAACCCTTACCGCCGACACCACAAGAAATATCGGATGTGATTGGCAACCAGATCTTTGGGGTCGTGGGCAGTTCTGAATTCCCAGTTATCTGGTCCTTTGCAGACAGTCTTTTCTTGCAGCTCCTGATGGTTGTTCTCGTGCCGGGCCTTTTGGCGCTCGTCTTCGGATGGCTTGCGTTCCGCAGTCGGGTGACGGGTGTTTATCTGTCGATCTTGACGCAAGCCATGACCTTGGCGTTGGCGCTGTATCTGTTCCAGAATGACAGCGGCCTGCGTGGCAACAATGGTCTTTCAGGCTTGCAGAACATCCCCGGCTTTGAGGACGTGTCACAAGCCACCATCTCTATCGTCTTCTTTTGGGCCTCCGCCGTCGCCTTGGCTCTCGGCTATGTGTTCTTTGCGTGGATCGTCTCAGGCAAGATGGGCAGCGTGATCAAAGGCATCCGCGACAACGAAGCGCGGGTGCGGTTCCTTGGCTATCATGTTGAAAGCTACAAACTTTTCGTGTTCACAACAACGGCGATCGTCGCAGGCATCGCGGGCGCGCTGTATTACCCGCAGGCTGGTATCATCAACCCCGGCGAGATCGCCCCCATCGCCTCGATCTATCTCGCGGTGTGGGTTGCCATCGGCGGGCGTGGCAGGCTTTATGGTGCAGCAATCGGTGCTGCTTTTGTGTCGCTCTTGTCCAGCTGGTTCACCGGAGGCGGCGCGCCGAACGTCAATCTCGGCTTTTACGAAATTCAATGGACGGATTGGTGGCTGGTCTTGCTCGGGTTCTCCTTCGTTGTGGTTACACTGTTTTTCCCCAAAGGGATTGGCGGCCTGTTTGATCTATTGGTGAGGAAGCAGTCATGAGCATGCTTTTGGAAGTCTCGGGCGTTTGTGTCACGTTTGACGGCTTTCGTGCCATCAACAACCTGTCCATCAACTTCGCCAAGGCAGAGCTGCGGGCCATTATTGGCCCCAATGGCGCTGGTAAGACGACCTTCATGGATATTGTCACCGGCAAGACCAAACCTGACGAAGGCAAAGTGATCTGGGGCGATCAAAACATGTCGCTTCTGGGGATGTCTGAAAGCGAGATTGCGAAGGAAGGGATCGGACGCAAGTTTCAAAAACCCACAGTTTTTGAGGCTCAGACAGTCAGACAAAACCTTGCGATGGCGCTTCGCAATCCGCGCAGCCCGTTTTCAGTGCTGATGCACAAGAAGACGCAGGCAAATGCCAGCAGAATCGAGTCTGTTGCGGACCAAATTGGCCTTTTGGACAGTCTGACCCGCGTGGCTGGTGAACTTAGTCATGGTCAAAAACAATGGTTAGAAATTGGCATGCTATTGGCCCAGGAGCCCCGCTTGATGCTGGTTGATGAACCCGCAGCCGGGATGACGCCGGAAGAGCGTGAAAAGACGACCAGTATTCTTAGAGAAGCCGCCAAGACCTGCGCGGTTGTCGTGGTGGAGCATGACATGGAATTTGTCCGCCGTTTGGATTGCAAGGTGACTGTTCTGCACGAGGGGTCTGTTTTGGCAGAAGGCAGCCTTGATCACGTGACCTCTGATCAAACGGTGATCGATGTGTATCTGGGGCGTGCCCATGCTTGATATTCGCGGCGTCAATCTGAACTACGGTCAAAGCCAGATCCTGTTTGATATTTCGATGACGGCTGAGATTGGCAAGATCACCGCTGTGATGGGCAACAATGGCGTTGGCAAAACCAGCCTTCTCAAGGCGATCTCAGGACGGCATCCTGTCGTGGGGGGCGAGGTCATTGTGGACGGCACGAAAATTCCGCTGTCTTCTGCCTATCGCGCCGCCCAGTCTGGCATCGCGTATGTTCCGCAAGGCCGCGAGGTCTTTCCGATGATGTCTGTCCGTGAAAATCTAGAGACCGGGTTCGCCTGCTTGCCCAAAGACGCACATGACGTGCCGGAGTTTGTCTTCGATCTGTTTCCCGTTCTGCGCGAGATGCAGTCCCGCCGCGGCGGCGATTTGTCTGGTGGTCAACAGCAGCAGCTAGCCATTGCCCGCGCTTTGATCACGCGCCCCAGTGTCTTGCTGCTTGATGAACCTACCGAGGGAATCCAGCCCAACGTGATTCAACAGATCGGAGACGCCTTAGAGACTTTGCGTGATCAGGGCGAAATGGCCATCGTTTTGGTCGAGCAGAACGCTGATTTTGCTTATCGTATCGCAGATACATTCACAGTGGTCGAACAGGGTCGGGTGCGGCGCAGTGCTTCGAAGGCAGAGTATACGAAAGACGCTTTGATGGCAGATCTTGCGTTGTAACGGATTTAGCGCAGCCCCTATCAGGGTGGTGGCTCCGGGGCTTCAGCGACTTGCGTGGCACTCGCCGGCGAATACGCGTTTTTTTACGAACCGTTTTGTCCGCAACTGCGTGGTGGGTCGAAACCCACCGATGCTAACCGCCGGGCAGCGCTATTTTTGCGAAACTCGATCACTGGCGAGCCTGTGGCGATTGATCGACCCATCGAAGGCTTGCGACGCAACAGACAAAGAGATGAATTCAATCCCTATATGCTGCCTGAAGATTTCATTGCTTGCTATGGCAGCGCGACTGTCAGCGTGCGGAACCTTTTTTCGCCGCGCAGCAGTAACACGGAGGAATGGTGTTTTGGCTAAGGGTCGTACCTCTATCGTTGTAATTGAGTGGGATATTCATACTGAATCTCGACCCAGGTTTCGTCTATTCTGCGGCCAAAAGAACGACAGGTTTTTCGATGGTATCCGCGTTGATGGTCGTTGCCTTCGCAGAGTTCTTTGCTTGCCTGTAAACTAGGATAAAGGCGGCTGGCGTGAAGAAGAATGATACGACTGAGGACAGCAGCACACCTCCGGCAATGGCCACCGTGAAGGGAGGCCAGAACCCACCGCCTGCGAGGATCAGTGGCAGGAATCCCCCGAAGGTTGTGATCGTTGTTGAGATGATATGACGGCTTGATCCTGTCACCACTTTTGCGATGGCTTGTGTGTCGCCCGATGCCGCCTTGGGATCGGCCTTCAGGCCGGTCAGAATGATGATGGCCGCGTTGATGGACACACCAATTGACCCGATTACCCCGATGATCGCATTGATCCCGAACGGGAACTGCATCACCGCCAGCGACAGCATTGACAGGCCAGCCGACAGCACACAAACGACCAAGGCGATGATTGTAAGCCGGAACGAATTGAACGTCAGCACAATCGTTGCAATGGTGAGGGTCACGATCAGCCCGACCGGGGCCAAAAGGTTACCTAAAGTGTCCGACCGCGCGTCGCTGTCGCCGCCCAACTCGATCCGGTAACCCAGAGGTACGTCAAACCCGTTGGCGTCCAGCGCAGCAAGGGTGTCTTGCAGTGCTTCCTCTGGCAACACGCCGGGGACGATGAAGGCCTGGACGGTGTTGATACGCTCTCCGTTGCGGCGTGTGATGACGCTTTCGGCAGGCTCGAGCACTGGGGTTGCAAGCTCTGAGAAGGGCACCGTCGGAAGGGCGCCGGTTGCTGCGATTGCGCCCGCGTTGGCGATCAAGATCGGAAGATCGGCGATGCTTTCGACGTCGCTGCGAAGATCAGCGTCAAAGCGCACGCGCACCGGCAGTTGGTCGGTGCCTTCTACAAGGCTGCCGCCTGTGACTCCGACCAGACCGGCCTCAAGCTGAGTGGCGATATCTGTGAGGTTCATACCCAGCAATCGCACTGTTGGTTCGTCGATTTCATACCGGATCTGGGGCGCGCCGCTGACGACCCCTGCGCGCACCTGTGTAATCAAGGGCAGATCTGCAATGATCGCGCGTGCTTCGCCCCCAAGATCGCGCAAGACCTGTAAGTCTGGGCCCACAAGACGGACTTCGATGGGTGCGGCGACGGGCGGTCCTTGGACCAGATCCCGCACGATGATGCGCGCTTGCGAGAATTCGGCGTCAAGTTGTGCCTGCAATTGCGGAACGATGCGTGCGGCGTCCTCTGCCGTTTGGGTCTTGATCATCGCTTGTGCATAGCTGGGCTCTGCCGACCGCCCGCCAGTGATATTGTAATAGAACGCGGGGCCGGACTGACCGATGGACCAATACACGCGGTCTACGCCGGGATACGCCGCAAGACGCGCATCGATTTGGTTGGCCACGGCGGCGGTTTCCGTAATTGACGTGCCTGGTGGCATGTCAACTTCTACATAAAATTGGTCACGTTCGACCCCTGGAAAGAACTGCGCCGTGAGGGTCGGGAAAGCGACGAAGCCCAAAACTGGCAGGATAAGTGCTAAAGCAATGGACCGAACCGGGTTGCGCACAGACAGGGCGATTAGGGCCTCGAATCTACGCCCAAGCGCTGGGAGGTGGATGCCAGATGGCTCGCCTGCCTTCAGAAACCACCCCGCGAGAGCAGGCGTAACGGTCAAGGCCACGAAAAGTGACCAGACCAGCATCAAGACAACCGCAATCGCGATTGAGCCGACGAAATCTCCGGCAGGCCCGGGCAACAAGATCATCGGGGTGAAAGACAGCGCGGTCGTGACTGTCGAGGCGAGCAGAGGGGCGGCCAGACGTTTGGTGGCATCGGCAACTGCGTCGATACGGTCCATTCCGCGGCTCAGGCGTTGGCGCACTTCGTCCACCATCACGATTGCAGCATCCACCAACAGGCCCAGTGCCACAATCAGACCGGTGACGGACATTTGATGGATCGGTAGGCCGATGATGTTCATACTGGCAAGCGTGGCCAGCGACACCACGGGCAGAACAACCGCCACAATCGCAGCCGCGCGCAGGCCAAGCGTGATGAACAGAACGGCCACGACCAAGGTCACACCAATCGCCATGTTGGTCCCTACCTCCGACAAGCGATCGGCGGTATAGGTGCTTTGATCGAACATGAGTGTTTCGGACATGCCAACCGGAATTTCGGCCTGACCAGCGACGAGTTCGTCATTCACAAGTGACATCCACCGGTCAATTTGTACGCCGTCCTGAGCCAATACCCCAACGAGAACCGCGCGTTTGCCGTTGGCCATCGCCATTTCAGAGACGGGCGTTCGCATTCCACGGGTGATGGTTGCGATGTCAGTAAGGGTGACGGTGGTTGCGTTTGCATTTTGTCGCAAGACGACCTCTCCGATGCGGTCGAGGGCTTCGATCGCGCCCGAGATGTTGATCGTCAAATCGACGTCCGTGCTTTGGAAACGACCCGCCTGAACCTTTCCGTCGGCAGCGGTGATCAAGCGCGAGATGTCTTGCGCTGTCAGCCCAAGCGCGGCGGCGGCCTTTGCGTCAACGGAAACCAGAACCTCAGCCTCGGGTTCTCCGAACAGGTCAACCGCGCGGGTCGACGGGATCGCACGTAGACGATCCGCAAGCGAGTCAGCATGGGCTTGCAAGATGGTAATGGGGACGCCGTCATGCTCGGCCGTGACAGCAATGACCGTCGAGTAGGCAGAGATTCCTTCTGCGTTGAAATCTGGTGGCTGGACGCC
>CALILP010000018.1 GCA_938016515.1 uncultured Paracoccaceae bacterium
GTCAGAGTGGGTCTGCTGACGCCCTCGGCCAGCGGTTGGAATTCTCAGCCCATGAATTTTCCAGAGGCGCTTGGGGTCAGTCACGCGGAACTTACGGATGCAGCGGGAACTCTGTTTCGTTTGAGGCGATACACTAGGATCCATTCCTCGGCGCTGGTCTCGGGTTCGGTAATTTCGCGGCGCGTATCCCACAGCACGAAACCCACTGGTCAGCTTAGTCCGACGGGCATAGTCTATGGACAATGGATGTTTTAACCCAACCTCTTGCCGCACACGCGTTGATCCAGCTGGGGCAGGTTGAAACAGAAAACGGCTGTCTTGTTCTTATCGGTCCGGATGAGCCTGCGTTCTGGCCACACTTCCAGCTGAGTGCTGAAGCGTCAGATGGCCAACCTGACCCACTGGACCGATGGTCCCGGCGCATCCTTGATCAAGTGGCAGCCGACTTTGATGCGCAAGCGCTGTTCCCTTTCGGCGGCCCACCCTTTCATCCTTTCCAGACGTGGGCCCGCGACACCGGACGTTTCTGGGCATCTCCTATCGGTTTTCTGGTCCACGACACTGCGGGGCTTTTCGTGTCATTCCGTGGGGCACTTTTGCTCAAGACCGGGTCCAGCGATGCCGCACGGGAAAACCCTTGCCCACCCTGCGCCGCACCCTGCAAATCATCCTGCCCCGTCGATGCCTTCGCTGATGGGTATGACGTTGCAGCCTGCAAAGCCCATATCAGTAGCCCGGAAGGGGCAGATTGCCTCGCGCTAGGGTGCCGGGCCCGCCGCGCATGCCCCGTTGGTCAAGGCAACCGCCTGCCGCAACAAGCAGCCTTCCACATGAAAGCTTTCCTATGACCCGCCGCCTGATCCTGATCCGCCATGCAAAGTCCAGCTGGGGGGATTTCTATGCAGACGATCATGGCCGCAACCTGAATGACCGCGGCAAAGGGGCCGCCATAGCACTGGGCGGCTGGCTTGCCGAAAAAACCTGTGTCCCGGATATCATTCTGACGTCGGACGCGATGCGAACGCTGCAGACCACAACCCTGCTGTGCCAGGGGATGGGGGCCACGCCAGCGGTGAAAGATGTCAGCACCCTATATTTGGCGGCACCGCAAACCATCATCGACATATGTCGGACAGCAACCGGAGGCAGCGTCGCAGTTGTCGGACATAACCCCGGCATCGCAATGGCGGCAGAACTACTGGCAAAGGCTGCACCAAACCATCCTCGGTTCGCGGACTACCCAACCGGGGCGACAACGCTGCTGGACTTCGATGCGGCGGACTGGTGTGTCCCCGGTAAAGGACACATCGCCGACTTCATAGTTCCGCGTGACCTATAGGGCGCGGACAGATCCATCCGCGTCATAGCCCTTTTCCACATTTCTAGTGGCAACAGCGCGCCGGCTGTGCACCTCGATTTTTCTAAAAAATTGTCGCCGGAGTGAGCCCTAGTGACCCAAAATCTGGCTCAGGAACAGCTGTGTCCGATCCGATTTTGGATTGTTAAAGAACTCTTCGGGCTCGTTTTGCTCGACGATCTGACCCTGATCCATAAAGATCACACGGTTTGCAACCTGACGGGCAAAGCCCATCTCGTGGGTCACGCACAGCATGGTCATGCCTTCCTCGGCCAATGCGATCATCGTGTCGAGCACCTCTTTGATCATCTCTGGATCAAGGGCGGACGTCGGCTCGTCGAACAACATAATCCGCGGCTTCATGCAAAGCGACCGGGCGATTGCAACACGCTGCTGCTGACCACCAGACAATTGGCCGGGATACTTGTCAGCCTGTTCCGGGATCTTGACCTTCGCCAGGTACTCCATCGCAATTTCTTCGGCTTCCTTCTTGGGCGTCTTACGCACCCAGATCGGGGCCAAGGTGCAGTTCTCAAGGATTGTCAGGTGCGGGAACAGGTTGAAGTGCTGAAAACACATCCCAACCTCCGACCGGATTTTGTCGATGTTTTTCAGGTCAGACGACAGCTCTGTGCCATCAACAACGATCTTACCCTTCTGGTGCTCTTCCAGACGGTTGATACAGCGGATCAGCGTCGACTTGCCGGACCCGGATGGCCCACAGATCACGATCCGCTCGCCCCGTTGTACCGTCAGGTTGATGTCGCGCAGGACGTGGAACGTCCCGTACCACTTGTTCATCTCTTGGATTTCAATCGCGACCTCGTCCGAGACCGTCATTTTTGCAGCAGTGTCAGCCATATCAGGGCCTCCTATCGGTGATCAGTGGCAAGCTGACGCTCTAGCCATTGCGAGTATTGTGAAATGCCGTAGCAAATGATGAAGAACAGGAATGCGGCAAAGCCCAACAGCTCCCAGTACACCCCGAACCATTCTGTCGTGTTGAAGATACGCTGCTGGATCATGCCCAGCAGATCGACCATCGAAATAATCGACACAAGGGTCGTATCCTTGAACAGGCCAATCGCGATGTTCACGATCGACGGGATCGAAATCTTCAACGCCTGCGGCAAAATGATCAGGCGCATCGCCTGCCAGTAGTCCAGTCCAAGCGCATCCGCGGCCTCATACTGCCCTTTGGGCAAGGCCGCCAAACCACCCCGGATCGCTTCAGCGATATAGGCGGCGGCAAACAGGGTGATCATGATGATCACGCGGATCATGATATCGAAGTTTGCGTTGGGTGGCAGGAAGTAAGCCAGCATCACCGAGGCCACGAACAACAAAGTGATCAGCGGCACACCCCGGATGAATTCGATGAAGACAACACAAATCCCCTTGATGATCGGCAAGTCCGACTGACGACCAAGGGCCAATACAATCCCCAGCGGTATCGAAAGCGATACGCAGGTGATCCCAAGGATAAAGTTCAGGATGAACCCGCCAATCTGGCGACTTTCCACGCCCGACAGCTCAATCGGAATGATGCCGTTCAAGACGCTTGATATCGGACCGATAAGAAAGAAAGCCGTTAGGGCGACAACGGCAAGAAAGCCCAGGACACCAAGAAAGAAAGAGTTTCCGACCAACTTACTATACGCGATGTACCCAAGGATCACCGCGCCAAAGAACAGGATCGGCACCCAGATGGTCCCGCCCCACAGCAGCCAAAAGGCCACAAACGGAAAGACCAGCGTGAACAACCGCAGCTTTGCAGGCAGTTTCACGAACATTACTGGCAAAGCGGCCAGGATCAGACCAAAGAAGGTCACCGTCGGACGCCACAACTCATCCTTGGGATAGTTCCCAAACAAGAGCTGTTGCCACCGTTCCCGGATCACCGCAAAGCAACCACCCGTCGCACCTTCAAGGCGCTGGCGGCATTCGTCCAACGAATTTGGGCCCTCACCTTCCGTCCCCCAGACACCGTTCATCAGCCAAGGCACGACCAACGAAAGCAACTGGAAAATGACATATAGCGCGATCAGCGTCATCAGCCCGTTAGGAATGGACGAGAACAGGTTTTCGCGCACCCACTTGATGATGCCAGTTTCGGTCACAGGCGGCGGTGACTGCGGAATGATTTCTGTCTGAACGAAAGGCGCTACTTTGCCCGCGTTTGTTGAAAGGTCAGCCATATCAGCGCTCCTTCAGCTTAACAGAGGAGTTGTACATGTTGCCCCCAAAAGAAATCAGCAGCGAGATGGTCAGGTAAATCAACATCCCCAACAGCACCGCCTCAAAGGACCGCCCCGTCTGGTTCAGCGTCACACCCATCAGTGTTCCAGTGATTTCCTGATAGCCAATGAACGCAGCCAATGAAGAGTTTTTGGTCAGATTCAGGAACTGCGAAATAACGGGTGGAATGATCACCCGTAGTGCCTGCGGCAAGACCACAAGGCTCATGATCCGGTTTGAACGAAGGCCCAACGCGGCAGCGGCTTCTGTCTGCCCCTTTGAGATCGCCAAGATACCGGCGCGCACGTTTTCCGCGATGAACGCGCCTGTATAAAGCGACAAGGCCAGCCACAAGGCGATCAGCGGACCACCAATCAGTGCGCCACCTTCGAATTTGAAAAAGCCCATCTGAGGATAATCAACGCCAACGGGCTGCCCCATGACGAAATGGGCGAGGATTGCAGGGACAAAGAACAAAGCCAGCATCACTGGCCAACCCGGCAACATCCGCCCTGTATCAAACAACACTTTGCGCCGGTATTTTGCATAAAACACCATCGCGATGATCGAGGCGATGAAAACGCCGACCACAATACCTGAACCGGGGTTCCAGACTGGTGCGGGTGTATAGATGCCCAACGTGGTAAAGGCGAACATACCCCACAACAACGTCTCTGCGGGTTCGTCGCCTTTGAAATCCAGCGGGTTCGCAAAGCTGATTGCCACGATCTGCATGATGAGCAGGATCCACAGCAAGACTGGCACGTTGCGGAAGACTTCGACGTAAACTGCCATCAATTTCGCAAGCAACCAATTGTTCGACAGTCGTAAGACGCCGGCAACCACGCCAAAGAACGTCGCAGCGATACACCCCAGAAACGCCACAAGCAGTGTATTCATCACACCCACGAAAGCAGCGTGAAGGTGTGTGCTTTGCGAGGTGTATGGGATCAGTTTGGGATAAATGTCATAGCCCGCGGGCTGTTCCAAAAAGCCAAATGAGATGTCTTTGCCAAGACGCTCTAGGTTTGCTGTGGCATTCATGATCAGCACAGCAATAAGCGCTATGATCGCGATGCCAGCGATGACTTGAAAAGTGTACCCGCGATACCGGCTGTCGTTGAACAACTTGGACAACGTGAAACCGGAATCAGGTCGGTCTTCGATCAAAGACATACGAACCTCCGCGCCACCAAAGTGGGCGTCTCATTAGGATAATTGGGGAAGTGAGCCAAGATAAACAAAGGGCGCGGAACGATCCGCGCCCTTTGCCTATTGTGCCTTAGCGGAACGGTGGTGCGTAAAGCAGGCCGCCGTCTGTCCACTGTGCGTTCAGACCACGTGAGAGGCCGATTGGTGTGTTCTCACCAATGTACTTCTCGAAGATCTCGCCGTAGTTGCCATCAGCTTGGATGATTGCAGCGCCGAAATCAGCAGGCAGACCCAGCATTTCGCCAAGGTTACCTTCGGTGCCCAGCAGGCGGTTGATCTCTGGGTTTTCGGTTGGTGCTGCAGACAATTCGCCTACGTTTGCAGACGTGATGCCCAGCTCTTCAGCTGCGATCAGTGTGTTCAAAGACCAACGTACAACGTCACCCCATTCGCTATCGCCGTGGCGAACAAGCGGGCCAAGTGGCTCTTTAGAGATGATTTCTGGCAGAACAACGTGATCCTCTGGGTTTTCAAAGGATGCGCGTGTCGCGGCCAGACCAGATGCGTCTGTTGTGTAAACAGCGCAACGGCCAGCAAGGTAGGCTTGTTGTGCTTCGGAGGCTGTTGTGATCGACACAGGCTGGTAGCTGATGTTGTTTGTGCGGAAGAAGTCCGCAAGGTTCAGCTCTGTTGTTGTGCCGGACTGGATGCAGACTGGTGCGCCATCAAGGTCTTTCGCAGAGGAAACACCCAGCTCTTTTGGCACCATAAAGCCCTGACCGTCGTAGTAGTTAACACCTACGAATTCCAGCTTCAGGTCAACATCGCGCGAGAAAGTCCATGTTGTGTTCCGGGACAGCATGTCGATGTCACCAGAGTTCAGAACTTCAAAACGCTCTTTGTTTGTCACAGGGCGGAATTCAACAGCTGTTGGATCGCCAAGAACGGCTGCGGCAACCGCGCGGCATACTGCAACATCAAAGCCTTCCCATTCGTCGTTTGCATCCTGAGACGCGAACCCGACGAGGCCAGTGCTGATCCCACACTTCAGCGAACCGCGATCTTTCACAGCAGCGAGCGTGGCCCCACCATGACCGTCAGCGAGAGCGCCAGTTGCAGTCACTGCTGCAGCGGCAAGCGCGCTAAGAAATACGTTTTTTTTCATTTTTACCTCTTCCTGAGTTTCCGCCCTTACTCCCGTTAAGGCGGTATTCTGTCTACCCGTCCTAGGGCAGCTTTTCAGCATCACACAGGTCCCCCTGTCATGAACTGCCGTAGAGTGTGGTGAATCATTGTTAATCGTCAAGTGAGTCGCGCACAAAACAACGCGATTGACCCATAGTTTACGCAAGAAAACTTTGCTTTCTCGCGTCATGGGCGATCATTGCCTAGATTTGGCTCAATTCAAAGAAGCGTGCCGCATCCATGAAGGCGTCGAACTTGATCTTTTCTTGCGCACGCGCGTCTTCGTCTTCGCCCCATTGGCTGAATTGCCATTCTTCATCGACCCGCGAAATCATCCATCCATCTGCAGGTGTGACGTGACCTCGCATTACCGCCAACGCGATGATCAATGAACCGGAAAGGCTAATCAGATCATGCGCTGCCGCCAGTTCGAAAGGCGTCAGTTCCGCCAGCTCGGACGTGAGGCGCGCCTGACCCTCGGGATCTTGCGCCACATGCATCACCCCTTCACCGCTGCGCAAGCGCACACCAAACGTCGCTTCAGCCCAGTCCAGCAAAGGGTCCCACTGCGTCGCCTGTTGCGCAATCAAAGCTTCGGGCCCTGCAGCGCGGTAACACAGCAAATCGCTTTCACCATAGGCGGCCAGCAATCCAACGACCTCTGATTTCTGCGTCGCGACTTTGTCAATTGCAGCGTTCGCGCCGCGCGTAACAGGCATCGTCATCGGATCAATCTCGCCCGATTGCGCGTCCCACTCCTTTGCTGCGGCGGCAGCCATCTCCGGGGTTGGCAAGATCAGCGCTGCCTTAGCAGGGGTCTTCACAGACCGGCCATCCAGCTCGATTGTGAAGCCGCCATCAACTGCAACCGTCGCTGTCGTTTTCCAAAACCGTTTTGCTGCCCATTCACTCATGCTGGTGGTCCTATGAGTTCGTCAATCATCGCAGGAAGCGATGCAAAATCATAAATGATAGCATCAGCTTGCAAGTCTTCTGTCGGGTGGTAGCCCCAAGACACGCCGATGGTTTTGACACCCGCAGCGCGGCCCATATCGATATCAAAGGTCGTATCCCCGATCATCACTGTCCGCCCTGCATCAACGCCGGTCTCATCAAGGCACGCCTGCACCATCGCGGGGTGCGGCTTGGACGGGTGATGATCTGCGGTTTGCTGACTTTGAAAGTAACCTTCCAATCCATAGCCTTCGATCAACTTGTCCAATCCGCGCTTCGATTTACCCGTAGCGACAGCCATCACGGTCCAGTCTTCGGATCGCAAGGCGTCCAGCACGGCTTTGGCACCGGGAAAGAAAGGCGAGGTCGCGTTGCTGCCACGCGCCTTACGAATATGAAAATAGGCGTCGCGATACCCCTGCGCGAGTGCGCCATGCGTGGCTTCGGACAGGTCAGGTGACAACGCTGGGAATATTTTATCAAGCGACATGCCCACAAAACTAAGCGCGTGATCCCGTTTCGGCACGGCTAACCCCAGCCCCTTGTAGGCAAAGCTGAAGGCGTCAAAGATCATCTCTTGGCTATCCACCAAGGTCCCGTCCACGTCAAAAATCACCAGACGCAAGTCACTCATCTTCCATATAGAACGGATCTTTCGGCGCATGGCTCACATGCCACCCCACAAAATCCCAGGTTTTCTGCATGTGGTCGGGCAACGGGGCCACAAAATCCATGATCGCACCCGTCATCGGATGCTCGATCTTCAAACTACGGGCGTGCAAATGCATCTTGCGCCCAATCTCGCTGCCCATGCCAGAGCCCCAACCATCCCCGAGGTTCTCTTGCTCGGACCCACCGTACTTGCCGTCACCCACAATCGGGTGGCCAATCTCGGCCATATGGGCGCGCAACTGATGGGTCCGACCCGTGATCGGCACCAACGCACACCACGACGCGCGGGACGCCAGCGTATCCATCACCGCATAATCTGTCGTAGCTCGTTTTGCACCTTCGGTCGCGGCAACTTCACCCGGATGCACGCACCGCATTTTTTCATTTTCGCCACTTCGGCCATGACCGGGGGCTTTCAGCAAACCGTATTTGATTGTCGCGGCACGCGGATGCGGAACACCTGCAATCGCGGCCCAATAGATCTTACGTGTCTCACGATGCTTCATATTTTCGGTCAGGCCTTTTGCGGCCATCCGGGTCCGGGCAAGCAGCAAAACACCTGATGTGTCTTTATCCAGACGATGCACCAGCCGGGGCTTCTCGTCATAATCGAACATCAGGGCCTCGGCCATGCCATCGATATGCCGGGTCGTATTCGTCCCACCTTGAGTGGCGATGCCAGCCGGTTTGTTGATCGCGATGATGTGGTCGTCACGGTACAAAACGCAGGATTGGATCAGCTTCGCATCAGCCTTTGTGACACCATGCTTCAGCAACTTGGCAGAGGCCGCAGCCTCTTCCTCGGTCGGCAAAGGCGGGATGCGGATCTTCTGACCGGTCTCCAACCGCGTGTTTGTCTTCACGCGGCCACCGTCGACACGGACCTCACCCTTGCGGCACATCTTTTCAATGCGGCCTTGGGTCAGATGCGGGAACAACCGCCGCATGTAGCGGTCCAGCCGTTGATCCCCATCGTCGGGTCCAATGACCCGTGTTTGTACGCCGCTCATGCCACGCCCTTTG
>CALILP010000019.1 GCA_938016515.1 uncultured Paracoccaceae bacterium
TGTGTTGGGATGGTAAAGCGCTTGATAGCTGCCCCAGCCAATACCACAGATCACAAACAGATACGCCGCCCGCCCCAAAATGGACGGACGGCGTTTTTCTTCCGGTCGCAGGTGAGGCTTCACCCGGCGAGACCTTAGTAGCGGTAATGCTCTGGCTTGAACGGGCCCTCTGGCTTCACGCCGATATAAGCGGCCTGCTCTGGATCCAGCTTGGACAGCTTCACGCCGATCCGGTCAAGGTGCAGACGCGCGACCTTCTCGTCCAGATGCTTGGGCAGGATGTAGACGCCCGGCTTATACTCATCGCCCTTCGTCCACAGTTCGATTTGCGCCAACACCTGATTTGTAAACGAGGCGGACATGACAAAGGACGGGTGTCCAGTCGCGTTACCAAGGTTTAGCAAGCGGCCTTCAGACAACAGGATCAAGCGGTTGCCGTTTGGCATCTCGATCATATCCACCTGCTCTTTGATGTTGGTCCATTTGTGGTTTTTCAGGCTGGCCACCTGAATTTCGTTGTCGAAGTGGCCGATGTTTCCGACGATCGCCATGTCCTTCATCTCGCGCATATGCTCGATCCGGATGACGTCTTTGTTGCCGGTGGTGGTGATGAAGATGTCGGCGGTGGCCAAGGCATCTTCCAGCAGAACGACTTCATAGCCGTCCATCGCGGCTTGCAGCGCGCAGATTGGGTCAACTTCGGTGACTTTCACACGCGCACCCGCGCCGGACAGCGACGCGGCAGAGCCTTTGCCCACATCGCCGTAACCCATCACAACAGCAACCTTACCGGCCATCATCGTGTCAGTGGCGCGGCGGATGCCGTCCACAAGGGATTCTTTACAGCCATACTTGTTGTCGAACTTCGACTTGGTGACCGAGTCGTTTACGTTGATTGCAGGGAACGGCAATTGGCCGTCGCGCTGCAGTTCATACAAGCGGTGAACGCCGGTGGTCGTTTCTTCAGATACACCTTGGATCTGGTCGCGCATTTTGGCGAACCAACCGGGTGTTTCCGCGATCCGCTTTTTGATCTGAGCTTTGATCACGGTCTCTTCTTCGGAACCGGGAACAGACAGCACGTCTTCGCCTGCTTCCATACGTGCACCCAACAGAATGTAGAGCGTTGCATCGCCACCATCGTCGAGGATCAGATTTGGGCCCTCTGGGAATGCGAAGGACTTATCAAGATAGTCCCAATGCTCTTCCAGTGACTGGCCCTTGATCGCAAAGACCGGCACGCCTGCTTCTGCAATGGCAGCCGCCGCGTGATCCTGTGTCGAAAAGATGTTGCACGACGCCCAGCGTACATCCGCACCCAGATCAACCAGCGTTTCGATCAAGACAGCCGTCTGGATCGTCATGTGCAACGACCCAACGATACGCGCACCTTTCAGCGGCTTTTCCGTACCGTATTCTTCGCGCAGCGCCATCAGGCCCGGCATTTCGGTTTCTGCGATATCAAGCTCTTTGCGGCCAAAGGCGGCAAGTGCGATGTCTTTGACAATATAGTCGTTCGCCATGAGAGGTCTGTCCTGTGAAATGGATTTAGCGCTGCCGTAACACGCGTCGCGCGTCTCGACAATGCGGCGCGCTGATGCATAAAGACAGGCAGGTAAATTTGGGGTGAAGATGAAACAACCACGGGCATGGCAAAGGATGCTTTCGGGACGCAGGCTGGACCTGCTGGACCCAACCCCGGTGGATGTGGAAATCGAAGACATTGCCCATGGTTTGGCCTTTGTCGCTCGTTGGAATGGTCAGACTGCAGGGGATCATGCCTATTCTGTGGCAGAGCATTCGTTGCTGGTGACTGACCTGTTTTGCAGGTTACAGCCCAAAGCGCCGGTCAAATGGCAGCTGGCGGCCCTTTTGCACGATGCGCCAGAGTATGTGATCGGTGATATGATCAGCCCCGTAAAGAACGCTGTGGGGCCGGGTTATGACGCGTTGGACGAACGTCTTGCCGCCGCTATTCACATCCGATTTGGATTGCCTGCCAAGATCCCCGTTGCTGTGAAAAAGCAAATCAAGAAGGCCGATAAGATCAGCGCCTGGATGGAAGCAACCCAGATCGCGGGGTTCACAGTGCCCGAAGCTGATAAGTTCTTTGGCAAGGTCGATCCGGAGTTGATCGCAGAAATGAAGATCACTTTGCGCCCGGCCCCGGTCGTGCGCGCTGATTTCACGAAAAAGCATGCTGCACTTATGGAACAGTTATGACCCTAACCGCACGCCCCACGACCGAAGCTGACCTTCCAGCCCTGCACGCGCTGTTTGACCATACCGTCAGGGCAGGCGGTACGACCGCGCATGAAGAGATCTGGGATTTGGCGACGTTCAAAGCCTACTACTTTGACGATCCGGACATCGTGATGACTGTCTTGTCGGACGACCAGCCTGTCGGTTTTCAGGCAGTCTTTGCCAGCGGCGAGGGGCTTTCGATTGGTAGCTTCACCGATCAACGCAATGTCGTGCGTGGCGCGGGTTCGGTGATGTTTGCTGCGACGAAGGAAGCTGCTGTCATAGGCGGATACAAATGGATCGACGCCAAAATCCGGGCAGATAACGTTCCCGGCCTCGCATATTATAGCAAAATGGGTTTTGAGGATTACAAGATCGACAAAGGCGTGCCGCTAGGGGACGGCACGCCAATGGATCGGATTACAAAACGGTTGACGCTTTAAAGCTCACCTATCGTAGCAATCCGATGTCCCTTGCCAAACGCTCGCGGTGCTGCAGTGCTTTACGCCGCTGACGCTCGTAGGTGGAGGTGTGCATCTGGTGCTTCCAATGATCCGGCGCATCCCAGTCATCTGTGCGTGTCGATGTGCGTATCATACGGTTGAAAATTCCTAACATGGTCTGTCCTTTCCTTGGTTTCTGGGAATGGTGATAAAGGACTTGCACCAAAAGCCCGAGTCAGGAAGACTTTGCATATGTTAGCTGAACTTTCAGATGGACTGGCATAACATGCCATCACTTCCCGCCTTGCGCGGGTTCGAGGCTGCTGTTCGGGCGGGGTCTTTCAGTGCGGCTGCGCGCGAGTTGAACGTGACCCATGCTGCAATCGCCCAACATGTCCGCAGTCTTGAGGCCCATCTTGGTCAGTCGTTGTTGGTACGCGATGGTCGGCAAATGGTGCCAACTGATGCGGGCGCACGGTTAGCGATCGATCTGCAAGAAGGGTTCAGCCAAATCATCAAGGGTGTCCGCGATCTATCTGACGACGCGGATATGCAACCTTTGCAAATCACAGTCACCCCGAACTTTGCCGAAAACTGGCTCATGCCAAGGCTGATGTCCTTTTGGGCGAACCATCCCGATATCCGTTTGTCGATCAATCCCAGCAACACAATCATTGATCTGCGCCGCGATGGGTTCGATATGGGTATTCGGTTCGGGAACGGAGAGTGGCCGGGCCTGGACAGTACCTTCTTGGTACAGGGCGATTATTGCGTCGTGGTGCATCGCGACCTGATCAAGGGTAATACGCCAACCTGCATGACCCAACTGACTGATGTGCCATGGCTTTTCACGTCTTCTGCCCCGGATTACAAAGCATGGGCCGTCCAGTCGGGGTTGGACACGTCAAAAATTGTCGAGCATGACATTGCGACCATGAGCATGATTTTGTCCGCTGTACGCTCTGGTGCGGGTGCTGCGGTGATGATCCTTGCAATGGTCCGCGAGCAAGTCGATAGCGGTAATCTTGTTATCATCGAACAGTCGGCGCCGTCCAATTTGGGGTATTACCTGGTGACGCCGAAGGGCGTTCTGCCCAGAAAAGCAAAGACCTTTCGGAAATGGCTCTTGTCGCAGAAAGAGGCCGACTAGCGCGGGCTACGTTTTGCCAAGATGCGCTGCAGGGTCCGGCGGTGCATGTTCAAGCGGCGCGCGGTCTCAGAGACGTTGCGATCACACAGTTCATACACCCGCTGAATATGTTCCCAGCGGACACGATCCGCGCTCATGGGGTTTTCAGGTGGGGGTGGCAACTCGTCCGAGGTTGCCAGCAGTGCGTTCGTCACGTCGGTGGCATCTGCTGGTTTCGACAGATAATCTGTCGCACCGATCTTTACCGCCGCAACAGCTGTCGCGATGGCACCATACCCCGTTAGGACAACAATACGCGCATCGGGCCGACGCTCGCGCAGAACTTCGACGACATCCAGGCCGTTCCCGTCGCCTAACCGCAGGTCAACAACTGCATAGGCCGGGGGGCGTGCGGTTGCGATGGCTTTGCCTGCGACCACAGAATCCGCTGTTTCGACAGAAAAACCCCGTTTCTCCATCGCTTTCGCGAGGCGTTTCAAAAAGGCTTCGTCGTCGTCAACGATCAGCAGAGAAGGATCTTCACCAATCGGTCCGGTCATTGCGTCTGTGGTCATGAATTTATCCTATGTTCACAATGAAATTAGGACACTCAGCCAAGGGGTCAAATAGTCAGCGTCACTTTAAGTCTCTGCAACAAAACAGCTGACCGTTTCCGCGACCTCTTCGGCCGTAGAGGTGTTGCGAAAGAACTCTACAAATCCGTGCTCAGGCAGCGTCAGATAAGTGAATGTTGTGTGCTGCATCAGGTAATAGTCAGGGTCGTTGCTGTTATCTTTCTGGTAAAACGTCCGATACGCCTTCGAGGCCGCATCGACCTGTTCAGGTGATCCTGTTAGCCCAATGGCCTTGTCATGAAAGTTGAAAGCATAGTCGCCCACGATTTCCGGCGTATCGCGCGCTGGATCGATAGAGATAAAGACTGGCGTTGCCGCGATACCCTGTTCGGCCAAAATGTCGACGGCTGCGGCGTTGCGGGCCATATCAACCGGGCAGAAATCAGGGCAAAAGGTAAAGCCAAAGTAGATCAAGGTCGGCTCTGTAATAATATCTGCGTCGGTCACAAGCGTGCCGTCCTTGTCCAGCAATTCAAAGGATCCCCCAATGTCGCTGCCAGACGCTGTGCTGCTGCACGCTTCCAGACCGCCACCTGCAAACTGTGTGTAGGCGAATGTTCCGCCAAGGCCCAAGGCCACAACCCCGGCGGCGATTACTGCAAGTCCTTTTGACATGGTCTGTCCTTTCTGGTCGCATGGCCCAATTGATCGTCTATCCGCTATGTAGGGTCCACAGGAGCACAGGTAAACTTAGATCACATGACCGTAGCTGAACATTTTCAGGGTGAAGACCGCGAACGGAGCAATTGGATTAGGTTGCGCACGCTTTTGCGTGTCCGCTGGGTTGCGACAGTTGGCCAGTCAATCGCGATGGCGGTCGCTGTGCAGATACATGACCTGCAATTCGAAACCGGCTACGCGGTGATGGCCATTGCCATGTTGGTTGTGACCAACATCTATTTCAGTTTCGCATACCCAGAGACCAAACGTTTATCCGAGGGCGAAGCATTCTTCATGCTATTGATCGACATCTTTCAGCTGTCGTTCCTTCTGTATATGACCGGTGGCCTGTCGAACCCGTTTGCTTTGCTGATGCTTGCACCGGTGACAATCGCGGCGACGGTCTTACAGCTACGAAGCACACTTACCCTCGGCATGGTCGCAGTCACGCTGATCTCGCTACTCAGCCTGTTTTCTGTCCCGATCTTGACCTCTGACGGCGTTGTGCTGACGATGCCGCCCTTGTTTCAGTTTGGGTTCTGGGCCGCACTGGTTGTGGGTGTTGTGTTTCTTGCGATCTATGCCCGGCAAGTTACCGTGGAAATGCATACTATGGCAGAAGCGTTGCTTGCGACCCAGTTGGCACTTGCGCGGGAACAAAAGCTGACCGACCTTGGCGGCGTCGTTGCCGCGGCCGCGCATGAACTGGGAACACCGCTGGCCACGATCAAACTAGTCAGCACTGAATTGCTGGACGAGGTCACCGACCGGCCCGACGTGCAAGAAGATCTGACCCTGATCCGGCAACAGGCCGACCGGTGCCGTGACATTTTGCATTCCATGGGCCGAACCGGCAAAGACGATCTGCATATGCGGCAAGCGCCACTGGAAACCGTTGTTCGTGAAGCCGCAGAGCCGCATCTTGACCGCGGGAAATCCGTAGCCTTTGATGTTGTGCCGCTTGGCGATGTTCATCTTACCCAGCCTTCTATCCTGCGACGTCCAGAAATCATTCACGGTCTTCGCAATCTCATTCAGAACGCTGTGGATTTCGCCGAAACAGAGGTCAAAATTCGCGTCAGCTGGGACAATGAAATGCTCAACATTCGTATTTCAGATGATGGCGATGGGTTCCCAGCTTCTGTTCTTGGACGAATCGGTGATCCCTTTGTGCGGCGGCGTCGGCCCATCAACGACCGACCGGGGTATGAAGGTATGGGGCTTGGCATGTTTATTGCAAAGACCTTGCTGGAAAGGTCCGGCGCACAGCTTACATTCGCGAATGGCCGTCGGAAAGGGCAGGCGGGTTGGGCCGGACAGGCAACAGGCGGCGCCATCGTGACTGTGAAGTGGATGCGCGACAATTCTTCTATCGCGGTTCCGGAAAATCACGGTGCGTTGGGCGAAAACCAACATTTTTCCTGAGTCTTTCGACAGCTTTACTGAACATTAACCTTCAAACACGAGTGTCGGATCCATCAACGGATTGGATGCAAAAATGGAATCACTTGGGCTGCTTGAGGTCGCATTGATTGTGGCAAGCTCGGTCGGCGGTGCCGCCCTGATCGTGGCGCTGGGTTGGGCAATTCCGCGTTTCGCGAAGGCCAGATCGTCGCAATCGCCTGCAAATGCTGCACCTGCGTTCCTGTTTGATGGCGACATCTTGGCGGATGTGACGCTTGATGCGCAACGCATGCTAAAGGGCTCTCCGGCGCATTTGACCGAAAAGCAAGCTGTTACGAACCTGTTTCAGGAACGGTTTCCGACGCTCAGCTACGTGATGTCCCACATTGGATATGGCGACGTTGAAACGATTCACGCTGCCGATGGTGGAGATACGTCCCTGCGGATCGAAGATGTGGATGGCAAAACCCGTGTGACTTTGCTTGGCGCAGTCGCACAGGACAATCAATCACTCGGGGAAACCGCTGCCCACGATAATCTGACCCGCGAACTTGAATTTTTGCGGACCCTTGTCGATACGTCACCGCATTTGATGTGGACACAGGATGCATCAGGCAAGCTGTTGTGGGCCAATGCGGCTTATATGCAAGTGTCCGATCTGCATTCTCAGGATAGCGATCAAGCCCGCCAAAGCTGGCCGCAACAGGCTGTCTTTCCTGACCTGCATTTGGATGTTGGCGACAGTCCTGCGAAGGCACGACGGGCGTCTGTGTCGTTTCCCAATGAAACACCGCAAAAATGGTTTGATGTCACCACTCAAAAGGTTGGTAATGATGCCGCGCATTTTGCAAGTGATGCGAATGCGGCCGTTGTTGCAGAGCAAAGTAAAATCAAAGCGATGCAAACCTCTGGCCGCCTCTTCGGGAACCTGTCTACGGGCCTTGCTATTTTTGATCAAAAGCGCCGCCTGACAATGTTCAACCCTGCCTTGACAGATCTTACCCGACTAAAGCCTGAATTTCTGACCGGGCGACCAACTTTGGATATGTTTCTTGACGCTTTGCGCGAATCTCGGGTGTTGCCGGAACCAAAGAATTATGGGTCTTGGCGCGATCAGTTTACGGCGCTTGAAACCGCAGCACGTGAAGGCACCTATTGCGAAAACTGGGATTCCATCGACGGCCAGACCTTTCGGGTGACCGGCAAGCCGTATGCTGACCAGTCGTTCGTCTTCTTGTTCGATGATATCACCGCCGAAGTTGCACTGACCCGCCGGTTCCGCACCGACATTGAAACTGGGCAGGGGGTCATGGATGCACTGCCCGACGCGATTGCCGTCTTCTCTGCAAACAGCACACTTTTGATGTCTAACAAGGCTTATAAGGACCTTTGGGACAGCGACCATGACGGAAGTATGCACAGCCACCAACTGCGTGGCGAGATTGTGAATTGGCAGAAGCGAAGCGCTGCAGCACCTGCATGGGGCGATTTGCGAACCTATATCGGGACACCTGAAAAGACCGGCCCATGGATCGATCATCTGATCCTGGATGACGGTCGCCACGTGCAATGCGAGGCGAAGGGGATCAATGGGCGCTCGACGATGATTACCTTTAAGCTTGAGATCGACAAAAAGATGGCGCCAGTCATTCACAAACTGACCCTTAGCGACCCATCTCTCCAACAACGCAAAAGCTGAAACGGCTTGCAGGTGCCGCCAGACGTCATACTCTGGTGTTATGACGCCCGGTGCCAAAACGCTTTGCCTTAAAACAGAGGACGACACCTCCCGTTTTGCCGCGTCAATGGCGAAGATTGTGGCGTCGGGGGATGTTTTGCTGTTGGAGGGAGAGATCGGAGCAGGCAAATCTGCTTTCGCGCGCGGGCTGATCCGTGCTTTGGCAGGTGCCGAAATTGAGGTGCCATCACCCACATTCACGCTGGTACAGACCTACGATCTTGAACCTGCGCCGGTTTGGCATTGTGACTTGTATCGCCTGACCCATCCTGATGAGGCCTTTGAGCTGGGTTTGGAAGAAGCCTTTGAAACGGCCATTTGCCTGATCGAATGGCCAGACCGGCTGGGATCGGACGTGCCTGCGGGGGCGTTAAAACTACATTTCACCGCAGAGCCTGACCGCCACAGTGTTACTTTCACAACGCCAGAAAACTGGGTCGGCCGATTGCAGGATCTACATGACTGACCGCGCCGCCGAAGTGACAAATTTTCTGCGTGGAACGCCTTGGGAGAACTGGGATCAATCAGCCCTTGCAGGCGACGCGTCTTCACGGCGTTACATCCGGCTTTCGTCTGCTGATAAAACGGTCATCCTGATGGATGCAGATCCAACCATAGATCAGTCTACCGTCCCTTTTGCGCGGATCGCGCATTGGCTTTTGGATCAGGGCTTTTGCGCACCTGAAATCCTTCAGCATGACGGCGCAAATGGATTGATGGTGATCGGTGATCTGGGGACAGACGACATGGTCTGCTGGATCACCCGGCATCCACAAGATGCGCCGCGCCTTTACGACACTGCAACGGATGTTTTGATCGCATTGGACGAACTTCCACCACCAGATGATCTGCCGAGAATGACGCCAAAAGTCGGCGGAGAGATGTTGGATGTTACATGCGCCTGGTATGCGCATGACGTGGATAGCCGGCCTTTGTCGCAGGCGATGCGCACCGCGTTGCAGGCCTGTTGCAGCGCACCGAACCATCTGGCGTTGCGGGACTATCACGCAGAAAACTTGATCTGGCGCCCGGATAAGGATGGCACCAACAAAATCGGGCTTCTGGATTTTCAGGACGCTTTTGTGGCCCCTCGCGGGTACGATCTGGTTTCGTTGATCAGAGATGTGCGCCGTGTCGTCGCCCATGACATTGAAACCCGAATGATTGCTCGTTTTGCAGCCGGAGTTGGCGTTGACCCCAACACGCTTCAAGCTGGCCTTGCATGTCTTGGGGCACAACGAAACCTGCGCATTCTTGGCGTGTTTGCGCGGCTTGCCCGCCGCGATGGCAAACACAGGTACATACAGATGATTCCGCACCTTTGGGACATGATCAGCAAGGATCTTACCCATCCAGAACTACGAGACCTGAAAGCGGTTGTCGCTGCGATCTTGCCTCCCCCGAAACATTCGGCCATCAAAGACCTCTTATGACGGACATTCTGCTATTTGCGGCGGGGCTTGGCACTCGCATGGGGCCGCTGGTTGCGGATCGACCTAAGCCGCTTGTCCTGGTGGGCGACACGACCTTAATCGATCATGCATTGCAGCTGACGCAGATACCTGACGTGTCGGGGCGGGTGGTCAATGTCCATCATAAGGCAGATCAATTACGCCAGCATCTTGCGGCAAAATCAGTCACTATTTCGGATGAAACGGACCTATTGCGTGATACCGGCGGCGGTTTGCGTCACGCCTTTCCACTGCTGCAAAGTGATCCGGTCCTTACGTTGAACACGGACGCAGTCTGGTCTGGCCCAAACCCAATTCAACTGTTGCTGGGTGCATGGCGTGACGACATGGAGTGTCTGCTGATGCTGACGCCCCGCGACCGGGTCCTTGGACACAAAGGTGAGGGTGATTTTACAATCGAACAAGATGGTCGCCTGACCCGTGGTTACGGCCCAGTGTATACCGGTTTGCAATTGATCCGGCGCAGCGCGCTTGACGGGATCACCGGTGAGGTATTTTCAATGAACGAAGCATGGATCGCTACCGAGGCGCGGGGCACGCGTTTTGGTATCACCTATCCTGGCCACTGGTGCGACGTCGGGCAACCCGACAGTATCCCGCTGGCCAAAGGTCTGCTGCGTGAGGATACCAATGTTTGAGCCACAAGCGGGGTCACGCTTGTTTGGTTTGCCTCCGGGTGCTGACTTTGCAAGGGCGCTAGTTGAGGGACTGACCAAACGCGCCGCCGATCTGCCGCCTCAGGACTTTGCCCGTATCCAGATTTTCGTCAATACCGCCCGAATGCAACGCCGTCTGCGCACGGTTTTTGACACAGGTTCCGCCCGCTTGTTGCCGCGCATCCGACTGATCACTGATCTGGCGAAGGATCCATTGGCAACGGACGTCACGCCCCCAGTATCTGCCCTACGCAGACGGCTTGAATTAGCAACGTTTGTGTCTGCTTTGCTCGATAAAGAGCCAGAATTGGCCCCCCGAGCTGCGCTATATGATTTGGCAGACAGTCTTGCCGGGCTCATGGATGAAATGCAGGGCGAAGGGGTCACGCCAGCGGATATTGCAGCCCTCGACGTCACCGATCAATCGGGCCACTGGGATCGGGCATTGCAGTTCTTGAATATCATCAGCCCGTTCTTCGCCGGTGATGGTGCCGCCCCAGACGTCGAAGCCCGCCAGCGGCAAGTCGTTGAAGCACTGGTTGCAACGTGGGCGACGACACCTCCGGCGCATCCGATTATCGTGGCTGGTTCCACCGGGTCGCGGGGCGCGACAGGCCTGTTCATGCAGGCTGTTGCCTGTTTACCAAATGGCGCGGTTATCCTGCCCGGTTTCGATTTCGACACGCCGGGTCAGGTTTGGAAGGCGCTGGGCCCCACGACAGAGGATCACCCGCAATATCGCTTTCGCAAGTTGATGAATTTGTTAGAGATGGATCATCGCGATGTACAGTCATGGGATGAAACGTCAGCACCCAACCCGGCGCGCAACAAGCTGATTTCGCTATCCCTTCGGCCAGCCCCCGTGACCGATCAATGGTTGGAAGACGGTCCCAAACTTGGTGATCTCACCACGTCTACCAAAGGGCTGACCCTTGTCGAAGCCGCATCGCCACGCGCAGAAGCCGAAGTGATTGCGTTGCGGTTGCGCCAAGCTGCCGAAGATGGCGTGACAGCGGCGTTGATTACGCCAGACCGAAATCTGACACGACAAGTGGCCGCTGCCCTCGATCTTTGGAGCCTGAAGCCTGATGACAGTGCCGGCACACCGCTACAGCTGTCGCCGCCGGGCCGGTTCTTGCGGCACGTCACAGATATCCTGACACGTCCTTTGACTGGCGAGGCGCTGCTCACTTTACTCAAGCATCCGCTATGTCATTCCGGAGAGACAGATCGCGGCCCGCACCTATTGCATACCCGAGAGTTGGAGCTGCATTTGCGTCGCAGAGGTCTACCTTTTCCAACGGGGCACGACATTCTGGCTTGGGCCGCACAAAGCAAAGACGATCTGCGCAATACCTGGGCTGTATGGCTGGCGAACCTTATTGATCAAGTCGTTTCAGGAAGAAAGCAGTCACTAACAAGCCATATTACCGAAGTTCTTCAGATCAGCGAGGCACTTGCAAGGGGTCAGGATTCAACTGGATCTGGTGGATTATGGGATCAGGCGGCGGGCCGCGAGGCACGTCGCATTTGTGATGTAATCGCACGTGATGCAGACGCTGCCAGCGACATGTCTGCAACGGAATTTGCTGGCCTGTTTGGTTCGCTGCTATCGCAAGGTGTTGTCCGTGACCGCGACGCAGGCCACCCAAATGTCCTGATCTGGGGAACGCTAGAGGCGCGTGTCCAAAGCGCGGATCTTGTTATTCTTGGTGGCATGAACGAAGGGGTCTGGCCCGAGGCGCCATCGCCTGACCCATGGCTAAATCGTAAACTGCGCGCGCAAGCCGGGCTTTTGCTGCCAGAGCGTCGGATCGGCCTGTCCGCCCACGACTACCAACAGGCCGTTGCCGGAAAAGAGGTTTGGATCACACGGTCCAAGCGTACAGCAGACGCCGAAACCGTACCGTCGCGCTGGGTGAACCGGCTTGTGAACCTGCTGCGCGGTTTGCCAGATCAAAACGGGCCAAAAGCGCTTGCTGCGATGCAAACCGAAGGGGATCGCTGGCTTGCAATGGCGGCACAGCTTTCGGTCCCGAAGACGCAGACCAAGGCGGCCAACCGCCCCTCACCCAGACCACCCGTCGCGGCCCGTCCAACGGAACTTTCTGTGACCCGCATTAAGACCCTGATCCGCGATCCTTATGCAATCTACGCAGAAAAAGTACTGCGCCTTAAGCCCCTTGATCCACTGACCCCTGAAGCGGACGCGCCTCTGCGTGGGGTGATTATGCACGCGATTCTGGAAGAGTTTATCGCTGCAAAGCCTGACGCCGCCGACCCACAATCCCTGCATACCCTTCTTGAAACCGCGCGTCGCCATTTTGACGCGCACTGCCCTTGGCCCACGATCCGGGCCCAGTGGATTGCGCGTATGGAAAAACTGGCACCGGTCTTTTTAAGGGCCGAGGCGCTTCGCCAGCAAAAAGGTACGCTTGCCGTATCTGAAGGCTGGGGCGTCCTTGAGATCCCGTCGGTGGGCATCAGCATCACTTGCAAGGCCGACCGGATTGACCTGACGCCCGACAACACCGCCCTAATCTACGACTACAAGACCGGAACCGTGCCAACCAAGGATATGCAGCTGAAATTCGACAAACAACTATTGGTCGAAGCGGTCATGGTCGACCGGGGCGCGTTCAAAGACCTAGGCGCCAAGCAAGTCTCAGAAGCTGCCTTTCTGGGGGTGAATGCCGCGATGCGGGACGTGCCCGCCCCGCTTGCCGATGCCCCGATTGAGGACATTTACGCAGGATTAGAAACGCTTTTCACCAAATGGGCTGATCCGGCAACAGGCTATAGCGCGCGCATGGCGATGTTCTCAAAGGAAGATGTCAGCCCCTATGATCACCTGTCCCGGTACGGCGAATGGACGATGGCCGACAAAACCACGCCAGAGGATTTGTCATGATGTTGGATGACGCGACCCGGCGGCAGGTTGATGCCGCCAATCCGCACAACTCGACATGGCTGTCTGCGAATGCGGGGTCGGGCAAAACGCGGGTGCTGACAGACCGCGTCGCGCGCCTGCTGTTGGAAGAGGTCGATCCGCAAAACATCCTTTGTTTGACATATACGAAGGCTGCAGCTGCCGAGATGCAAAACCGGCTTTTCAAGCGGCTTGGCGCTTGGGCAATGATGCCCGACGACATATTGCGGGCCGACCTTGAAACACTTGGTTTTGCGCGGGCCATCAATGCCGATGAATTGCGACGCGCCCGAACGCTGTTTGCCCAGGCCATTGAAACACCGGGCGGCTTGAAAATCCAAACGATCCACGCGTTCTGTGCCAGCGTTTTGCGGCGGTTCCCGCTTGAGGCGGCTGTCAGCCCTCAGTTTCGCGAAATGGAAGATCGGCAAGCCGAACTCTTGCGGGGTGAGGTCATGGATGCCTTGCTTGAAGGGCCACAGGCCGGTGTTGTGCATGAAATGCTGCGCCATTTCACCGGGGCCGATGTTGCCGATCTGACGCAGGAAATCGCAGGCAAACGTGGGCTTTTTCGACAGCGCCACGATGAAAGTGCCATGCGACAGGCCATTGGACTAACAGACGGCCTGACGGCGGAAACGCTGCTTGATGCTATCCTTGGCCCCGAAGAACTGGCGACACTTGCTCGCCTGCAACCAGCACTCGCCACTGGAAGTCCAACAGACCAAAAGGCCGCCAAGACACTGGCAGGCGTGACAAGGAACAGCACAGTCGATCTTGCTGATCTTGCCGTGTTAGAGTCTATTTTTCTCTTTGGTGCTTCGGCAAAGTCGCCCTTTGGTGCCAAGATCGGTAGCTTTCCAACCAAGGCAACGCGCGAAGCGCATCCCGAATTAATTGATGACTTGAACATCATCATGGAAAGCGTCGAACAGGCGCGCAACGATCGCCTTGCATTGATGGCGTTTAGCCGGACACAGGCGTTGAATGCATTTGGTGCCGCTTTTGTCCCTGCCTATGAAGCCCGCAAGACAGCGATGGGTATGCTGGATTTCGACGACCTGATCCAGAAGACCAAAGCGCTTCTGACGGATCGTCGGGTCGCCCAGTGGGTTCTGTTCCGTCTTGATGGCGGTATCGGTCACGTTTTGGTCGATGAGGCGCAGGATACAAGCCCCGACCAATGGGCCGTGATCAAACAGCTGACGCAGGAATTTACCGCTGGCGAAGGGGCCGACCCAACCCGAGAGCGCACGATCTTTGTGGTCGGTGACAAAAAGCAATCGATCTATTCGTTTCAAGGGGCCGACCCCGATGCTTTTGATCGGATGCGCGCGCATTTCGAAGATGGCCTTAAAGCCGTCGATGACACCCTGCACGGCGAGTCGTTGCTGCATTCCTTTCGCTCGTCGCAGGCAATCCTCCGCGTCGTGGATGAAACGTTTCAGCAAGATCGCGGCACCGGGTTGGAACCGAATATCCAGCATGTGTCATTCAAGGAAAACATGCCGGGCCGTGTTGATCTGTGGCCTGTGATCACGCCAACCGATGACAAGCCAGAGATTGATTGGACTGATCCCGTCGATACGATCAGCCCAGATCACCACTTCGTCCGCCTTGCCGATCAGATTGCCGCCGAGATCAAGCGGATGATCAAATCAGAGACTATTCCAGAGGAAATCGGGCATTCCGGCACCTACAACCGTCGCCCCATCACGGAAGGCGACATCCTGATCCTCGTCCAGCGGCGCTCTGAGCTTTTCTCGGAGATTATCCGTGCTTGTAAAGCCGCAAAACTCAAGATTGCAGGGGCGGATCGCCTGCGCGTTGGGGCGGAACTTGCGGTAAAGGACCTTGCGGCGTTGCTGTCTTTTCTGGCCCTGCCCGAAGATGACCTGTCTCTTGCTGCAGCCTTGAAATCACCTATCTTTGGCTGGTCTGAACAAGATGTCTTTAGCCTTGCGCATCACCGTCCTCAAAAGGGGTACCTTTGGCCCGCTTTGCGCGATCACGAAGGTCACACAGGCACCCGCGCCATCCTGCAAGACCTGCGAAAACAAGCCGACTTTCTGCGCCCGTATGACTTGATCGAACGTATTCTCACGCGGCATGATGGACGGCGAAAACTTCTCGGGCGCTTAGGGGCTGAGGCGGAAGATGGCATCGACGCACTTTTGGCCCAAGCGCTTGCTTACGAAAGCACCGGGGTGCCCAGCCTGACGGGGTTCCTCGCATGGATGGCGACCGACGATCTGGAAGTGAAACGCCAGATGGACAGCCAGGGCGACCGGATCCGGGTGATGACAGTCCACGGTGCAAAGGGCCTTGAAGCCCCCATCGTGTTCCTGCCAGACACAGCGAAGCGTACGGTTACGGTCAATCAGGACATCTTTAACGCAGACGGCATTCCCTTATGGAAAACGCCTGTCCCTGCGATGCCGCCTGCTATCAAAGATCTGCGCGACGCATTGATTGCAAAGCAATCCGAGGAACGCTTGCGTCTGTTGTACGTCGCTATGACACGCGCGGAAAAGTGGCTGATTGTGGCGGCCGCTGGTGATGTCGGTGAGGGCGCTGATAGCTGGTACAACATCGTGTCTGATGGCATGAAACAGGCGGGTGATGTCGTGGATCGTTTGGGTGATCGGGATATCCGGCGCGTGCCGCATATGGATTGGATAACCGGAGAGGTCATCGACAAAACAGTCTCTAAAAAAGCTGAAATTGCCCCGCCGTCCTTTGGTGAGCTGCCAAGCCCGACCCAAGAAGCGACACTTTCACCGTCCGATCTTGGCGGGGCGAAGGCGCTGCCCGGTGATCCCGGCAATACCGACAAAGAGACGGCCATGGCACGTGGCAGCATGATTCATCTGCTGCTAGAGCATTTGCCTCACGTTCCTGCCGATCAGCGCCACGCCATTGGTGAACGGCTACTCAAAGGGCAGGCCGAAGATACCTTTGATCCAGACCTTGTCGAACAGGTCATCACCCTTTTGGACACGCCTGTACTTGCAGATATTTTCACGCCAGACGCGCTTACCGAAGTTGATATCACAGCTGCTTTGCCAGACCTGCAAGGTGCTCGGGTTCATGGTGCTATTGATCGGCTGATTGTCAGCGATACTGAGGTCCTCGCGGTTGATTATAAATCAAACCGCCTTGTCCCGGATGGCCCCGAAAGTGTTCCTGATGGGCTGCTCCGCCAAATGGGAGCATACCAAGCTGCCCTCGTTCAAATTTTTCCAGATCACCTGATTAAGACCGCAATCCTTTGGACAGAAACGGCAAATCTGATGGTGTTGCCGGCTGACCTCACGGTTCAAGCCCTGTCCCAAGTCACTCCCCCGTGAACCCCGCTTGACCCGCCTACTGGCACTCCATAGGTTCACGCCAACCACATGTAGTAGGAGAGCCACAATGGCCACAGTCGCCGTCACCGATGCCACATTTGACGCAGAAGTGCGCCAGTCAGATATCCCCGTTGTCGTGGATTTCTGGGCTGAATGGTGTGGACCATGCAAGCAAATTGGTCCCGCCTTGGAAGAACTGTCAGCCGAAATGGACGGCAAGGTGAAAATCGTCAAAGTCAACGTTGACGAGAACCCAAACTCCCCGGCTCAGATGGGTGTTCGCGGCATTCCAGCGCTGTTTATGTTCAAGGGTGGTGAGGTCGTTTCTAACAAAACGGGCGCTGCACCAAAAGCTGCACTACAAGGCTGGATCGAAGAATCGATCTAAGCGGCTAAAAGACACGTTTCCAAGGGCGTCCTGCGGGGCGCCCTTTTTCGTTTCACGGCACATCCGATAGCACCGCTTGTCACCTCTTGTCTGCATTGCCATATACAATGCCAGAAACAAGGATAACGCATATGACCCAAGACGATTTCCCTGGTTGGCACGGCACCACCATCATTGGCGTCCGCAAAGGCGGTGAGGTTGTCATCGCAGGAGATGGTCAAGTCAGCCTTGGTCAAACGGTCATAAAGGGCACCGCGCGCAAGGTCCGCCGCCTTTCACCGGGCGGGCATGATGTGATTTGCGGCTTTGCAGGGTCAACGGCGGATGCTTTCACGCTGCTGGAACGTCTCGAAAAGAAACTAGAGGCAACTCCGGGCCAACTTGCCCGCGCCTCGGTGGAGCTGGCTAAAGACTGGCGAACCGACAAGTACCTGCAAAAACTCGAAGCGATGCTCATCGTCTCCGACGGCGCAGAACTTCTCGTCATCACCGGTGCGGGCGACGTCCTAGAGCCCGAACATGAAGTCACAGCAATCGGCTCTGGCGGCAACTACGCGCTTGCAGCAGGGCGCGCGCTAATGGATAGCGACATGAACGCCGAAGATATCGCACGCAAAGCCATGTCCATTGCAAGCGACATCTGCGTCTACACCAACGGCAACCTCACGGTTGAACGGATCGCAGCAAACAAAGACTAACCCAAAGGATTTCTTTGTTTTTTTCTATATCCCGGGGTGGTCTGGAGGGGTTGGCCCCTCCAGCGGGTCGCGTCAGGAACTGACGTGAAATCTATTGCGCAGTTGCAATCGCTAGCCCAACACTGAACTTCTCACACCAGATCCAAACTTCGTTGTAATCGTCCGGGTTCACGCCAGCGGGGAGTTCCCAGGATGAGGCACCTTTATATTGGCCCGGCTCTAGGATCATCGTCTGCACTGTTGCCGGATCATATGTGCCGTCTTTGCCCAATGCGACGCGCGGATCAGGTGCGCTGTCGAAGACGAAGTCATCCAGCAAATTGACAGTTGTTCCAGCGATTTCGGCTGTCCCGGTTACGGTGTGGTTGTTGATCCCTTTGAAGGTAAACAAACGACCATGGCCGCCTGCAAAGGCAGCAGGGGCGGCAAGTGTGGCAGCAGTTGCTGCAAGAAAAGTACGGCGGTCCATGGGGGTATCTCCAATATTTTGGTCCATTGCGCGGACCTTAGACCCGAATTATTTACAAGCCTACTGCCCATACGGCTTTGTGACATCACGCGATTATCGCGTCATCACTTGGCCTTTGGCCCTCCAGACCATAAGTGTTTGTGCATGATCAATACCGACGATATCCGGGCCAGCGTTGCTGCTGGTATCCTGAATGAAAAGCAGGCCGCGGCCCTGACAGCTTTAAGCCACAGCCGAAAAGGCGCGCGCGAAGGGTTGGCTCAGGGGGATGAACCCTTTGAGTTGTTCAAAGGGTTCAATGAAATATTCATCATCACAGGCCTGTTGATCCTCGCGATCGGTTGGGTTGGCATTGTGGCCGCTATTTTTGGCGACAACATCGTTAATTTCCGGGATGCCGCGATTTGGTACGGATTGCCGGGCGCTGGTGTAATTTGGCTGCTTTCTGAATACTTCATCTGGCGCAGGCGTATGGTCGGCCCCGCGATCTTCCTGTCGATCCTTTTTGCGATTAACGCTGGGGCCACGCTGATCAGCTACTACGCAGAGCCATTCATGCTGGCACAGCAGGACTACACCAGCCTGCCTTTCCCGCTGTTTCTGTCCACGGGCGCTGTCTTTGTCTTCTGGCTGCGTTTTCGGGTGCCGTTTGCGATGGCGATGATCGCACTCAGCCTTTTCGTTGTCGCGATGATCCTTGCTGCGATCCAGCGCGGGACCCCTGAAAGCCCATCTGACCTGTTTCTCTTGTCCGCAGGCGGCCCTTTCGCGTGGATCACCCTTGGCCTTGGTGTCGCGATCTTTGCCGCCGCGATGGCCTTTGATATGTCCGATCCGCACCGCGTCACCCGCCGTTCTGCCAACGGGTTCTGGCTGCACGTCGTTGCAGCCCCGGCCCTTGTCAGCACATTGGCCTTGTCGCTGATCGATGCGAATCAGATGGCGGCTCTTATCGGTGTCCTTGCTGTCTTTGCCTTGATCGCGATCATTATTGATCGCCGCTCTTTCCTGACGGCTGCAATTGGCTACGTTGTGGCCCTTGCCGGAACGATTTTTGGTGGTGACGGAACGTTCACCACTATTCTGATCCTTGGGATCATTCTTCTCATTCTTGGTGCTTTCTGGGAACGTATCCGGGCGCGCTTGTTGCGCATGATGCCTCGTTTCATCCCTCTGCACCGCCTGCCACCAGCGAGTATTTGAATATGACTGACCTGACCCCGCGCGAAATCGTGTCTGAACTGGACCGTTTTATCATCGGCCAGAAAGACGCCAAACGCGCCGTTGCTGTTGCCCTGCGAAACCGCTGGCGGCGCAAGCAGCTGGACGATGATCTGCGCGACGAGGTTTATCCCAAAAACATCCTGATGATCGGGCCCACAGGTGTCGGTAAAACCGAGATTTCCCGTCGTTTGGCAAAACTTGCCCGCGCCCCGTTTATCAAGGTTGAGGCGACCAAGTTTACCGAAGTGGGTTATGTCGGTCGGGATGTTGAGCAGATCATCCGTGACCTGATTGAAATCGCGATTAATGACCAACGAGAGCATATGCGCGAAGACGTCAAAGCCAAGGCGCTGGAAGCCGCCGAAGACCGCGTGATCACAGCCGTTGCCGGGACTGATGCCCGAGATGGCACCCGCGAGATGTTCCGCCGCAAGCTGAAATCCGGCGAGCTGGACAACACTGTAATCGAGTTGGAGTTGGCTGACACTTCCAACCCGATGGGCGGGTTTGAGATCCCTGGCCAACCTGGTGCTGGTATGGGCGGCATGATGAACCTTGGCGACATCTTCAGTAAAATGGGCGGCGGCCGCACGGTAAAGAAGAAGATGACCGTAGCCGAGAGCTACGAAGCTCTTGTGGCCGACGAGGCTGATAAACTGCTTGATGATGAAGCCATCACAAAAGCCGCTTTGGAGGCTGTCGAACAGAACGGCATCGTCTTTCTGGACGAGATCGACAAAGTCTGCGCCAAGTCTGACGCCCGTGGTGCTGATGTGTCCCGCGAAGGTGTGCAGCGCGACTTGCTGCCGTTGATTGAAGGTACAACCGTGTCCACGAAACATGGGCCGATCAAAACCGACCACATTCTATTTGTGGCCTCCGGCGCGTTCCATGTTGCCAAACCGTCTGACCTGTTGCCCGAATTGCAGGGTCGCCTGCCGATCCGCGTCGAACTGCGGGCGCTGACAGAGGATGACTTTGTCCGCATCCTAACCGAGACCGATAACGCCCTGACGCTGCAATACTCTGCATTGATGAAGACCGAGGAAGTCACCGTGTCCTTCGCCCCCGAAGGCATCGCGGCCTTGGCCAAGATCGCAGCAGAGGTGAACGAGAGCGTTGAAAACATTGGCGCGCGGCGCCTGTACACCGTGATGGAACGCGTGTTCGAAGATCTGTCTTTTAACGCACCTGACAAAGCAGGCGACGAGATTACCGTGGATGCGGCCTTCGTCGAGGAACATCTGGGCGCACTGAGCCGATCAACAGATGTGAGTCGCTACGTTCTTTAGGACTTTTCATTTCTGAGGTGTAGGCGCAGGAATGCGCTATGCAGATCGGATATATCGCCTTCATTCGCGCCAATGCCCCTTTCCTTGGCGCGGGGGCCCTGCTGGCATTGTTGTCTGCTTTCGGTCAGACATTTTTCATCTCGATCTTTGGCGGCGAAATCCGTGAGGCCTTTGACCTGACGAATGGTGACTGGGGTCTGATCTATATGATCGGAACCGCGGCCTCGGCTGCTGTCATGGTTTTTGCAGGTGGGCTTGCAGATATCTTTCGGGTCCGCACCTTGGGCATCGCAGTTGTGGCGGCGCTGGGCCTGGCGTGTCTTGCGATGGCCGTGAATACAGCAGCAGCCCTTGTTGTTGTCGTCATCTTTTTCCTGCGTTTCTTTGGCCAAGGCATGTCGATGCACATGGCCACAGTTGCGATGTCGCGCTGGTTTGTGGCCACGCGGGGCAGGGCGCTCGCCATAGCAGGTATGGGCTTCATGATCGGCGAGATGACCCTACCGCTGATTATGGTTTGGTTGAAATCCATCGTGGATTGGCGCACGCTGTGGGTCTGCTTTGCGCTGTTCTGTTTTGCCATGTGTCCTGTTCTGTTCCGATTATTGCGACTGGAACGGACCCCAAAAGCAGACGCTGCAATCGAAAATACAACTGGCATGGGCAACCGCCATTGGACCCGCCGCGAGGCGCTGGCCCATCCCCTGTTCTGGCTGATCGTCCCCGGCCTGATGTCCTTTGCGGGTTTCGGCACGGCATTTTGGTTTCATCAGGTCCATTTTGCTGACGTAAAGGGATGGACCCACCTGTCACTGGTTGCGGTCTTTCCGGTGGGGACGGCGACCTTGATGGCGTCAACTGTGCTGTTTGGTTGGGCCATCGACCGCTTTGGCGCGGTCCGTTTGCTGCCGATCTATCTGGTCCCCTATGTGCTTGCCTTTATCTTGCATTGGTACGCTCCAAGTCTTGCATGGACAGCACTTGCGGTGATGCTGATGGGGCTTGCTGGTGGTGGAAACGCCACCTTGCTCAATGCTTGCTGGGCAGAGTTTTACGGCACCAACCATTTGGGCGCGATTAAGTCGGCGGCGACTGCGGCGATGGTCTTGGGGTCAGCCATTGGTCCGGGTTTAAGTGGTTGGTTGATTGACCAAGGCGTTGGTATCGAAATTCAGATGCTCGTCTACGCGGGATGTTTTGGGTTTGCGGCCATTCTGATGGGCGTTGCGGCCCGCATGTATAACCGGCTAGCGACGACGCCGTAGGTAGACGTAGTACGCACCCTGGCCGCCATGGCGGACATGCGCCGGCGTCACTTGCAGGATCGCCTGCTTCAACGGCGGCAATGCCATCCACTGCGGGACTTGGTGGCGCAGGACGCCATAGCGGACCGGAATGGCGTAGCCTTCATCACGGTCTTTCCCTTTGCCTGTAATTACAAGAACCAACCGTTTCCCCACGGCTTGCGCGCCCAGCACGAAAGCAATCAATTCAGGGTGCGCCTCGGCCATCGTCATTCCATGCAAGTCCAGGCGGCCTTCCGGTTTCAACTTGCCACGGGTCATTTTGCCATAACTTTTGGTGTCCATCTGGACAGGCGCCGCTGTCAAACGCTCGCCAATGGGACGCAGTAGGTCATTGGGGCGTTTGGGATCAGCTTGCCCTCCTACCATGAAGTTGGGCAGCGGATCAGGCGACCGGGTGTTTGGTAGTGGCTTTTTCGGAGGTGCAACGGGTGTCACATCTTTTGGACGCTTGGGATCCAGCGGCGTGGTGCGACCTGCCACAACGTCCCAAAGCGCCCGTTCATCGGGCGACAGATGCCGGGGCTTGCGCATTATTCGATCAGGGCTTCAGGCAGCTTGGCAAAAGCACGCTGGATCGGCAGTAGTACAACCATCCGTCCCCCATCCTTGATCCGGCCAGCAGAGCGGCCTGCCGCGTCGCCAGTGCCGTAAAAGATATCAGCCCGCTGCGCACCCTTGATGGCAGACCCGGTGTCTTGGGCGATCATCAGGCGGTTCAATGGGTCCGCGCCAGTCTTTTCGATCCAGACAGGTGCGCCCAGCTTTGTCAGCGACGGATCCACCGCAATCGACCGCATCGCGGTGATCGAGCGGTTCATCGCACCCAGCGGACCCTTGTCTGAGGGCACTTCGCTGACCTCGCGAAAGAAGACATAGCTTTCGTTGGTCCACAACAGCTCTTGTCCCGCGACAGGATTGTCGCGCACCCAGTTGCGGATCACATCAGCAGAGACCTGATGTGCCTCAAACGTCCCGCGGTTCACCAATTCCACCCCGACAGAGGAATAGGCCCGCCCGTTCTTGCCGCCATAGCCAACGCGGATCCGGTTGCCATTCGGCAGCTTTACCCGGCCAGAACCCTGAATTTGCAGGAAGAACTTATCAACCGGATCAGACAGCCAGGCGATCTCTAGACCCCTATCCAGCAGCGCGCCGCTTTCTTCCAATTCGCGGCGGGACAGGTATGGCTGGCCTTCGATCAGGTCCTCTGGGACCGCATAAATCGGATATTGGTAGGGCCCGCCTTGCGTCAGAGAGCCTGGAATTTCTGGTTCATAGTAGCCGGTGAACAGCATGTCTTCGCCGTCTTCGATCAGCACAGGCTCAAAGAACAACTCGAAGAAGGCTTTGGCATCTGTGACGTCTGCCGCGAAGGCACACAGGCCTTCCCATTCCTTGTCGTTGATATCGCCACAGGTGTCGCGGAAAACGGTAAGGGCCGCCTGATGATCATCAGCGGCCCAGCCCTGCAGGTCTTCAAACCCCAGTAAAGTGTATGTCGGTTGCGCCATCGCGGACCCTGTCATCATCAGGCCAAGCCAAGCAGTCGCAAAGGCACGGCCCAGCACGGGTTTATTCCCCGGTTGCGACCAGACGCCAGTTCGGATCGTCGGTGCCCATTTGACGTGCAAAGGTCCAGACGTCCTTCTGACGCTTGATCCCGTTTGGATCGCCTTCGACAATGTCGCCGCCTTTGTCGCGGACAACATACGCCAACTCTGATTTGAACCCGGCTGTAATCTCTGCCTCGCTGGTGTCCTGGTCAAACGTGGCTTCGGTCAATTTGAGCTCTGACAAACCAACAAACGTGGCTTCAACCGTCAGGCCTTGCTTTTCACGTTCATCGATCACGCTTTGCAGCGCCTCATAGACCTCTTCGGAAATGAAGGGCACGACGTCTGACAGATCACCTTTTTCGAAAGCCATCAGGATCATCTCATAGGCACCTTTGGCGCCGCCCAGAAATTCGCCAACGTGAAAGCTGTTATCGACCCGCTTCATCTCGGCCAAGGCGGTGGCTGTATCGCTGCCCTCTTCTGCGTGATCGGTGATATCCAGATCAGGGCCACCTTCGATCACTTCAAGATCGGGGCCGCGCCGGGAGGGCTGTTCGGTGACGCGCGGTTTTTCAAACCCTTCACGCGTGCCCAAGACGCCCCGCAACCGCAGGATCAGGAAAACAGCGATGGCGGCAAGCACCAGAAGCTGGATAATCGGAGAATTCATTCGGGCCTCATGACAACAAAAGCATGGAAATGCGTGGTACGGTCCTTATGTAGGTGGGGGGCAGGCGTTAGTCCACCTTTCCCACCAAGAAGTCGTTGAAGAGGCCCAAGATGTGGTTGTTGATTGCCTTCATAGCCGTTCCATTGATTGAAATCGCTCTGTTTATTCGGGTTGGCGAGTGGATCGGATTATGGCCGACCCTGCTGATCGTTCTGGTCACAGCGATCATTGGGTCTACCCTCGTGCGGTCGCAGGGCGCGCGCGAATTGGCGAATCTGCGCGGGTCATTCAACGAATTGCGCGACCCGACCGAGCCATTGGCAAATGGTGCGATGATTCTTTTTGCCGGGGCCCTGCTGTTAACGCCCGGCTTTTTCACTGATTTCGTTGGCTTTGCCCTGCTGCTGCCCCCGGTCCGGGCGGCTGTCTACAAGCAACTGCGCGAGCGGGTGAAGGGGGCCTCATTCACGTTGGGTGAGCATCCGCAACAAGACCCGTTTCAGCACCACCCCAATCAGCCCCGTGGTCCGCAAGATCGGGTCATAGATGCTGATTTTGAGGAAGTAACCCAAAGCGATGATGGCCCAAAGGGACCGTCCGGGTGGACCCGCCAATAGATATGGGTGGTTGAGGCCCCGCAGCGGGGCTGATAGGACGTTGCCGAATTTCAATGACGCAAGCCGGAGCACCCAATGGCCGACGAAGATAAAACAGACGCACCAGCCGCCGCACCAGATGTCGCCGCCGCAGGCGATGCTGCAGCAGCGCAACCCAAATCCCGGGTTCTTGCACAATACGTGCGTGACCTGTCGTTCGAGAACATCCTTGCCCAAAAAGGCGCCTCTCCAGAAGCCACGCCAGAGATCAAGGTGCAGGTCAATCTTGACGCCCGCAAGCGCAAGACAGATGGCCAGTTTGAGGTGATTACTAAGCTCAACATCACCAGCAACGCCAAAGGCACCAACGATCCGTTGTTCGTTCTGGAACTTGATTACGCCGGTGTCTTCCTGATCGAGGGCGTCCCGGAAGAGCAGATGCACCCGTACCTGCTGATCGAATGCCCGCGCATCACATTCCCATTTGTCCGCCGCGTCGTCAGTGACGTGACCCGTGACGGTGGCTTCCCACCGCTGAACCTTGAAACAATCGATTTCATGGCGCTTTACCGTCAGGAACTCGCGCGCAGGGTTGAGCAGCAGCAGGCTGAACAAAAAGAAGTTCCTGTTCAGTAACAACGCCTACAACGACGGCTGACGGATTTGATCTGTCAGCCGTTTTTTAGTCCTGATCTGACAGTGCAAGAAGTGCGGTTAGGTAGGGTAACAAATCCCGTTCACCGTTCTGACGATCCGCTCTTTTGATCGTTGTCCGAGCAAGATTAATCGTCGCCCATTGAACGATACGTATCATCGGAACATCGGCCTTAGCCGCGATGAGGCTTGCGCGACGCACAGCAGTTTTTGTGCAGACATCAACGTTCACGTCGTCATAAGGCTGCGAGAGCGCTTTTGCGAATTCACATGCCGGATCTGCGCGCAATCCTTTGGGATCAATCAGCTTTGGCCCGTCGCTTGTTAGGATGACATTGCCGTAACCCAGATCGCCGTGGATGACCTGTTCCGCGGGGGATGTCCGTACAAGGTGGTCGAAAAGGTTGGCAGCTCGGTGCATTGCGTCTTGCAGCGGGACGTTGCCTTGATGGCCTTTGCGCAGTGCAAAGTCGGACGTGATGGCCGGAATTTGGCGGCTATAGATGATCGGAAACCGGAACGACGACCCAATAACGGCAGCTGCAACATCCGCAAGTAATGCTGTCGCACGCGCCTCTTCCCCTTGGGTCACAAGGTCTTGCAACGTTGGCCCTTCCAGAAATTCCATCAGGACGGCGGTTCGCAGGGGGCTAACCCGATAGATTTTCGCACCTGCACCGGGGGCAAGATCACGCAAGAAAGGGACAGAGGCACTTTCGCCGGACGACCCGATACGTTTGTAAAGCTTCAGGGCAGCGGGGCCATCAGGGCTATCGACCTGAAAAATGCGGGCGCGCCGCGTTTCAGCGATGCAGTCCTTGATCTTTAGTTTCCACCGCCTTGCGAGAGCATTTGCAGCGGCATCGTCGTTTCTGGAATGGAATTTCATCTCTTCTACCCTCGGATGCTTGCACCACCCCATACCGAGACTGCCATCCTTTTGAAATGTCATTGGTTTTACGAGGGCGGGCGGAGGTACAGCCCAACACAGCAATTTTCCCTTATTTTTATGGGTCATTGCAGTCTTGCAACAGGTCTATGAATGCGCAGATGCGGCTATTGTGCAAGTGCAGCATTTCTTCGTAAGCGCATGCCATCAATTCAACGCGATTCTATAGGAGGGCACCGCAATGTCCAAAACTGCAATTGACGAAAACAAGATCCGTGAAACCGCATACCTGTTTTGGCTCGACGATGGTCAGCCAGAAGGGCGCGATCAAGAACATTGGCTCAAGGCCGTTGATGCGCTGACGCCGCCAATGCCCAAAAAACGTGCGCGGAAGACCCCAACCAAAAAGGCGGCACCAAAGGCCAAAGCGCCTGCCAAGAAAACTGTGAAAGCCAAAGCGGCGAAGTAACGGCCCCGCAAGATGCCCGTCCGCGCGTCCCCGTTTTTAGGGCTTCGCGGATGGTGCAGCCCCAGTGGACCGACCAAGCCGAAGGTCAGCCTTTAGCAAAACTTGTGGTGGCGGGTCGTTCGGGTGCTTGATCGCGGCGATAAGACTTTCCGCCAACAGGCGACCTGCTTCTCGGACAGACGAGCGGGTCGATGTAAAGATTGGTGTTTCGCCGCTGTTTTGCAGATATGCCAACTCGTCATCGTGGCTCACGATCGAGATATCCTGACCCATAACAAGACCCGAATCTTCGATGCCGCGCCGCGCGCCAAAGGCAGACACCATAGAACTGATCAAAAATGCAGTGGGTGGATTTTTCTGCGCAAGCATTTCGATCACGCCGGTGTAGCCGGCTTCTTCAGTCATTTCACCTGATCGCATGAGCGCGGGATCCAGCGGAAGCCCACGGGCTGCAAGCGCATCGCTATAACCTTCACGCCGCCGGTATGCGAAATCTTTGGTTTCAATCCCGTTAATCAGGCCAATCCGGCGGTGCCCTAAATCCAAAAGCAGCTCTGTCGCGCGCTGAAACGCTGTGCGGTTGTTCATATCGACCCAACAGTAGGGTTTTGTATGCGTCGAAACCCGTCCGTGCACTGCAAACGGCAATTGGATGCTATCAAGCAGTGCCACACGGTTGTCGTCCATTTCCGGCGCATGCACGATCACACCCGCAACGGACCCGCGCGCTTTCAGGTCGCGGTAAACCTGTGCTTCGTTTGCATTTTCGACGATTGACAAAGACAGCTCATATCCATTTGCCGAATATACCGTCGAGGCACCTGCGATCAAATCCGCAAAAACCGGATTCACAACTTCGTACTGGGACGAGACGGGAATCACATGACCGATGGCTCGCGCCTGGCCGGTAGCCAAATTACGGGCGCTGAAATTCGGCGTGTAGCCATGTTTCTGCGCCGCCTGTTCGACACGCGCGCGCGTTGCCGCACTGACTTCTGGATATCCGTTCAGGGCACGACTGACCGTGGTTTGACTAAGGCCAAGTGTCTTTGAAAACTGTTTCAGGTTCATAGGATACGGTCTCAAAGCGCTTCGAACAATCTTCACACATGTGTACACTTTTCTTTACAGGCGTCAAATGCGCAAGCACGCGCAGCCTTAAAAATCGGACAAAATTACCAACATTATTGGCGTTTAGGGAATTACGTTGACACAACTTTTCAATTCTGAGACTAATAGCCATTAGTCAAAGCGCTTTGGAAGATTTGAAAGCACTTTGAAAGACTGGCGCCTTAAGGCGCAAATGGGAGGAAGTTTAATGAAAAAGACACTTGTTTCAGGTGTAGCACTGGCTGCGTTGACAGCTGGTATGGCCAGTGCCGATGGGCATTTGGTATTTGCGCCCGGTGAAGGCGACTTTAGCTGGGATAGTTTCACAGCATATGCAGACGGCGCACCTGACCTCAGCGGTCAGTCCGTCACGGTCTTTGGTCCGTGGTTGAGCCCTGAGGCAGAAGTGTTTTCCAGCATGCTGGCTTACTTCTCTGAAGCAACTGGCGCAGAGGCGACATACACCGGTTCTGACGGATTTGAGCAGCAGATCGTTATCGATGCCGAAGCTGGCTCTCCGCCAAACATCGCCGTGTTCCCGCAGCCGGGTCTTGCCGCCAACATGGCGTCTCAGGGTCTTCTGACACCACTGGGTGCTGACGCTGCTGCTTGGGTTGGTGACAACTATGCGGCTGGTCAGTCTTGGGTTGATCTGGGCACATATGCAGACGCAGAAGGCGCCGACCAGTTCTACGGCTTCTTCTACAATGTGAACGTCAAGTCGCTGGTATGGTACGTGCCAGAGAACTTTGAAGATGCGGGTTACGAGATTCCAGAAACTATGGAAGATCTGATCGCGTTGTCAGAGCAGATGATTGCGGACGGCGAAACGCCTTGGTGTATTGGTCTGGGGTCCGGTCCGGCGACAGGTTGGCCAGCAACAGACTGGGTTGAAGACATCATGCTGCGTACGCAGACACCCGACGTCTACGACCAATGGGTCAGCAACGAGATTCCGTTCAATGACCCACGCGTCATCGAAGCCATCGACACATTCGGCATGTTTGCAAAGAATGACGACATGGTAGCCGGTGGTGCTGGGTCCGTAGGAACGACAGACTTCCGCGACAGCCCGGCTGGTTTGTTCTCGTCTCCTGCGCAGTGCTACATGCACCGTCAGGCGTCTTTCGCACCAGCATTCTTCCCTGAAGGGACAGAAGTTGGCGTCGATGCAGACTTCTTCTACTTCCCATCCTTCGGCGAAAAAGATCTGGGCAACCCAGTTCTGGGCGGCGGTACACTTTTGGCGATGACCGATGCAAACGACGCAGCGGTTGAGCTGATGAAGTTCCTGCAGACACCATTCTCGCACGAAGTGATGATGGCGCAGACAGGCTTTTTGACACCGCACACAGGCGTCAACCTGGCCACATACCAGGACGACACACTGCGCGGCCAAGGTGAAATCCTGCAGAATGCCACAACATTCCGCTTTGACGCATCAGATCTG